>CAZMVY010000023.1:0-28454 GCA_964569765.1 uncultured Planctomycetales bacterium
AGCCCCGATTTTGATCGCGTAGGAATTCCCAGGTTTTGAGGTGATACCCGACCTTGTCAAGCGTGCAAACCGCTACACGCTCACCAGGGGTTAGAAGCGTATGATCAAAAGCATCCTCAGCGCCACCCAGGGAATCCAGGTCAAGCCCCTTGCTTCCACTGGAACCGCTCCAAACAACCCCACCGCCAGGAGCTTTCGGCGCCGGCTTTGTTTCAGGCTTGCGCGATGAGGGTGTTGTATCCCATTTGATGCGGCTAGCGACCCCATTCGTCGAGTGTGTACTTGTGTTTTGATTGGGTGATGCGGGCCTTTCCGGCCTGGAAGTCGATGCGGGTGGAGGTTGCGAGGGAGGAGCCGGGCGAGCAGGTGTTGTTGGCGACGCAGGGACTTCCGGACGCCGATTAGGTGGCTGTCCTGGAGCGCTGGCGTCGGCATCATAGCGGCGCGGTGAGACATTGGGCTTTGACTGCAAAAGCCCAAAAGCCTCCAGGATCTGCTCGGCGAGACTCTTCTTGGCCTTCTTAGCGTTCTTGCTCACCCGTTTTCATCCCCATCATCCGGTTCCTCATAACGATCCAGGCGAGCCCGAAAGCTCCGGCCGCGATGAGTCCAAAAGGGAGCAGCCACCTCCAGTCCGGACGGTTCCGCTGCTCGTAAGCTTCATACTCCTGCTGCACCCAGCGATCCACGCCGGCATCATCTTGGGATGTTGCCGGTTTTGGTCTTATAGCTGTGCGGAAAGGAATCACCTGCCGGTCGGTAGCGCTTATACAATCCGGGCCGATGAACCAGCCAGTGCTGCGCGCGATCGGGTCGGCAACGATGGCGACATTCCAGGGGTGATGGTAGAAAGCGCGCTGCGTGGCACGATCGGTGCCGGACATGAAGACGCCCAACCCAGGGTGAGAGTGATACCAGCCCACAATCATCTGGTCGGGGAAGTCGGCGTCAATCATTCCAGATATGAACGCCCAGGTTTCCGGTGTGAATTGCAGATGAACCGATGATCCCTCGCTGTCCAGAGCAGGGGGAGCAGCGTGAATGACGATATAGGGGCGACCCGTTTCACGGTCCACCCAAGGGCGCCCAACCAGGACACCGCCATGCTCGCGAGTTGTTTCGTTATCTAACCAGGCATGGAGAGACTCTAAGGCATTCTCATCCACTAACACCAGAAGCTGGCCTTCGAGAGGCTCAACCACTAACCGGATGTGGTTCTGCCGGCAGAACTCGGCCAGGTCGCCGACCTGGGGCTCAAACTCGCTGCTCTCTTGCCACTGGATGCGCACCATGTTATCCCTGGTACCTAATTCCACTTGATCTGTTTCTTGGCCGGGGCCGGGGCGTTGAAGGAGAGGTCCGCGACGACTTTTTCCATGATCGTGTAGAGGCGGCGGGCGCCGATGTTCTGTGAGCGGTGGTTCACGTCGTGCGCGATCCGGGCCATGGCGTCGATCGCGTCATCCGTGAACGTCACGCTCACGCCTTCGGTGGCCAGCAGCGCGATCTGCTGCTTCGTCAGGGCGTTTTCCGGTTCCGTGAGGATTCGCACGAAGTCGTCCTTCGTCAGGTCGGCCAGTTCGACGCGGATCGGAAAGCGGCCCTGGAGTTCCGGCATCAGGTCCGAGGGCTTGCTGCCGTGAAAGGCCCCGGCGGCGATGAAGAGGATGTGGTCCGTCCGCACGGGTCCGTATTTCGTCGTGACGGTGCAGCCCTCGACGATCGGCAGCAGGTCGCGCTGCACGCCCTGGCGCGAGACGTCGGGCCCGTGCAGCGACGGGGGACCGGCGATTTTGTCGATCTCGTCCACGAAGATGATGCCGCTGTTCTCCGTGCGGCGGATGGCCAGCTCCGCAACCTTCTCGCGGTCGATGAGCCGGTCGCACTCCTCCTGGAAGATCAGCGTGCGGGCCTCGCGCACGGGGACGCGCCGGTTCTTCGGCGCCTTGGGGATGAGCCGCTCGAAGAAGCTCTGCAACTCGGGATCGAACTGATCGACGCCGATCGTCGCGAACATCCCGGGCGGCATCGGGCGCTCTTCCGTGGCAAAGTCGATGAGCCGGTCGTCGAGTTCGCCCGCCCGCAGCCGGGTTCGGAACTTCTCGCGCACCCGGTAGTGCCGTTCCGCCGTCTCACCCTCCGGGGCGGCGGCGCGACGGCCCGCGTCGGCCGACGGGAGGATCGCATCGAGCAGCCGCTCTTCGGTCCGCCGTTCCGCTTCGGCCCGAACGACCTCCGTCTGCTCCGCCCGCACCATGTGGATCGCCAGGTCCAGCAGATCGCGGACCATACTCTCCACGTCCCGCCCGTGGTAGCCGACCTCCGTGTACTTGGTCGCCTCCACCTTGATGAACGGCGCGTTCACCAGTGCCGCGAGCCGGCGGGCGATTTCGGTCTTGCCGACGCCGGTCGGCCCCATCATGATGATGTTCTTCGGTCCGATGTCCCGGCGGAGTTCCTCCGGCAGTTGCTGCCGGCGCCAGCGATTCCGCACGGCGACCGCGACGGCGCGCTTCGCCTCGTCTTGGCCGACGATGTGCCGGTCGAGCGCCTCGACGATCTGTCGCGGGGTGAGTTCGTTCATCCTTGTGGCCCATTTATAAGACAGCCGGGGCTTCCGCACAAACTGCGGGGGCCGGGGTTTCCGCCGGCCCGCGCAGCGCGGAGGATCGCGTTCGCGGCCCGCACGGCACCCTTCTTCGGCGCGGCGGTCATGGGCGGTTGCCGTAGGCCTCCATGAGAATGGCGAGGATCTTCGGTGCGAGATCGTCCCAGTCCTGCGAGCCGTCCTGGTTCACGCTACAGAAGTTGTTGAGGATCATCACGCCCGTCACCCCGGGAAGGGCGAACAGCCGTTTGGCCACCGGGTCGGTCTGGGCGGCCGCGGCACTGTAGAAGGTCTTCGTCGGGCCTTCGTGAATCACGCGATTCGCGATGAACTTGACTGCGTTCGGGTTCGGGGTCGGATGGGGGGTGATCAGGAGATCGCTCATGATGCCTTTCTCCGTGCAAGCGGGCCCTGCATGGTGTATCGGGCGCTGCCTCCGCCTGCTGCCCGGCAACGGAGGTCTTCCGAAAGCCCGAAGCACCGGCCGGCCATTATAGCCTGCTCCCCGGGCGAAGACTCACGAGGCGACCAGCTCGATTCGCTGAAAACGGTCCACATCGATGAGTCCCTGGTCGGTCAGCTTCAGCGAGCCGATTACCGAAAGGCTCAGGAACGACATGGACATGAACGGGCGCTGGAGGGGGCAACCCAGGCTCGCCGCCGCCGCCCCGACTTCCTGCAGCTTCCGCGAGACGGTCTCCGCGGGCTGGTCGCTCATCAGACCTCCGATCGGGAGCGATACGTCGGCGAGGACGTTGCCGCCCTCCACGACGCTCAGCCCGCCCCGGATCTTGATCAGGTGCACCGCCGCCGCAAGCATGTCTGTGTCGTTCACCCCGGCCACGATCAGGTTGTGGGCGTCGTGGGCCACCGTCGAGGCCACCGCGCCCCGCCGAAGGCCCAACCCGCTCACGAAGCCCAGACCGACCCGCCCGCTCGCCGAGTGCCGTTCGATCACCGCGAGCTTGACCAGATCCCGGTCCGGGTCGGCGACAAGCTGCCCCTCCCGGACGGCCGCCGGCTCGATCCGCCGTCGGGTGAATACCTGGTCGTCCACGACCTCGATCACGTGCACGCGGGCGTGATCGGTCGCAGGGGCCGGGATGGCGAAGTGGGAAAGCTCCAGCCAGTGCGTGTTGATGCTTCCGCGAAGCACGATCGGCCGCGCTGCCAGGTACGCCGTCTGGTCCGACACGCATACGCCGTCCTCCGCGACCAGCTTGCCGTCGTTCCAGACCTTGCGCGGCCGGATGTTTTCGAGATCGTCCAGAGCCACGAGCGTCGCCTGATAGCCCGGTGCGATGGCGCCGCGACGCTTGAGCCCGTAATAGCGGGCGGGATTGATGGTGGCCAGGCGGATCGCCAGCAGCGGATCCATCCCCAGGCGGATGGCACGGCGGATCACGTAGTCGATGTGGCCCTCGCGGAGCAGGTCGTCCACGTGCTTGTCGTCGGTGCAGAACATGAACTGATCGGCGTTGGCCGGATTGACCAGCCCGACCAGGGCCGCGAGGTTACGCGCCACGGATCCCTCGCGGATCATCACGCGCATGCCGGCGCGGAGCCGTTCGTTCGCCTCGTCGGCCGTGACGCATTCGTGATCGCTCCGGACGCCCGCGGCGGCGTAGGCTTGCAGGGCCGACCCGCTGAGCCCCGGCGCGTGCCCGTCGATGACCCGGTCCCCCACCACCTTGAGTTTGGCCAGCACGTCCGGGTCGCCGCTCACCACGCCCGGGTAATTCATCATCTCTGCCAGGCCCAGCACCCACGGGTCGCTCAGGAACGGCAGCAGATCCACCGCGCCGAGCTCCGCCCCGGCCGATTCCCACCGGGAGGCCGGCACGCAGGAACTCAGCATGACATACACGTGGATCGGGGCGTACTTGCTCGTCCGCAGGATGTAGCGAATGCCCTCGGCCCCCATGACATTCGCGATTTCGTGCGGGTCGGCGGCGACGGCCGTCGTTCCATGCGCGACGACCGTCCGTGCGAACTCGGGCACCGACAGCATGCTCGATTCGATGTGGACATGGGCGTCGAAGAAGCCGGGGCAGAGGATCAGCCCCCGGCAGTCCACGGTGGCGGCTGCCTGGAACGGGCCGCCGACGGCGGCGATCCGGTCCCCGGCGATGGCGACGTCCGCCTCGTACACCTCGTGCGAGAAGACATTCACAATACGGCCGCCGCGCAGAACCAGATCGGCCGGTCTGTGCCCCGCCGCGACGGCGATCAGACGCTCCAGCTCCATGGGATGCACCTCGGCCCGCGTGTCTGGGGCGATTATAACCGCCCGCCTCGCGATGAAAACTCGCCTCGCGCGTTGCCCCACGGAGGACCCATGAGCCGGGCGGGGCCGGTTTGACCCGTCTGATTCCTTTCGATAGCCTGACGTTCATGAGTGATGCACCTGCTCTCACGACCGCGCTCACCTTCGGCGACAAGGTTCGCCTCACCGCCGTCTGCGCCCTGGCCATGGCGCTGTTTGCGTCCGTCGGCTGGACGATCGCACGGCCCGCCGATCCGTTTGCAGCGGTCAGTCTGCTCCTGGAGAGCCGGGCCTGGCCCGCCGTACTGGCCTCGGCGGTAGCCCTCGGTGCTGTGGCCGCGGCGGTGGCTACGGTCGTCGTCGGACCGGTCATGGCCGAGGCCGGATCGCTCGCCGCTGCGCTCGGGCTCGCAACGATGAGCACGCGCGGCGGGACGATGACCGACGTGCTCATGTATCATGGAGCTTCGGCGGGCGACCGGCGCCTGCTCGCCCCGCTTATGATTACTGAGACGTTCCTCTGGCTGACGGTGGTCGGGGCGGCCTGGCTCGTGAGCGGCATCGTTCGGGGCTGGCTGAACGGGCAATCCGCGGTTGCGCCGGCGGCCGGTTCCTCGAGGCGCTGGGCTCGTGTGCGCGAGGGGCTCGTGCATCTGCGCGACGGCGTGCTCGGCATGGTCGTCAGCGCGATCCTCGCCGGCGTGTTTATCTCCGCGACCATTTCGCGCAGTCCGGAGTCGGAGATTCAGCGGGGGCAGGTGTTCTTCGCGGTCGGGGCGGGCTTTCTGGTTGCGGGGGCGATTGTCAAGCAGATCTGGCCCCGCGGCGCGGCCTGCTGGTACGGGCTGGGCGTGGCGCTGGCGGCCGCGCTTGGGTACGGCTGGGCGATTGTCAGCCCGCTGGCGTCCGGGGTTTCCGATTACTACGCCCGGCTGGCGACCACGCCGCCGAATGATCTCTTCCGCCCGCTGCCGATCGAGTACGTCGGCGTCGGCGTGGCCGGCGCGATTCTGGGGCACTGGTTCGGTCAACGAATGCACGAGGCGCGAGCGGCCAAAGGGACTCAGCCGTGATTCTGCGGCGCCGAATCCACGAAGACTGGGAAACGATTCGGCGGCGGATGCTTCGCGAAACGGAGGAGTATCTCGCTGAGGGGCTGGAGCACCCGGAGCGGCGGATACGCATCCCCACTCACCCGGTCGGCTGCGGGAGCTTTTCGCGCGCCTTTTCCATCGCGTTCTGGAAGAGCGTGTTGTTTGCGTAAGGGCGGCGCGGCCGGGCGTTCCGGCCCGGGCTGGTGCGCGTGGCAAGCCGGCGGCGGTTCTATCCCTCTACCGCGACGCGATGCATCTCCGGGGTGTTCTCGTCGCCGGCGCGGATCATCACCACCGCTTTGCGTCCGTGTGCGTCGCCGGGGCAGGTGGCCGCACAAAGGCCGCACGACTGGCATCGCTCGTAGTCGATACCGAGCCGCTCGATGATGCCCTTAGCCGCATCGGGACCGCTGGCGAATACGACCGCGTCGTTCAGACAGATCGTCAGGCAGGTTCCGCAGGAGATGCAGAACTCCTTGATGAAGTGCGGCTTGCGCCGCTGCCGCCAGTCCGTCCGACGCGCGGCGAATTCGGCCGCCTCTTCGTCGGTCAGCCGGGCCCGCTGTGCCGAAACAGGAAGGATCGCGCCGGGCGAGTAGCGCACGCAATCGATGCCGCTGTAGAGCAGTCGGTACAACGCTTCCCGGCAGAAGATCTCGCGCCCGGCCGTCCGGTAGTTTTCCCTGGTGAGCGAGCACGTCGCCGGCGAATCGCCTTCGATTATCAGCGTGGTGCCGGAAATGCTCAGTCTTGCCCCCTCGGTGGCGAACACAGCGAAGCGAAGGTTCAGCTCGATGCCGGCCTCTTCGAGTGCGTCCTCCGCATCCTCCGGCGAGCCGGTAAGTGCCAGGCTCAGGGCCGCCCGGATATGGGCGACGTTTTCGACGCGCGCGAGCAGCGAGCGTATGTTGCGCCGATACATCGCCCGGGCGATGCCCGTCGTGCCGCGGAGCGGCCGGCCGTGACGAAACGCCCCGTTCTCCTGAAACTCGATTTCCGACCGATGCGCCGTCAGCTCGGCGACCAGGCGATCAAACTCCTCCGCCGTCACCTCGTCCGTCAGGGGCACATGCCGCACGAAGCCGTAGGGCAATTGCATGATATGGTCCGTCCTTTCCGGCGTGTTCCGGTGGTGCGGCTATTGCGACGCGAACCCGTACACTCCCCTCCGCCCGCGCCCGGATTATACCCGGAATCGGGCTTCTGTGAAAGGTTGCACGACGTCGAATTGGTGCAAGGAGATCGGCCGTCACACCCGGCCGCGAACCGCCGGCGGGGCGTGACAGCCGACAACCGATACCGCAAAGCCTTTCAGTCCTGCCAGCTTTGCAGGATGTGCATGTAGTTGGCCCGCTCGAACGCCTTCGGGTCGGGACACTTCTGAAGGCCCATGCTCCCCTGCATCTGCTGGAGGGATTCATATTCGTGTTCCTCCAGCCAACGGGACACTTCGTGTCGCATTGTCGTGATCTGGCCGGGGCCATTCTTGAGGATGGCCGAAACCATCTGGACAGCGTGCGCCCCGCACATCACCGCCTTGATCGCGTCCAGCGGCGTATGCACTCCGCCGGTAACCGCCAGGGAGGCGCGAACCCGTCCGGAGAGGATCGCGAGCCACCGCAGCCGCAGCAGCAGTGCTCCGGAGTTGGACAGGTTCAGTTCGGAGAGGACCTTGAGTTCCTCCACGTCGATGTCCGGCTGGTAGAAGCGATTGAAGAGCACGAGGCCGTCCGCCGCCGCGTTGTCGAGATGCCTGGCCACATTGGCCATGGAGGAGTAGTACGGCGAGAGCTTGACCGCGACGGGGATGCTCACCGCCTTCTTGACGGCGCTGACCATCTCCACCGTGCGGCGTTCGAGCGCCTCGCCGGTCTCGTCCGGGTCGGTGGCGAGGTAGTACACGTTCAGTTCGAGGGCGTCCGCCCCGGCCTGCTGCATGAGTCTGGCATAATCCAGCCAGCCGCCCAGGGTCGTGCCGTTCAGCGAGGCGATCACCGGGATCTTTACGGCGGCCTTGATCTTGCGGATCTGCTCGAGGTACTCGTCCGGCCCGAGGATGAAGTCCTCCGGGCTCGGGAAGTAGGAGAGCGCTTCCGCAAACGAATTCGCGGGCGTCTCCATCGAGCGATTCGTCGCGAGTTGCTCCGCCGCAATCTGCTCCTCAAAGAGCGACCGCATGACGATCGCCGCCGCGCCGGCGTCTTCCAGCTTTCTCACGCTGTCGATTTTGTCTGCCAGCGGCGAGGCGCCCGCCATGAACGGATGCGGGAATCGGAAACCGAGGTACGTTGTGGACAGGTCCATTTGCCGGGTCCTCCGGGTTGTTAGGTCCTCGTCTTGTCACGGGTTCACGGTCGCTTCGCTTGCCGGGGCGCCGTGGACTCCCGGCTCGCCGTTGCCGTTTCCGTTCGCCTTCGGGACGCGCAGTTTCGCCATGTGGTCGTAGATCGCCACGCGGCGGGAGGAGGCCTTCTGGGCCTCGATCGAAAGCCGGTGGAACCGCTCCGGGTCGATCTTCTCGACCATGCGGAAGCGGGTTTCGTTGCGCATGTAATCCGCAACGGCCGCCTTGCCGGGGGCCGAGTCGAGAACCAGCGGCGGCTCGCCCTCGAGCAGGCGCCGCGGGTCGTAGCGGTAGAGCGGCCAGATCCCGCTGTCTACGGCCAGCTTCTGCTGATCGAGTCCGAACGCGAGGTCGTAGCCGTGGGCGATGCAGTGGCTGTAGGCGATGATCAGCGACGGGCCCGGATACGCGTCGGCTTCGAGGAATGCCTGCACCGTGTGGTTGTCCTTGGCGCCCATCGCCACGCTGGCCACGTACACATGGCCGTAGCTCATCGCCATCAGGCCGAGATCCTGCTTCTGGCCCGCCTTTCCGGCCGCCGCAACCTTCGCCGCAGCCCCGAGCGGCGTCGCCTTCGACATCTGGCCGCCCGTGTTCGAGTAGACCTCCGTGTCGAGCACGAGGACGTTAATGTCGCGTTGCAGGGACAGGATGTGATCCAGCCCCCCGTAACCGATGTCGTACGCCCATCCATCGCCGCCCATGCACCAGACGCTCTTCTTGACCAGGTAGTCGGCCAGTTGTTCCAGGCGGCGGGCCTCCGGGCCGTCGATTCCCGCAAGCTTCCTGCGGAGCGCCGCGACGCGTTCGCGCTGAGCCCTGATGCCCGCCTCGCTGCCCTGGTCGGCGTTCAGAAGCTCGGTGACGAGGACGTCCCCGATCTGCGAGCCGAGCCGATGCAGGAGCGAGTGGACCTGTGCGATGTGCGCATCGATGGCCAGCCGGAAGCCGAAACCGAACTCGGCGGCGTCTTCGAAGAGCGAGTTCGACCAGGTCGGCCCGCGGCCGTTGGCGTCCTTGCAGTACGGCGTGGTCGGGAGGTTGCCACCGTAAATCGAGGAGCAGCCCGTGGCGTTGCCGATCAGAGCGCGGTCGCCGAAAAGCTGGGTGAGCAGCTTGACGTAGGGAGTCTCGCCGCAGCCCGCGCAGGCGCCGGAATACTCGAACAGGGGCCGGAAGAGCTGCGAGGACTTCACGTTGATCCGGCCCGCGGCGACGGCCGTGCGGTCCGGGTCGGGCAGGCCGAGGAAGAAGGCGTAGTTTTCGCGCTCCCGCTCGCGGAGCGGGATCTGCGGCTCCATGTTGATCGCCTTGTGCTTCGGGTTGGCCTTGTCCTTCGCCGGGCACACGTTCACGCACAACTTGCAGCCCGTGCAGTCCTCCGGGGCGACCTGGATCGTGAACTTCATCCCGGCGAATTCCTTGCCCTTGTAATCCGTCGAGCGGAACGAGGCTGGGGCCTTGGCCAGATGGGCCGGGTCGTAGACCTTCGCGCGGATGCTGGCGTGGGGGCAGACCATCGCGCACTTGTTGCACTGGATGCAGATCTTCGGGTCCCAGATCGGGATCTCCAGGGCGATGTTGCGCTTCTCCCACTGGGTCGTCGCCGTGTCGAACGTGCCGTCCACGGGAAACGCGCTGACCGGGAGCAGGTCGCCCTTGTTGATCATCATGACCGCGGTGACGCGTTTGATGAAGTCGGGCGCCTCGTCCGGAACGATCGGCGGACGGCCGCGGGTCGCGGTCGCGCGGTCGGGCACCTTCACCTCGTGGAGGTGGGCCAGCGTTTCGTCGACGGCGGCGAAGTTCCGCTTGACGACCTCTTCCCCCTTCTTGCCGTACGTCTTCTTGATCGCCTTCTTGATCTGTTCGATGGCCTCCTCGCGAGGCAGGACGCCGGAAATCGCGAAGAAGCACGTCTGCATGATCGTGTTCACGCGGCTGCCCATCCCCGTGGCCTTGGCGACCTCGTAGCCGTCGATCACGTAGAACTTCAGCTTCTTCTCGATGATCTGCTCCTGGACCTCGCGCGGGAGCTTGTCCCAGACTTCGTCCTTGCCGTAGGGCGAGTTCAGCAGGAATACGGCGCCGGGCGTGGCGTATTCGAGCACGTCGTACTTCTCAAGGAAGACGAACTGGTGACACGCGACGAAGCTGGCCCGCTTGATCAGGTAGTGGGAGTGGATCGGCCGCGGGCCGAAACGCAGGTGCGAGATCGTGATCGCGCCGGATTTCTTGGAGTCATAGACGAAGTAGCCTTGGGCAAAGTTGTTCGTCTCCTCGCCGATGATCTTGATCGAGTTCTTGTTCGCGCCAACTGTGCCGTCGGCCCCGAGGCCGAAGAAGACGGCCCGGACCACGTCGTCCGGTTCGATGTCGAAGGATTCGTCCACCGGCAGCGACGTGTGCGTCACGTCGTCCTCGATGCCCACAGTGAAGTGGTTCCTGGGCCTGTCCCTGGTCAGCTCGTCGAATACGGCCTTGACCATCGCCGGGGTGAATTCCTTGCTCGCCAGGCCGTAGCGGCCCCCGATCACCCGCGGTTCCTGCGCAAACTTCGACCAGCCGAGATCCCTGCCCTCGCGCAGGGCGGTGATCACATCGAGGTACAGCGGATCGCCCGGGGCGCCGGGTTCCTTCGTGCGGTCGAGCACGGCGATCGACTTTGTGCTGGCCGGCAGGGCCGCGAGGAAATCCTTGACGGAGAAGGGGCGGTAGAGCCGCACCTTCACGACGCCGACCTTTTCGCCCTTGCCGATCAGGTGCTCGGCCGTCTCCTGCGCCGTGTTGGCGCCGGAGCCCATGAGGACCACGACGCGGTCGGCCTCCGGGTGTCCCACGTAGTCGAACAGGCGGTACTTCCGCCCGGTACGCTCGGCAAAGCGGTCCATGACGCGCTGCACGACGCCCGGGCAGGCATCATAGAAGCGGTTGCACGCCTCGCGGGCCTGGAAAAAGACGTCGGGGTTCTGGGCCGTACCGCGAAGCTTCGGTGCATCGGGCGTCAGGGCGCGTTCGCGGTGCGCCTTCACCGCCTCGTCCGGGATCATGTACCGCAGGTCGTCGTCCGAAAGCTCCTCCATCTTGGCCACTTCGTGCGACGTGCGGAATCCGTCGAAGAAATGCAGCACCGGCACGCGGCTCTGCAATGCGGCCACCTGGCCGATGCATGCCATGTCGTGCGCCTCCTGCACGGAGTTCGAGGCGAGCAGGGCGAAGCCCGTCTGCCGGCACGCCATCACGTCGGAGTGGTCGCCGAAGATGGCCAGCGCGTGCGTGGCCACCGTGCGTGCCGTCACGTGCATGCAGAACGC
The DNA here is from genome assembly GCA_964569765.1 of uncultured Planctomycetales bacterium. Taxonomy (GTDB): domain Bacteria; phylum Planctomycetota; class Phycisphaerae; order UBA1845; family PWPN01; genus CAZMVY01. Next base: position 11,627 of record CAZMVY010000023.1, read on the forward strand.
CGTGAGTTCCCCGGCGATCTTGTACATGTTGGGAATCATCAGGAGCAGGCCCTGCGACGCGGTGAACGTTGTCGTGAGCGCCCCAGCCTGCAGCGCGCCATGCACGGCGCCGGCGGCCCCGGCCTCCGACTGCATTTCCGTGACCTGGGGGATCGCGCCCCAGATATTCTTCATGCCCTTGGCGGCCCACTCGTCCGCCCACTCGCCCATCGGCGAGGACGGCGTGATCGGGTAGATCGCGATCACCTCGTTCGTCCGGAACGCGACCGAGGCGGCCGCCTCATTGCCGTCAACCGTGATTATGCGTCTGGTGCCCATTCGGCTTACTCCTGGCAGTAGAAATCCCCGCCGGCTGGTGATTCGGATCACGCGCCGCGTATTGCTCGCGTGTCGGCCGGCCGTTCCAGCGGACCAGGCGGAGGGACTGGATCGATCCTCTGGGGCTCGCAAGGCAGGCCGCCGACACAAGACCTGCTCTCATACCGCGCACCGCCGGAAAAGTCCAACTCGCAGATGGCGCCCGACGGGCCGTTCGTTGGGCCGTTGGGGCAACGGACATGTGCCTCCTTTCAGCCCTTGCTCGCCCTGCCCGGCGCGGGCAGAATACCGCCGAAGGAGGCTTGCCATGACACGAATGATTACCGTTGGGATGGCGCTGATTCTCATCCTTGCGTGGGCAACCCCGCTGCGCGCGGAGCCGTCTGCTGCGACGCCGAACCCGGCGACGCGCCCCGCCCTCCGGGCACTGATGTTCGTCGGCGGCACGGCTCACGACTACGTCGAGCTGCCGAGGCGGCTTGCCCACAACCTCCGCAAGGACGGGGAGTTGGATATACGCGTCACGACTGACCTCGCGGACCTGTGCGACGACGTGCTGCGGCCGTACGATGTCGTTGTCTTCAACACCTGCCTGGACACCAAACTCACCGAGGCGCAGAAGAAAGCGGTGGTCGGCGCTCTTCGCGACGGTAAGGGCCTCGTGGCTGTGCACTGTGCTTATTGGTCGTTCCAGGACTGGCCGGAGTGGCGGAAGATCATCGGCGGCCTTGTACTGGCGCACGACAAGTTCGGCCCGTACGAGGATGTGGTGGTCGATCGCGGCCACCCGATCGCGGCCGGTCTGCCCGCTCGGTTCACCGTCACCGACGAGGCCTACTACGTGGAGCAGCCCGGCGACGACATCCACGTGATTGTCCAGACCGCCGACGTCCACAAGGACCGCAAGGCCCCCGAGCCCCAGGTATGGACGAAGCGCTACGCCGGCGGGCGCGTTTTCGCCATTACGCTGGGCCATGATGAGAAGGTGCAGAGCGACCCGGTGTTCCTCGCGCTGCTGGCCAATGGCATCCGCTGGGCAGGCGGGCGGATCGGGCCGCCGACGATGCTCAGCGACCTGGAGCGGGAGGACGGCTTCGAGCCGCTCTTCGATGGCAAGACGCTTCAGGGCTGGCACTGCGAGAGGCAGTACTGGACGGTCAGGGACGGCTGCCTGATCGGGGACACTCGCCCCGAGGCGCCGGACAAGTACTCCTACGCGATTACGGACAGGAGCTACGGCGATTTCATCCTGCGCTGGAGCGTAAAGCTGGGTCTTGGCAATAGCGGCGTCCAGTTCCGCAGCGAGGAGTTGCCGAAGTTCGAGGTCGCCGGCTACCAGGCCGACATTGTTCCCAAGGGCTGGGGCAACCTGCACGAGCAGAACGGCCGGCGGAGACTGGTGGACGGCTGGACGGGCAAGGCGGATGCGGCCGTGAACCTGAAGGACTGGAACGACATGGAGGTCACGGCGAAGGGCCCGCACATCACGATCAAGGTCAACGGCGTGACGACGGCCGACTACACCGAGGCCGACGCCACGAAGCCTCGCTCGGGCATCATCGCTCTGCAACTGCACAAGGGCGAGCCTACGGAGGTCTGGTTCACGAACATCCGGATCAAACCCCTGAAGTAGGGAGGCCGCCCCGAGTATGTCGAGGGGCGGATTCGCCGACGTGTCACCTTCCCGCCGCACTCGGTATCCATCGGGCCCCGGGCCAACCTGCGGGCCGGCGGCTAATGAGCAAGCTGTTTGCGGCGCTTGCGAGAAGCCGGTTGCCTGCCGGTGGTGCGGGCGGGGGAGGATCGGCGCGGTGTTTTTCTTCGCGGCGGATGGTTCCTCGCGATCTTCCTGGCCCGCGCGGCCCCGGGCGGCTCCAGTGCGTTCTGAAGGACCTGGTCCACCTTCTCCGCGAAGACGAAGTGCATGCGGTCGCGGATGTCCTTCGGGATGTCGACGAGGTCCTTGCGGTTGCGCTCCGGCAGGATGACCGTACGGATTCCGGCGCGGTGCGCTGCGAGGACCTTTTCCTTGACCCCGCCGATGGGCAGCACAAGCCCGCGGAGCGTGATTTCGCCGGTCATGGCCACGTCGCTGCGGCACGCACGCTGCGTCATAAGCGAAACCAGCGCGGTGAACATGGACACGCCGGCGGACGGCCCATCTTTCGGGATCGCCCCGGCCGGCACGTGGATGTGGATGTCCTGCTTGGAGAACGTATCGGCGGGAAGCTTGAGCTGTCTGGCCCGGCTGCGGACGAGCGAGTACGCCGCCTGGGCCGACTCCTTCATCACGTCGCCGATCTGTCCGGTGAGCATGAGATTGCCCTTGCCGGGCATCTTCGTCGCCTCGACGAAGAGGATGTCGCCGCCGGTCGGCGTGAACGCCAGGCCCGTGACGACGCCCGGCACGCTGGTCCGCTGCGCGGTCTCGCCGAGGTACTTCGCGGGGCCGAGATAGTTGGACAGCGTCCGCGGCGCGACCACGGTGCGGCGGCCGGTCCCGCGGGCGATCCTCGCGGCGACGGCGCGGCAGATGGTTCCGATCTGCCGCTCCAGCTCGCGGACGCCGGCCTCGCGTGTGTAGTCGGCGATGATCTGGCGCAGCGCCGCGTCGCGGAACGTCAGCCGGTCGGCCGTCAGCCCGTGTTCCGCGAGCTGCCGCGGCACGAGGTAGCGCTTCGCGATGCGGAGCTTTTCCTCCGGCGTGTAGCCCGGGATTTCGATGATCTCCATGCGGTCGCGCAGGGGCGGCGGGATCGGATCCATGTAGTTGGCCGTCGTGATGAACATGACCCGCGAGAGGTCGAACGGCACATCCAGGTAGTGATCGGTGAAGCTGTTGTTCTGTGCCGGGTCGAGGACCTCGAGCAGTGCCGAGGAGGGGTCGCCGCGGAAGTCCTGGCCGATCTTGTCGATCTCGTCGAGCATGAAGACAGGGTTGTTGCTGCCGGCTTTTCGGATCGACTGCATGATGCGCCCGGGCAGGGCCCCGATGTACGTGCGGCGGTGGCCGCGGATATCCGCCTCGTCGCGGATGCCGCCGAGCGAGATGCGGATGAACTTCCGCCCGAGGGCCCGCGCGATCGACTGGCCGAGCGACGTCTTGCCCACGCCCGGGGGGCCCGCGAAGCAGAGGATCGGCCCGCGGCCCTCGGGCTTGAGCTTTCGCACGGCGAGGAACTCCAGGATGCGCTTCTTGACTTTGGCCAGATCGTAATGATCGGCATCGAGGATCCGCTCAGCCTTTTCGATATCGAGGCAGTCGGTCGTCGAGACGGACCACGGAAGCTCGCAGAGCCAGTTCACGTAGTCCATCGTGACGGAGTACTCGGGCGAGGCCTGGGGGATCTTGGTCATGCGATCGATTTCGCGGTTTGCCTCCTTCTCGACGGTTTCGGGCATCTTCGCCGCCTTGACCCGCTCGCGGAGCTCCTGGATTTCGGCGCTGCGTCCGTCGCTCTGACCGAGTTCCTGCTGAATGGCCTTGAGCTGCTCCTGCAGAAAGTACTCCCGCTGATGCTTGTCGATCTCGCCCTTGACCTGTTCCTGGATCTTCTGCGAGAGTTCGAGCACCTCGAGCTGGCTGACGAGGGCTTTGTTCACCTTGCGGAGGCGTTCGGTCACATCAAAGGTTTCGAGCAGCGCCTGCTTGGCGTTCGCGTCGGCGGACAGGTTGGCCGCCAGGAAGTCGGCGAGCCCGCCTGGGGTGTCGATGTTGTTGAGCACGACCGTCGCCTCGTCCGGGACGTTCGGTAGAAGCTGGATCACCTTCGTCGCGGTCTGGCGGACGGTATGCATGAGCGCTTCCAGCTCGGGCGAGCCGGTGACCTCGTCGTATCGCGTCTGAATCCGGGCGCGGAGGAAGGCGTCGTCCGGAACGAACGCCTCGACGACGAAGCGGACCACCCCGTGGACGATGATGCTCTGGGTTCCGTCCGGCATATTGAGGAGCTTCAGGATCGCGCAGACCGTCCCGACGCGATGGAGATCGTCGGGCCCGGGGTCCTCCGTTTCCGCCTGGCGCTGCGTCAGAATGCCGATGAGCTTGTTGCCTCGCAGGGCGTGGTCCACCACCCGCTTCGACTTTTCTCGCCCGACGCTCAACGGCACCACCGTGCCCGGGAACGCCACGGTGTTGCGGACCGTGAGGATCGGGATTTCGGCGGGGATCTCGAGCCGCCCTTCCGGCGTGCCGGACCCCTTCGTCTGTCCGGGCTTGCTCACGGAGACGGCACCATCGTCGGAACGCTCCGGGGTTGGATTGTCACCTGGAGCGGGGGCAGGCCGGTCGCTTGTTTCGTCCATGATGTCGCTCCCCCTGCATTCACGCGTTCTGTTTCGGCATGTACACCCACAACAGCCCGTCCCGATATGTCGCCCGGACTTCGCCGACGTCGATGGGGACGGGCAGCCTCACCTCGCGAACGAAGGGCCCGGCGTCGATCTCCATCATGTGCACGCACTGCGGCTGGTGCTCGTCGGACGGTTGCGGATCGGCTCGCTCGCCGCGAATCACCACCCGGTCGAACTCTGCCTGCACGTCGATCTGCTCCTTTGGCATGCCCGCCAGCTCGACGCAGAGCACCAGGGCCGAAGTCGTCTCGTACAGGTTCACCGCCGGCTTCCATCGCTCGGCCCGTGAGAACCGCACATACTGGCTGCCCAGCATTTCGTCCATCATGCGACTGAGTCGCCGTGCCATGGATGAAAACGATTCCTCACTGGCATCCGCGAGAAGGGGAGTCATGTCGGCCGTCTCCGTCATTGCACCGATTGTCACAGCCGTTCCGGCGGGGCGGAAAACCCGAGAATCCGCCCGCCGAGGACGGCGCATCAGTATGGTAGTCGCCGATTGCGGCGGGGGAAAGAGTTTCCTGGGTGGGCTGTCGCGAAATCCGAGCGGGTCCGGCCTGGGGGCTGTCGGGCCTTTGGGCCGTCCTCCGCGGGGCCGCGGCTACTGGGGGCCGTACTCCAACAGCTCCATGGACGCGGCGGGCTGCCCGTCGGCCGTCTGCTCCATCCTGACGATGCCGTAGACAGGGACGGCTTCGCAGATCCACGTTCGGCGAACGTATCGCACACCCTCTTCCAGCCAATCCTCCGTCACGAGGCGGCAAGGCCAGCGGCGGCCGGCGGCTTCCAGGACGGCCTCTTCCACGGTGACCCGCGCGCCGACCCGCCGGGCATGCGCCGCGATCGGATCCTCGTCGGCCCGCTCCGGCCGGATCGTCGGCAGTCCCAGCGGCTTGCCGCGCCACGACATCTTCAGCTCGATTCCGGCGATTCCGGCGTCGATGGCGGTGATGCGGACTTCCTCGGTTTGATCATCGCGCATCCGGTACCGACACCACTCGCCGCTTTTCGCGTCGGCAAGCGGGACAAACGACGGCGAAGGCGTGGTGGCGGCCACGCGGGCCGCAGTGGCCGGGGCGCCTGCGGCGGCTTGCGGCTGGGCCGGTTCCGTCGAGGCGGTGCTGGTCGCCCGAGGTGCTTCGGAATGAGCGGACGGTGTTACGGCGGGCACGCCTTTGCCCGGGGAAGAGTCGTCATGCGCCGGCGCTGACGAAGAAGGTTGTGGTTCATTTCGGCATGCAGCGAGCGTCAGGAGCGTGACGCAGCCGGCCAGGTGTCGGCCGCGTCGCCGTTTCGCCGTTCGGTGCCCGGTATACCGCCGCAGTCCGATCACGGGCGCGATTATGCAGGTGGCGGCAGCCCCGTGCAACGTGGGCGAGAATGAGGCGCCCGCGGCCACAAACGTGGCCGCGGGCGATCTGGCAACGCGATGGCGGAAAAGAGTCGGTTCCTGCGGTTCTCAACTGTCGTAGTACAGGTGGAACTCGTGTGGATGCGGGCGGAGGCGGATCGCGTCGATTTCGTGCTCCGTCTTGTAGTCGATCCACGTTTCGATGAGGTCCTCGGTGAAGACGCCGTCGGCCAGCAGGAAGGCGTGGTCCTTCTTGAGGGCGTCGAGCGCCTCGTCGAGCGAGCCGGGAGTATTCGGCACGCCTTTGGCTTCTTCCTTATTCATCTCGTAGATGTTCACATCGAGCGGCTTGCCTGGATGAATCTTGTTCCGAATGCCGTCCATTGCCGCCATCAGGATCGCGCTGAAGGTCAGGTACCCGTTGCAGCTTGGGTCCGGACAGCGGAACTCGACCCGCTTGGCCTTCGGGTTGGTCGAGTACATCGGGATGCGGCACGCGGCCGAACGGTTCCGCATCGAGTAGGCGAGGTTCACCGGGGCCTCGTAGCCCGGAACGAGCCGCCGATAGGAGTTCGTCGTCGGCGCCGCAAACGCCAGGATCGCCGGCGCATGCTTCAGGATCCCGCCGATTGCGTAAAGCCCGAGCTCGGAGAAGCCGGCGTAGCCGTTGCCGGCGAAGAGCGGTTTGCCGTCCTTCCAGAGCGAGAAGTGCGTGTGCATTCCGCTGCCGTTGTCCTGGAAAATCGGCTTGGGCATGAACGTTACCGTCTTGCCGTTGCGCTTGGCGACGTTCTTGACGATGTACTTGAACCACATCATCTGGTCGCTCATCTGGAGCAGCGGCTTGAACCGCATGTCGATCTCGGCCTGCCCGGCCGTGCCCACCTCGTGGTGGTGCGCCTCGACGTCGATCCCGATCCGCTTCATCTCCAGCACCATCTCGGCGCGGAGGTCGCCGTACGTGTCCGTCGGGCTTACGGGGAAGTAGCCGCCCTTGAATGACGGCTTGTAGCCGAGGTTCGGCTCCTCGAACCGCGCGGTGTTCCACGCGCCCTCCACGGAGTCGATCTCATACATGCCGCGGTGCTGGTTCTGCTCGTAACGAACCTCGTCGAAGATGAAGAACTCCAGCTCCGGCCCGATGTAGCACGTGTCCGCGATTCCGCTTTGGTTCAGGGCGGCAACCGCTTTCTTGGCTACACGGCGCGGATCGCGCGAGTATTCCTCTCGCGTTTCGGGGTCGGCGATGTCGGCCAGGACACTGACGGTCGGCTCCTTGAAGAAGGGGTCGAGGCAGGCCGTCTCGGGTTGCGGCATCGCGAGCATGTCCGACTGGTGGATGTCCTTCCAGCCGCGGATGCTCGAACCGTCAAACCCCAGCCCGTCCCGGAAGGTCCCTTCGTCGATCTCGTCCACGGGATAGGCGCAGTGCTGCCAGGTGCCGAGGAGGTCGCAGAACTTCAGGTCGACGATCTCCGCGCCGACCTTGCGACAGTATTCAATGAAACCCTTGGGGGTGAGTTTCTCCCCCGGCTTGAGGTCCGGTAACGAGGAGTTCTGTACTCTGCTCATGTTGAATCCTTCTTTGCGATGAATGGTATCCTTCCGCAGCAAGCCGGCACCACGTGTGCGGCTTGCGTCCCGCTTGCACCTTCCGGGCCATGCAGAAACCCGGGTTGTTGCCACCGGTTTCCGGTACCGCGGCGAACAAGGCACCGGCTCCGCATGCGTCGCCATCCGCCCCGCAGGCCTGCGGCCTTCCGGCAACCGGAACGGCCGCCCGCGTCCGCCGAGCAGCGCTTCGCACGGAGCCGCCTCATTCAACAGGAATCCGCAGGCGACCGGTACAATCCTCCGGTCCCAAGCGATGCCCATGGATCGCGCGAGAGGCATGCTTGCGTTACGACCTTGGGCATCATAGCAAGTTTCGTGCCAGCGTCCCGCCTCGCCTGGCCTGGGGCACGACGTCCGCTTGCGGGCGCAATGGCAGTGGTGCGCGCGTGGCGCGGCCCTGCGGAGGCGAGCAGGCGGCTCCATTGTCATACCTGTAGGTATGTTTCATCCGCAAAAGCTACCGCGCAGTATGCCACCCGGCCGTCAGCCCGGGTCAGACGTCTCGTATTGTCATTACGTTTCGTGATGCGGCGGCCTTCGAGCACGCCGGAGCCGTCGCTCGCAGAGCCAATCAGGCGTCCGAGGCGCGTGCAACCACGCGCCGCGGCGGCGCGCCGACTGGAACAGGGCGTGCCAGTGGTTTTTTGCAGGACGGTTTCGCGTGTGGTGTTCATCGCCATGACGGCTCTGTCGCCCCCAACGGGGCCGGAAACGAACGAAACTCTCGAACCGACGGCGGCGCTATAGTCGTCGGCCGTTCGGTTATGCGGAAGGCGGGCGGGCATCCCGTACGCCTCTGTGAGTGTGTGATGGAACCCGCGCCGGGTGGTTTCCAAGCGAGCCCCCGGCGCCCATCACATTTGCGCGCGATGGCGTTGCAGTCCGGCGGGGCAAAGCCGGCGTCCCCGGGCGGGGATTCGCTTCACGGCGCCGCCGGGGCAGTGGCTTCCGAGCCGGGGCGTTCGAAGATCGTGGGGTTTACCAGGTCGCCCGCCGGCTCATCCGTCCCCATGATGCGTTGCTTGATCGCTGCCGGAGCGGGAGGGCCGAGCCTCCACTCGCCGTTTTCCTTGATCACGAGCACTACCACCTCGCGCACCGGGCGGGGGCGCTGGTTATCCCGCAGCAGGATGGTCCCGTGGACGCAGTAGATGGGGTTCCGGAGTTCCTCCCGGATTTCGGCTGGCGCGGATGCGGCCGGCCGCGTTGTGGGCTCGTGGACGCGGATGACCTTGCGGACACGGACTTCCTTGACCGCGTGCCACGCGCGCTCAAAGTTCTTGCGGGGCAGAGGCTCATACTGGCTGCCGACGGCCAGTCGGTACATGCCGTAGTCGCCTCTGGCGCAGAAGCCGAGCACGTCGTCGATGAACTTGTTGAGCGAGGGATCGTCCGTTCGAAGGGCGGCGGGAAAAATCACCTCGGGCGCCTCATCTCCTTGGGATTCGATCCGGTCGACCTCGTCCGACTCGGTGGGCTGGGTGCCCGGGCCCGGAGTGGGTTGATCCCGGCAGCCGCTCAGGAGGGCGGCGCGCGCCGTCGCCAGCAATACATGAAAGAGATTCCGTCGCATGCTCATGGCGTACTGCATTCCGTACGGCGATTATCGTAGGGGAAATAATGCGGCAGGGCAAAGGGGCGGTCCGTCCGCGCCGGCAGTCAACGAATCATCTGGTGTCCAGGCCTCAGGGACAACGGGGCGGGGTGGGACGCGGCGGCATGCCGCGCGAAGGGCGGGGAGAGCGTACCGGCGGACGGGTGCTTCCGGCTCGCGCTGACGCTCCGTTGACGTTCATGCGCGACTGGCCTTAGGATGAAGCATTCAACCCGGTCCGGGGCCCCCTCGGCCCGAGGCCGCGGGATGGTGCTATGTTTGCGATCATCAGCGACATTCACAGCAACCTGGAGGCTCTTTCCGTCGTTCTGAGGGATATTGAAGAACGGGGTATCGAGCGCGTCCTCTGTCTGGGCGATGTGGTGGGCTATGGTCCCAGCCCCCGCGAGTGCATCGACCTGGTCATGGAGCGCTGCGAGATCTGCCTGTGCGGCAACCACGATCATGCGGTTTTCTTTGAACCCTACAACTTCAACGTCGGCGCCGCGCGGGCCGCGTACTGGACGCGGCAGGTTTTTGAGGATGAACCGGACAAGGCCCTTCGGGATCGACGATGGGCCTTCCTGGGCAGCCTGCCGATTCGCGTCGAGTGCGACGGCATGCTCCTCGTGCACGGTTCGCCGCGGCGGCCCGTCAACGAGTATCTCTTCGCCGACGACGTGTACACGAATCCCAACAAGCTCACCTCGAACTTCGAGCGGATGGAGCAGGTGGCGTGCTTCGTCGGCCATACGCACGTTCCCGGCGTATTCATGGACGACCCGTATTTCGAGAGCCCGGACGAGCTGACCGAGCCGGGCCGCTACGAGATCGCCGAGGACGACCGCGTGATCATCAACGTGGGCAGCGTGGGCCAACCCCGCGACCGGGATCCGCGGGCCAGCTACGTCGTCGTGGACGACCGCGTGGTCGAGTTCGTCCGCCTCGAGTACGACGTGGAGGCGACGGTCCAGAAGATCCTGGCGGTTCCCGAGCTGGATGATTTTCTGGCGCACCGGCTGCTCGACGGCCGGTGAGCGAAGCCGGCCGCGGCGCGGGGCGGCGTCCGGTCCGGCTTCTCCGTGTATTTCGTTCCTGCTTGAGAGGACTCGATGGACAACCGGCGGCAACTGGTCATTGCGCTTGCGGCCTCGACGCTCGTGCTGATGCTGTGGCTCATGATCTCTCCGCGCCTCTTTCCGGCCCCGCCGGTTTCGTCACAGCCGGCCACGGCCACCGCATCCGCGCCCGCCCCGTCCCCGACCGCCGAAGCCGCGGCGCCGGGCCCGGCCGGATCGCAACCGGCGCTCGCTTCCGCGCCGTCGGCGGCGACGACGTCCGCGCCGAGCGAACTGAGCGTCCGGGGCGGTGCCGGCACGGAGGTCGTCGGTCTCGGCGGCTTCGACGCGACCAGTCCGTTTCCCATGAGGGTCGGGTTTACGAACGTCGGTGCGGCTGTGATGGATGTGGACCTGCGCGACTTCCGGAAGACGGTCGGCGAGGACCAGCCGTATCCGCTGCTGACGACGCTGCTCGACCCGGTCACGGAACAGGCGTACTACTCCTTCGCCACGGACAAGATCCGGATCGAGACGTTCCACGAGGACATTTCCCTCGCCGAGCTGCCCTGGCAGGTCGTTCGAGCGGAGTGCACGGCGGACACGACGGTTTTCCGCGTCACGATCGAGCGGCGGGGCAAGCCCCTGCTGGAGGTCACCAAGACCTACCGTCTGCCGCCCGTCGGCCCCCGGCCGAGGAAGGGCCGCGAGACGCCCGCGAGCCGCCGGTCCGATCTCCTGCTCGACTATTCGATCCGCAATCTCACGGCCGAGCCGCTCGATGTGATTCTCGTGCAGCGCGGGCCGGTCGGGATGCACCAGGAGAACCCGCGGACGGATGACCGGGCGGTGCTCGCGGCGATCGAAGAGAACGGCGTCTTCAGGGTGAAGAAGCACGCGCGAAAGGAGGTCGCTCCGACGGTCGAACAGGGCCGCCTGGTGCGCAAGGTGGTCGAACTCGGCAAGGACCTGGATTCCGCCCGGGTGGCCTGGGTGGCGGAGGCCAACCAGTACTTCGCGTGCATCGTGCGGCCGGAGCGCGGGGGCGACAGCCCGCTGCACATCGCGGGGGCGGAGGCGTGCAGTCTCACGCGGAGCGAGGACACGTCGTTCGCGGCGGACATGACGTTCCGTCTGGTCACCACGCCGATACGGGTGGAGCCGCAGGCCGCGACCCGGTTCGGTTTTGCGTGTTATCTGGGCGCCAAGTCGAAGACCGCCTTCGAGAGCATTCCGGAGTATTCCCGGTATGACTACTTCGAGGTCATCAAGGCGGATTTCTACTGTTGCGCCCCGTCGCCGATCGTCCGGCTGATGATGTGGCTGCTGCAGACGCTCTACTGGCCGACGAAGAACTACGGCGTGGCGATCATCCTTCTCGTGCTCATCGTGCGGGCCGTCCTGCATCCGATCACCAAGGCGGGCCAGGTGAACATGATGAAGATGCAGAAGCTCACGGCGAAGCTCCAGCCGAAGGTCGAGGAACTCAAGAAGAAATACGCCAACGACCGGGCGAAGATGAACGAGGCGATGATGGAGCTGTACCGCGAGGCCGGCGTGTCGCCCGCGAGTCAACTGCTCACCTGCCTGCCCACCGCGCTGCAGATCCCGATCTGGGCCGGCCTGTGGGCGGCGCTTTACTCCACGGTCGAGATGCGCAACGCCCCGTTCGACGGCTACTGGATCAGGGATCTCGCGGCGCCCGACGCCCTGATCCCGTTCGCGCACGAATACACGATTCCGCTCATCAGCGCGATCACGGGACCGATTCATTCGTTCAATCTTCTGCCGATCCTGCTGACGATCTCGATGTACCTCCAGCAGAAGTACATGCCCAAGGGCGCCCCGCCCCCGGGCCAGACGTCCGACCAGATGGCTCAGCAGATGAAGATCATGAACTTCATGACGATCTTCTTCGGGCTGATGTTCTACAACGCTCCGAGCGGGTTGAACCTCTACATCATGGCCAGCAATTTCGCCGGTCTGCTCGAACAGTGGCGGATCCGCAAGCATATTCAGAAGCTCGACGAGCGGACGAAGGACCTGCCCCCCGGCGGGGAGGGCGGCCTGAAGCTCCGAAAGCCCCGGTTCTGGCAGTGGCTCGAGAAGCAGGCCGAGGAAGCCAGGCAGGCCAAGGCCCGCAAGCCCAGGGAGTAGTCCCCTCCCCGCAGCGCCGCCCGGGTGCGAGCCGCTGGCCGCCGGTCGGTCCGAGAATACCGCCGAGTTGAGTCCGGAAGACCAGGCACCCGGATCCGTGGGTCGCAAACGCGGCATTCCGCATTCGGGACTGATGCGCCGGTTCCGTTCGAACGATAACAGAGCAGACGGACGACCGCGCCCGGCGTTCGCGCCGCGGACTCAGGAGGCGCGGTGATCGGACCGGGGGTTTGACGGGCCATGAATCCATTGTTTATCGGTTGTGTCATCCGCGTCGAGGCGGAAGGCGTCGAGGTTCTGCTCACCTGTCCGGAGATGCAGGTCGAGCATGAGGGTCGGACGTATCGTGTCGGTCAGCTCGGCGGCTACGTCGCCCTGCCGCGCGACAAGCGCACCCTGATCGGGTTCATCACGCAGGTGGGCCGGCAGGACAATCAGCAGAACGACGCCGATCCGCAGATGGTGCTCTCGTGCCAGTTGCTCGGGACCATTGCGGCGGGGCATTTCCTCCGGGGCGTGAACGACTACCCGACGATCGGCGATCCCGTCCGCATTGCGACGGAGGAGGACTTCGCCGTCGTCTTCGGCGCCCACACGGACGAGGCGGCGGGCCCCAAGAACTCCTTTACGCTCGGCCGGTTCGCCATGAACACGGACTATCCGGTCCGCGTCCTCGGCAAGCAGTTTCTCAGCAAGCACCTGGCGATCCTCGGCAACCCCGGGTCGGGCAAAAGCTGCACGACGGCGCGAATCCTTCAGGAAATCACGGCGCTGCCGGACTCTCAGGTCGTTCTGTTCGACCTGCACGGGGAATACGCGGCGGCCTTCTCCGACGAGAACGGCCATCTGAATCCGAATGTGACGTATCTCGGCGAGCGGGACCTTGTCGTGCCCTACTGGCTGCTCAAGTACGAGGAACTGGAGACGCTCTTCGTCGACCGCTCGAACCCGCTGCTGATCAGCAACCAGGTGACATTCCTGAAGGAGGCGATCGGCCGGTTGAAGCGGCCCGCCGCGGAGGAACTCGATCTCGTCAAGGAGATGACGCTCGACTCGCCGCTGTTCTTCTCGCTGGAGCGGCTGCGGATCTTCGCGGAGAACATGAATGACGCCCGCTACGTGCTCAACACGGAGCAGTACGCCTTCGCGAAGCTGGCGCAGCGGTCGCTCACACCGGCGGAGCAGGAGGAACTGCTCACCACGCGGCGGTGCGCGTTCAACAAGGGAAAGCCCGAGGGCGAAGTGCCGCACGCGATGTATCACAACAAGCTGCTGGGCCTGATTCAGAAGCTCGATACCCGGCTGAACGACCGCCGATATGACTTTCTCCTTCGCCCGCTCCAGCAGGCGAAGGATTCGCCGCTCTTCCGCGAGATCCTTACGGAACGGGCCTCGCCCGGCGAGCTGACGGAGGCGATGGCCGAGTTCATCAAGGTACTCCTCGGGCGTCGGACTCCACGCAGCAATCTCACGATCGTGGACCTCTCCGGCGTGCCGTTCGACATCGTCGACATCACCGTGGCGATGCTCACGCGGCTTCTGTTCGACTACAACTTCTGGTCGCCGCCGTCGCAGCGGCACCCGGTGCTGCTCGCGTTCGAGGAGGCGCACAACTACATCCCACGCGTCAGCGAGGAGCGGTCCTTCGCGCGGCACGCCGTCGAGAGAGTGGCGAAGGAGGGCCGCAAGTACGGGGTCACGGCGCTGATCGTCAGTCAGCGCCCCTCCGAACTGTCCGAGACGGTCCTTTCGCAGTGCAACAACATGGTCGTGCTGCGGATGAACAACCCGGACGACCAGGCGTACGTCCGCCGCGTGGTGAGCGACCAGTTCGCGAATCTGATCCGTATGTTGCCGATCCTTCGGCCGGGCGAGGCCTTCGTGATCGGCGATGCGGTGCTGATGCCCCTGCGGACGCTGGTGGATCTTCCGTCCCGGCTGCCGCGCAGCGGCGACGTGGACTTCGTTTCGCACTGGTCGAAAGGCACGCCCGACGCGGACGTGCCCCGGATTCTGGAGCACTGGTGGCGGCAGGATCGGCGCCTGCTCAACGCGCCGACGGAAGCCGGCGCGGCGATGCCCCGCCTGGATGTCCCCATCCCCGCGCCCGAGGACGGGCAGCGCCCCGGCTCCACGCCCGAGCCGACGGCCCCGGTACGGCCTGTCGTCGTCGGCAAGCCCACGTTGCGGATTCCGCCGTACCGGCCGGTGTAACGGGCCTTGGAGGCCCGGTGAACGACCGGCCCGTATCAACCTGCGGCCATCGTTGCGAGGTTCAACGCAAGACGCCCGCGAGCGCGAGGCTCACGGGCGTCTTTCGAGTGGCTTCTCTTCGGCACGATGGCGGCGGAGACCGTCTGAAGTCTTCGAGACGCGTCCTCCGACTTTGTACATGCGGACACGGTGGCAGGTCGCTTCAGACCGCCGAACCAGCGGATCGACCCGGACCCCACCGGCCGCACGCCAAGGGCCGGAGCCTGCTGATCCGTGAGCGCATACAAAGCCTCCACAGAGCACGCAGGCCCCCGCTCCGTCGCCGCGCCCCCGGCGGGCGGTCGCGGCTCCGAGCAGCCCGACAATCCGCTACCAAGCGGACTCGCGGCTTTGCGCCCCGCGGTTGCCCGCGGTTTGCCCACTCGAGGGCCATCATCAACCCACCCATACGTACGATACGAATCCGGGGGCGGTCAAATGAAAAACCGGCCTCCGGGCCCCGCGATCCGGGCGCCAGGAAAGGCGGCTGCGGTTACCGGGTTCGCCCGTACCGCTTTCGGTGGGACGGTTGCGTGCCCGGTGCACAATCGCGCCGTGGTTCTGTCGCCCCCCTGGGGTCGGAAACGGAGAGACCTCCTGACGGAAGACGGCACCAGGTTACGGCGGGGTCGGGCGTGTTTCCGGTGCGGCTTGCGGCCGCTTCAGCCAGGGGGCGACCACCTCGGCCGTCCATCGCCGCGCCACCCAGCCGAAGTGCCCGCCGTCATGGCCGAGCCAGATCATCGACGGCGTCCACGCGACCTGCGTCAGCTTCGCGTAGGGTCCGCCGTGCGGACCGCCCGGCGGGCCCGCGCCGCGAACTTCACGGCCTCCCCCCGGCACGCGAAAGCCCACGTGTCCCGCCGCCGCCGTTTTCCGCCGGTCGATTGTTCCGTACAGCTTCGTCCCTGCCCCGAGCACAAGGCAGTCGGCGGATGAGTAGAAGTTCACAATGCCGCGCTCGCAACGGCTCAGGGCGGTGGACAGGTCGTAGTCGGGCGCGAGGGCTGCGCCCAGCAGGATGATCCGGTCGAGCATGACGCCGGGCGGCAACGCCTCGGCCGTCATGACGGCCAGCGCGCCGCCGCCGCTGTAGCCGATGATGTCCACCGGGCGGCCCGGGTACTCGCGGAGATACTCCGCGATTCGCCCGGCGAACTGCTCGGAAAGCCGCCGATTGTTCGCCAGGTCGGTGAGGTTCCGATTGCCGCCGTTGAAGACGTGGCGATAGCCCCAGTCGGGCACGTCGATCGCGGCGTCGATCCCCGCGTCGCGGAGTCCCTGGTACGTGCCGGCCATCTGCCACACGTTGAAGTCGATCCCCTCGAGCACGAGGATGTACCCGCGCTCCTGCTCGGCCCGTGTGATCTTCGGCGGCTGCCAGCACCCCGCCGACAGCGCCAGCACGGCGACGCCCAGGAGCATGATTCCTCGTCTTCTCGAGGCCCGCCCCCTGGCGCCACGTTCGATTGGCGGCTCATGCGCGGCCGGCTGCAGCGGAGGGCCGGGGACCCGCCCCCCCGGTCTCGCGCCGGACACCCCGTGGCCCAACTCGCGGCCGCCAGGAGTCGGAGGGGAAGCCCGATTGCCAGACGATCTGACCCTTTTACCGAGAGCGGCGCGATCGCCGCTTTCTGCAAGGCACGCGGCAACGCAACGTACACCGATGCGAGGGTGACGGTATAACACGAGTGGGCGATTTCTCATCGCTCCACGTTACACAGGGTGCGTCGCTTACGCCAGCATCCTGCGCAACTCATCGAGCAGCGCACGCTGCGCGGGGTTGATCTTCTTCGCCGCCTCATCGATCGCGAAGAACGCCGCCCGGTCGATCTCGGGGAATTCGCGCATCGTGCCTGATCGCGGCGGCCATTCCAGGGTGAACATGTTGCTGCGGATCGCGGTCGGGTCGCAGTCGCCCTCGAACGCCCACGCATGCACGATCTTGCCGCTTTTGAGTCGCACGGACGGAAGTTCGCGGAAGGGGCCGACCGGTCGGACACCCGTCTCCTCCTCGAACTCGCGGCAGGCGGCCGCAAGCGGATCCTCCTCCTCCGCCAGCTCGCCTTTGGGGATCGACCAGGCGCCGTCATCCTTCTTCGCGAAGAACGGCCCGCCGGGGTGAACGAG
>CAZMVY010000023.1:28464-31872 GCA_964569765.1 uncultured Planctomycetales bacterium
CAGGCCGCTCGCCCCTCATCCGGTACATCAGCAATCCCGCGCTGCGTTTGAGCATGACGTGCGAGTCTCCTCGCGATGCGACGATCGGGCACAGACCGTCGCGCTGCCGAAAGCGGGCGAGCGTCCCTTCCGCGCCGGAACGCGACGCCAGCGGCCCGAACGTCTCAGTTCGCCGGCCGGGTCGTCGCCGGCGCCGGCAGGTAGACGATCCGCTCCGGCTGCGTCGGGGCGTAGGCGTTGCGGGCCGGAATCCGGGCGCGGTCGAACGGCTTGTAGTCCTTGATCGCGCCGACGCGGGCGATTCGCAGGCTCTTGCGGAGCAGGCCACGGCCGCTCTCCGTCGAATCGCTGAACCGGCCCTGGCCGTAGCCCACGCCGTGTGTGCCCGAAAGGTTCGATGAGAAGTACTTCAGGCCGATGATCCGGCCCTTGGCTGGGGAGCCCGCGCCGTCTGTCGCGCCCGCCGTGGCCGGCGAGGCGGGTTCGCGCAGCCAGTCGATAAAGATCACCGAATGCCCGCCGGACGGGGTCGTGCTGTAGCTGAGAAAGTCGCCGGGCCGCACCTGCTCGAAATCGGTAATCGCCCGCCCCAGGCCGTACGAAACGATCGCCCGTTGCTCGCAGTCGCCGGGGCCTTCGATGTACCAGAGTTGCAGCATGTTGAACAGGTCGTTGAACGTCATCCCGTTGAAGTCGTCCGGGTCGAGGCCCTTCTGGACGTTGCGCAGCTTCATCGCCCGCACGAAGATCTCGAACGTCAGCCCGCAGCAGTAGCTGCACCGGGAGCCGTCCGGGTACGCCTTGGCCACCACCATGCCCTTGTACCAGAGGTCCTGGGTGACGCCGTTGTAGATGTCGTATTCGCGCGGCTCCCAACTGCAATGATACGGGTACGATCCGTCGAGCGGATACGCCGAGATGACCTTCATTACGAAGGGGTTGAGCGAGCCTGCGTCATCGACGGCGATCCTCACCTCGCGGGCGAAGGCCCTGGCGAGCGCCTTGTCCACCGGCGAGAAGCCCCGCTCATCCACCGGATACGGGCGCGGGGTGTAGTTGTAGCGCTTGGCCAGGCGGTCCGGGCGGGTGGCCGGGCGGGTTGCAATCGTCTGCGGCGGCGCGGGTGCCGGGCCTTTTGCGGCCGGAGGTCGGCATCCCGCGGCCAGTGCAATCGCGGCGACGGCCGACGCCGTCGCGAAGAAACCTATGGAAGAACTTCTCGGAGACACGTCGCAATCCTCCCGAACCTCAAGCGTTACGTGCTGTGAGTTTACCCGCAGACCCCCGCGGATGCACGGCGTGCCGCGCGGCTATTGCCGGAGCATCCGGCGGAGGACGCTCTGGAGAATCCCCCCGTTGCGGTAGTAGTCCACCTCGACCGCCGTGTCGATGCGGGCGACCGCGGGGAACGTCTTGGTCGTGCCGTCGTCGGCGGTGGCCGTGACCGTCACGTCCTGCTTGGGCCGCAGCGCATCCGTCAGGTCGGGGATATCGAAGACCTCCCGGCCGGTGAGGCCAAGCGACTCTCGCGTCTTGCCGTTCTTGAACTGCAGCGGCAGCACGCCCATGCCGACGAGGTTGCTGCGGTGAATCCGCTCGTAGCTCTCGGCGAGGACCGCCCTGACGCCCAGCAGCGCGGTGCCCTTGGCCGCCCAGTCGCGCGAGCTGCCGGAGCCGTACTCCTTGCCCGCCAGGACGAGCAGTGGGGTGTTCTCGGCCTTGTACTTCATCGCCGCGTCGTAGATGCTCATCGGCTCGCCGGTGGGGAGGTAGAGGGTGACCGGGCCTTCGGTGCCGGGAGCGAGCAGGTTGCGGAGGCGGATGTTGGCGAACGTGCCGCGGGTCATGACGCGGTCGTTGCCACGGCGGGCGCCGTAGCTGTTGAAGTCGACCGGCCGGATACCGAGCGATTGCAGGTAAAGGCCGGCCGGGCTGTCGCGCTTGATCGAGCCGGCGGGCGAGATGTGGTCGGTCGTGATCGAGTCGCCGAGCACTACGAGGACACGGGCGCCACGGATCGGACGGATGGGCGGCGCCTCGGGCGTCATGTCCATGAAGAACGGGGGCTCCTGGATGTACGTGCTGTCCGGGCGCCAAGGGTAGAGATTGCCCCCGGCGACGGGCATGGCCTTCCACAATTCGTTGCCGGCGAAGATATCGGCGTATTCCTTCCGGAACTGCTCGGGCGTGATGTGCCGGCTCAGGGCGGCGCCGACCTCGGTGGCGCTGGGCCAGATGTCCTTCAGAAAGACGTTGCGCCCGGTCTTGTCCCGGCCGATGGGCTCCGTGGTCAGGTCGATATCGACCGTTCCGGCCAGCGCGTAGGCGACGACGAGCGGCGGGCTGGCCAGGTACGCGGCCTTCACGAGCGGGTTGATGCGGCCTTCGAAGTTCCGGTTGCCGCTCAGGACGGCAGCGGCGACGAGGTTCTCGTTCGTGATGGCTTGCGCGATCGGCTCGGCCAGCGGGCCGCTGTTGCCGATGCAGGTCATGCATCCGTAGCCGACGTTGTGAAACCCCAGTGTTTCGAGACTCGGCGTCAGGCCGGCCGCGTCGAGATACCTGGTGACGACGCGCGAGCCGGGGGAAAAGCTCGTCTTGACCCAGGGCTTGACGTCCAGACCCCGCTCGACGGCCTTCTTCGCGAGCAGGCCGGCGGCAATCATCACGGAGGGGTTGCTCGTGTTCGTGCAGCTCGTGATGGCTGCGATGACGACGGAGCCGTGAGCGAGGGTCATCGCGCGCCCGTCGTCGCGGACGGTGACGGCCTTGCCCAGGGCGGGCTCGCTCAGGCCGAACCCCCGCTTCTCCGGCGGGGCCGTCAGGGCGGCGCGGAAGGACTTCTTCATGTCGGGCAACGACACGCGGTCCTGCGGGCGTTTAGGGCCGGCAAGGCTTGCGGTGACGGTGGAGGCATCGAGCTCCACGATATCGGTGAATTCGGGCGGCGGCGCCCCGGCGGCGCGGAACAGCCCCTGTTCCTTTGTATAACGCTCCACGAGATCGACCTCCTCTTCAGTGCGGCCGGTCATTCGCAGGTAGTCGAGCGTGAGGCTGTCGATCGGGAAGAAGCCGATCGTCGCGCCGTACTCCGGGCTCATGTTGCTGATCGTAGCGCGGTCCGGGACGCCGAGGCTGTCGAGGGCCTCGCCGAAGAACTCGACGAACTTGCCGACAACGCCCTTCGACCGCAGCCTCTGCGTGACGGTCAGCACGAGGTCCGTCGCCGTGACACCCTCGCGGAGTTGGCCGTACAGGCGGAAACCGATCACTTCCGGCACCAGCATGTGGATCGGCTCCCCGAGCATGACGGCCTCGGCTTCGATCCCGCCGACGCCCCAGCCGAGCCCGCCGAGGCCGTTGATCATGGTCGTGTGGCTGTCGGTGCCCACAAGGCTGTCGGGAAAC
>CAZMVY010000024.1:0-31713 GCA_964569765.1 uncultured Planctomycetales bacterium
TTGGCCTAGTGTGAGCTTCAATGGGGCCGCGTTCTCGCGAACGCGGAAACAAGAGCTGTGGGGGTGCGTAGAAGACGGGGGTGATGCTTCAATGGGGCCGCGTTCTCGCGAACGCGGAAACGACGTGATGGCGGCGGTCACATCGCGGCGGATCACCATCGCTTCAATGGGGCCGCGTTCTCGCGAACGCGGAAACGGGCCTCCGTGGGCGGGATGAGCCCCGCCCACACACGCTTCAATGGGGCCGCGTTCTCGCGAACGCGGAAACCGGGCCTCGTTTAATCCCTGTGGCCATCGGTACTTGCGGGCGCATCTGCGAGCCATTGGGTTAAGCTGCCATTGGCCAGGCACGCAGCGCATATCACGTCGCTCCCAACTGTCGCTGTGCTCGACGGTTCGAGCGATTCCCGCTTTTCGGGCACGGCGGACCCGCTCGCAACGATTTATCAGACCACCTGGAGTCGCGCAGGCGGCACGTACCTGCGGCCGATGCACTCCAGCGAGCCGGTCAGAGGCTCCTGGGCCTCACCGAGGTCCAACATGATTATCTGGTCTTCGGCGCCGTTGATCAAGCCCGCCAGACGTGTCCGCAACGCGACTCGTTCCACGGGGTTCAGGTCGCAGAGGAAGATGCTGTACTGCACGTGATCGCCCACGTCCATGAGGGCCTCGAAGACACGGGACCGGCGTTTGTCGTCCGAGATGTCGTAGGCCACCAGGAAATGCCGTCGAGCCACGGGTCACCTCGTGATGATGAATCGATATTCCGGGATGTCGCCTCGAAGCCAACGGCTCAGCAGTCGCGCCTGGACCCGGATGGCGGCTCGCCAGGCGCAGCGGTAATCGAAGAGCGGGTGCGTCACGAGTTGATCCAGGCGGCTCTCGTACGCCCGGATCAGCGCTTTGCGGGCGGTATCCTTCATGAGGCAGCCGGAGGCGGATTGCGTGAAGTCGCAGTGGCCGACCATGCCCGTGTTGACCGCCGTGATGACCGCCGAGTCGACGATCAGCGGTCGGAAAGGCTCCATCAGGTCCAGGGCCAGTGCCGGCCGGCCATGCCGCGGCTGGTGGTAGAAACCCCACCACGGATCCAGGCCCTCGGCCAGGAGTGCGACGGTGCATTCCCGGGTGAGCAGCGCGTATCCGAAGGAGAGCATGGCGTTGATGGGGTCCTTCGGGGGACGGCGGTTGCGTGACTCGAAGTCCCACTCGGCGTCGAAGTCGCGGGGCCGCAGCATTGTGCGGAAGTGGCGGAAGTACGCGGCGGCCAGGTTGCCCTCGAAGCCGAGCAGTTGGCTCAGGTCCGTGGCGGCGCGGGCGTTGTCCACCCAGTCGGCCATGTCGCGCAGGACGGCATCCGGGGCCGAGCCGTTGCGACGCAGGAGGGTACGCTGATTGGCCCCCTTGGCGGCGACGATCTCGCGGGCTACGGCGAGGCAGCGATCGGGCTTGCCGGCGGCCGCGAACTGGGCGGCGCGGTCATAGGCGTTACGCAGGCCCATGCCGAAGGTGACGCCGTAGAACCAGTGGCCGGCGGACAGATGAACGATGGGTACGCCCGCTTCGCAGAGCAGGTGGATGGTTTGGGCCGTGAGGAAGACATTGCCGCAGAGGACGAGCTGGCTGACGTCCTTGAGTCGCACGCGGGCCAGCTCCTGGCCGTCCTTACGGATGATGAGCTGCTCGCCCTTCTTGCCGACCGAGGCGCCCTGCTCCTGGACGTAGAGAGGCAGTGCGTCGTCGTGAACCGGATAGAGGCGACGCACCGCCGGCGCGGCCGGGTCCGGAGGGACGAGCCGGAGGGCCAGCGTCTCATCGGGCAGACAGATGCCGGCGAGGGAACAGCCATTGCACTTGGGGCTGTCTTCCAGGGGCGGGGGCAGGTCGCTTCGGGCGGCGACCTGGCGGGCCTCGGCGATGAGGGCGAGGGTCCGGGCCTCCAGCTCGGGCGTAAAGGGCACATCGACCCGGGTGTGGGAGCCGGCGTAATAGAGGACGCCGTGAGCACAACGGGAGCCGCGCTCGCGGAGCAGGAGGCCCTGGGCCATGAGCTGGACGCGCGCCGGCTCATAACACCGCTCGGGGGTGTGGGGGACGCGCCCCCGTTTGGTCTCGACGGGAACGGCCTCGTCGCCGGCCGTGGAGACCAGATCGAGCTTGGCGCTCAGGCCCAGGCGCGAGCTGTCGAGCGGGACGGATCGGGTGATCACCGGAGGTTCGTCGCCGTCGTCGGGGGCCTGGGCGTCGGCGTCGGCCTGGGCGTGGCACGGTTCGGGCGGGGGGCCGATCGCCACGGCATCAGGCAGGACGTGATCGAGGCGGTCGGCCCGGCGGTGAATGGCCCGGCCCTCGACGGTGAAGACGTTATCCGCCCAGCGGCCGTCCACGTGCATGAGGAAGAAGAGCCGCGGGCAGTAGGCGTACTCGGCGAGCATGCGAACGGGCAGGATGGCGTCCTGGGACGCGGTGTCCGTATTGGCATCCATAGGTCAGGCCCCCGTTGAAGCGAATATTCACTTGTCAAAGATCGGCCAAGCCGAAGGGCGCGCTGAGGTTATCGTGGCGTCTCGTCAGGACAACCCCGGCACCCGCCGGCAAGGGGAAGCTGCCAGTCGCCTGGTTCGGCGATGGGGAAATCCGGCACCACCTGGCGGACCAACTCTGTTACATGGTCGTGCAGAGCCTTGTAGACCTTTTCGGCTACGGGCTGGAATCCGTGGGCGAGGATCGACTGATTGCGAGCGACCAGGGGGGATTTCCCGCGATCGGCCAGGCCGGCGCTGATGAATGCCTGACCGAGGGGGTCGCCCAAGGCATCCAGGAGGGCGTAGTCGTCCTGCAAGCCGAGGGCGACGGCGCCGTTGTCCGCGCGGGAGGCCCAGCGCGTGCGCAGCGGCTCGGGTATGCGATCCAGCGGGACGGCCGCCGTGCCGGGCAGGTTGTGCTGCTCGCGCAACCGTACCTGGGCCAGGGCCTCCAGAACGCGGTAGAGGCGGGCGACGGCGTCGTCATAACGCTTTTCCGAAGCGCGGCGGCGGGCGTTGTGCAGGAGGTCCTCGACCCATGCGGCGGCAGGTTCGATCTGGCTGGCCAGTTGCGCGACGTGGTCACGGCGGCGCTCGAGGCGCGCCCACAGCGCCCGCGGTGCGTGCGGGAAGATGGCCTCGAGATCATTGCGATTCTTGATCGCGTCATCGAAATGTTGGTGGGCCTTTTTGTGGTCGAAGCGATCCCAGGCGGCGTAGGCGTCGATGAGGGCCTTGAGTGTGGAAAGCTCGCGCTTGACCTCCGGCTTGTCGGCGTTCCTGACGGCGGCGTCGAGCAGCGCGGCTGCCGCCGCGTAGCCGCCGTGGTTGAAGACGGAGACCGCGTCTTCGACGACCTGGTAGCCGAGGGCGTCCCACGGATTGGCGGAATGCTGGACCCGCTCGGTGCCCGTCTCCACGATGCCGACGCCCTGTTTCGTGCGTGATGTTCCGCCGACGTAGGAGAACCTGCATTTCCACCGGCGTGCCACGAGGGCGAGGGCCGCCGACATGCACTTGGTGCCGCCGGTGAAGTCCACGACGACGGGATAGTCGCGGCCCCGGGCGAACCAGCGGGCGACCTCGGCGTCCAATGAGTCCCGCATTTCACGCACGCAGGCGCAGAAGTCCTCTTCGTCGCGAATCGGGTACACTTCCTGTGCACCGGGCGGGATGGCGATGCCGCCCTGTTCCTTGCAGGACCGCACAGCGGCGTCGGCCACGGGGCGCGTCTTGTCAGTCGCGAGGAAAAGCACGCGCGCCGGCTGCCAATGCAACAGCGACTGGACAATCGGCTCCGGCGTGCCGCCGACGGTGGAGATCAGTAATGTGAGCTCTCCACCGGCCCGCTTGCTGTCGGGCGTTG
This sequence comes from uncultured Planctomycetales bacterium, assembly GCA_964569765.1. GTDB lineage: Bacteria > Planctomycetota > Phycisphaerae > UBA1845 > PWPN01 > CAZMVY01. The sequence goes on from CAZMVY010000024.1 coordinate 3,892, forward strand.
GGGTCATCGCGGTCGTCCTCCGTAGATACGTATGGCGCGCCTCGCACGCCCTGGCGAAGCGGCCGCCCAGTACCGGCCATAGGGGGTCAGCCTTACTGACGACGGGGTACCATCAGCCCGTTTGCTCACCTTGATCAGGCCCTCGTATTCGAGCCGTGTGCACAGCTCGGGCTCCAGCCTGGCGGCCGGAGTCGGCCCCTTCTGGCCCAATGTGCGCAGCGTGGCCAGCACGCCGGGGTCGAGCGGGCCCACCGGCAGAAAGACAGGCTCGACCATCGACTCGTAGATGTAATACGCCGGAATGTTGAGCTGCGCCGCTACCAGAGCGGCGATGACGACTTCGGCCTTCAGGCCGCCCGTGGCGTTCATCATGACCGTCGCGCCGTCCTTGCGAGCGGCAGCCGCCGCTCGAAACACGATCTCACGGAACTGGCGGATGCCCCTGTTGAATTGAGTCTGGTTCGCAGGCCCGGCCAGGTTGGCCGGGAGGAGGTCTCGAGCCTCGGCCCCGGTCACCTGCAAACGGCGTCCCTGAAGGAAGCGCTTCAGGGCACGACAGCAGGTGGCACACTCCGGTGTGGCAGTAGGTATGAGGTGAACACGCGTACACTCGCCGCGCTCGACGAACGGCAGGAGCGCGTTGAGTTCCGCCGAGCGCTGGCGCGGGTTGCCCGTCTTCAGAGACTCCAACAGAGTTTGCCACCTCGGGAGCTTCTGTCCCCGCTTCCAGCCGTAGTTGAGCAGGAGACTGGTTCCGACCGGTACGATGTGAAGATATTGCGCAGTGGTACCCACGGGTCACCTCTCCTTGCGTTGTCTTCCTGGCCTGCGCTCGGCCTTGTTCTGCGTTCGCTGAGCGCGCTGTTCGTCGTCGGCGGTCGGGTAGCGGAAGGCGATTTCGCGCTGGTTGGCCGAGGCGACGATCAGCGTCAGCTTGTCTCCGGGTTTCCTGTCGCCGGGAACGTCAGCGCTGTTCTGGATCGGGCCGGATAGCCCCGAGGGTTCATGGCGGGCCTTCCATCCGCCCTTCCTGGTCTTTTGGTCGAGGAGCAGGGCTTCGACGCGGTCGCCGGCGTTGGGAAGGGTCGGCCCGGTCGAAGCGACGGAGCCCTGTTCACTCCGGGAGGGTTTGCCGTGTGCCGGAGCGGGCGGAGGCGGTTTCAATTCAGCGCGGCGTCGCAGGTCGGCGTAAAGATCCTTGAGAAACCCGGTCAGGAACGCGCGGCTGGTCGCGAGGTTTGGCAGGTGGGCGGCGGGAAACGCGACGACGCGGACAAGCCAGCCGCCGTCGTTGCGGGCGATGTGGATGTGCACGGGGGAGGAGTGCCTGCCGTTCGTCGTGACCGGCGGTGTGGGGTTGAACGCGCCCTGGACTGGTTGACCGATGCGCCGAGGAAGCCCCAAGGCCATCTTCTCTCGCTTGTGCTTGTACTCCTTGGCGAAGGCCTGATACGCGAAGCCGACCTGGTCGAGCACCTGCCAGACGTCCGGCCAAGAAAACACGACTTCGACCCGGTCGAGCATCTGGCGCAAGGACGACGAGTGCGCGCGGCCCTCGGTAAACATGTTCGGCAATTCCAGCGCCGCGCGGAGCTCTTCGGCCACTCCGCGACACTTCTCCAGCGTCCATGCGCCGAAGCCACTGGCGCCCAGCGAGCCGAAGCCTTTCCGCGCCTTGGAGCCGATACCGCCGAAGTGGCACAGGAGCCACAAGGCGGCCTTCGCCTGGTCAAGTGCCTGTTCGGCCGTGATCGGCTTACCCTGGTTCGGCTTGCTCGGGCCGGCGGCGTCCGCGCGATTCGTGAAGAAGCGTGTCGGCCGGACGACCAGACAAAGGTGCCATGAAGCCGGTGGTAGCATGACATGGCGACGCCTGTTGGTTTCGTCCATGCCGTACGACGCGTACCACAGTCCCTGCGTGACCTTGCGGGAATTGCCGTTGGGAATACCCAGCGGACCGCTTTTCTGCTGATCGTTGAAGTTCGCCTTCTCCCGCTTCTTGTAGAGCTGCACCACGGGCGAGTCGGCCCGCTTCCCGATGGGCTCGATGACGATGCGTACCGCTCCGCCGGCGCGGGTGTTGCCCCAGATGGCGGCTTCGAGGGCGCGGAGCGTTTTCACGTCGAGGAAGCCGGCGTGCATGGTGCGCCACCACCAGCGGAGGTGGCCGCGGAGCGTGGCTGGGCGGAGGTCGCACCCTTCCGCGGCCGCCGGGCCGTACTGATCCGCACCCGCCAGAAAGGCCGGGGTAACCAGCTCGAGCGTGGTCTCGAAGACGGCACGCCGCGGCCTGTCGGCCGGGACGGACGCGGCGCCTCTTGGCGCATCGAGCGACATGCAGACGGCCTGGTTCCACGTTCCGTCGACCGTGCTTTGCAGGGCCGCGTCCACGTCGTTGGCGGGCCTGAAGGCGCCGTAGCCGGCGTTGGTCTTGGCGCCGGCGCCGAGGTGGCAGAGGGCGCCGAGCAGCCACTGACGGGCGAGGGCGAGCAGGTCGTCCGGCATGTCGGAACGGCGCTTGGACACGCCAAACGTGAACGTCGTTCCCGGCTTGACGGCCAGGAAGTAGACCGGCACGGGGTTCTCCCAGTCGCCGGGGGGATGGTCGTTGTCGTCGTGCTGGTAGTAGTCGGGGTGGTGGTTGTTGACGATGTCAACGAAGAGTTTCGGCCATTCCATCGGCCAAGCGTCGTGAAAGACGATGTTACCGCAGGACGCGTTGACTTCCGGCGAGTTCGGGTCGGTCTCGTTCTCGCGACGTGCTTGGGCCGGATGGTTGGGATCTTTGATCTGCTCTTTGCGGTCAGGATTCGGGGCCCAGCCGAAGACGTCTTCGATCTGTCGCCAGGCCCGCTTCTGATCGCTCTGCGCCGGCAGCCATACGGTTTCGGCATAGGCGCGGGCCATCCCCTTCAGGCCGCTGCCGGGCAGGTACGCAAAGCCGTAAAGCGGGTGCAGACAGATCCCGGCGTTCTCCAGGGCCGAGGCGCGGGAAAGGTGCAGCGTCAGCGGAGCGGTGGTTTCGCAGCAGAATGAAGTGGCACCCGGCGGCTCGGCCAGGATACGGTTGCGGCGCTCGGTCAGGGGCGCCAGCAAGTTGGAGTCGCCCGGAATCCTGCAAACCTTGTCGAGCGCCGCCTTCTGCGCCTGCTGGTCGCCGGGGATGCTGAACTTGTCGAGCTGCAAGCCGGGGTGGCGATAGTTGTCGCCCGCACCGTTGATGAGTCTGACCGTACTGTGCGGGAGGATGAGGCTGTTCATGATTCGTCTCCCTCCGTCAGCCCTTCCGCCTCCGCAAAGCGGTTGAGCCAGACGAGGTATGCAAGCACCTCGTCAGTCGCGCGGCGGAGGAAGTCGGCATCACCCTTGACGATTCGCTCCAGCAGATCCTTCGACTCGCCCTGCGCTGGCGGAATTCGCTCCGCCATCCAATCGTTCAGCTCTGCCAGCAAGCCGGGGGCATGGCCCTTGGCCTTCAGAAACGCCAGCGCCTGCCCCAGCCCGGCGGCCATGATGCGGGTCGGCAACTTCTTCGCCTGGCTGCCGAACTTCTCGGAGTCCTGATTCTGATGGGGGCCCTGGTTGCTCTTGGCCCGTTGTACAACGTCCCACGCGTGGCCGGCGCGGCGCTGGTCGAGGGTCTGACGCTTGTTGTCCACCAGCGGTGTCATCTCTTGACCTCCTTCGCAGCGGATACAGAGCCGGGTATACCATCCAGCCGCAGGACGCACAGCCCCTTGCCGATGGTCTCGTCGCCTCCGATCTGGAGAACGCGCGGCATCTTCTCGCGCAGGTAGCCCAGTATGTCACGGGCGGACTTGCCGTTGCCCTCGCGCCGGCTGGGGCTGGCGAGGACGACGGAATAGAACAGCGTCTCGGCGGGCAGGAACTCCTCGTAGAAGAGCGCGCCACTCCTGACCGTCTTGCGCTCGTAGTCCAAGCCGACGCGGGCGACGACCTCGGTCGCGTGGCGTACGAAGTGCGTGAAGTCGTCGTCATGCAGGACGACGAGGTGGGTCTTGAATCGATCGCGAGTGAATTCATCCTCGTTGCCGAAGGCGTGGTCGGCGATCCACTGGGCCACGCCGTCGGCATCCCCTGTCCGCTCGAACTCGAACTCCTCCAGCACAAGCTTGTTGCCGTCCACGAGGAGCGGGCTGTTTTGCGGACAGAGCGCCTTGTCCTTCGCTGTCGCGGCTGGAACTTGCAGGCCGGCGCCGTCGGCTTGGGCGAGCTTCGCGTCCCGACTGAGTCGTTCCAGTACCGCCGGGCACGTGACCCAGGCAAAGACGCCTTTGAGCGAGCGGACCGGAAAGGCCAGGATGCGGGCGTCGGTCAGGCTCAAGGCGCCGGCGTGTTTGTCGGCCTCATCCGTCTCGGGGCCGAAAGCAGCCAGCCAATCGTCCCTCGCCGCACCGGTCCCATCTGCCGGCCGGCTGGCATCCCGCAGGATGCCTTTGAGGGTCGAGCCGGGAATGACAGGCCACTGCGTGTGCCGCTCGCGCTGGACAGGCAGGTCCACGGTGCCCAGGGCCGTGCCCGAGCCGGGGTGGAGTGGCGTCTGCGCGTGGATGAACAGCAGGGACGCCTCGTGCTGAGAGCGTTTCGTGTTTGCGACTGTCAGTGTTTCACTCATCGTTCCAGACTCCTGTCAGGCAGCAGCCCCAGCCCTGCCGGCGGTCCTCCTCGCTCTCGGCCAGGGTTCCGGGCCAGGCTGCGGGCAACGAATCCAGGAAGTACACACTGCCGGCGGGCACAGCGAAGCGCGTCGGCTTCGGGCCACCCCGCGCCAGATCCCAGCCGGAGAAGGCCAACGAGCCCGGGACGGCGGCCGAGACGAGACGGCCATTCAACGCACACGGTTTCCATCCGGCTTCGAAGGCACAGGGAGTTGTGAGAAGAACGAACGGCTTCTGGCGGCCGTTAGGTCTAACGTCGGGCCACGGAAATGGCTTGACGCGGTGGACCAGCACGTGCCGGCCTTCACCACCCAGGGGAATCGTCTTGAACTCGTCGAAGATGGCACCGTCAGGCGCAGCATCGGGCAAGATGACTTCAGCATAGAGCCACACGTCCGGCTGGAGCGCGAGAAAGCCGCGGCCGAAAATCTGCGATTCCTGGGCGACAAGGCGGATGGAGTCGATGCCGATACCTGTGCGATGGTCCCATCCGAACAGGGATTCCGGCTCGACGATGCTTCGCGCGTCAACCTGCTCCCCGCGCAAGAACTGTTCAAGGCCGTGCCGCGTCAAGTAGCCGGAGGCAGGCTCTGTGGCCGGCAGATGTCTGAGCCAGAGCGGGCGAAGCCCTTGCTGGTCATCCGGTGGGTTCCAGCCGGGCAATTGTCCGCTCGGCAGCGGAGACAGACGGTGCAGCTTGTCTTTATCGCGTTTCTCACGGTGCAGTGAGCCCGGCACGGGGACGAGCACGTCGATGTCGTCGCTACTGCCTGCGCGCCGGGCCAACCACGGGCCGCGAACCGTGGTCAGACCAATCCAGTGATGCTTTTCTGCGCAGGACTTTTTCACGGCCTCCGCGAAAGGCGCGCCGTTCTTCATCGCCTCGCCAAGTCGGCGAAAGTCACAGCCGGCGGCTCGCAGAAGCGCGGTACGAAGGGCCCCCGCACACGTTTGGGGCATGGGCAGACCACTGGCGCTGCGTTCGGCACCGGTGAATGGCCGGCCGTCTCGGAAGAACAGCACGTCGAGCGGTTCCAAACACAAGCCGATCATGGTGGTCATCAGTCCCTCCCCCGCGCGAGGAACGAGGCGGTATGACACAGGGTCAGGAATGCGCGCAATGCCGCATCCAACGACGGAAAACGTCTGTTCGAGCCACCGTCAGTTTTGACTGAGGACTCGCGTAAGCGGTCAAACGTTGCTACGAGTTCATCAGGGGGAAGCAGGCTGGGCGTGGGTGCTTCCGCTCGACCGAGCTGCCGCCGCATTTCGGCCTTGACCGCCTCGACCGGCAGTTTCTCCAGTGTGGGCCGCTCGGCGTAAAGGTGGTATGCCCAGCGATCGGAGGCGCCCGCAGCGAACTGCTCCCGCCACTTGTCCACGGTCTCCACGAAGCACCAGGGACACAGAGCCGACGTGTGCTCGCCTGAGCGCCGGCGGACCGTGATGACCAGGGCGTCCTTGCCGTGCTCCTTGGCCTGCTTCTCCGCGTGCCGCGTGTCTTGCAACGCCAGTCGTAAGTCGTCCTTGGCGTGTACGACGACCAAGCCGCCGGAGAGCGTGGCCCGCGAACCCATCATCATGTACTCGCGTTTCTTGTTCTCTTCACCGCCATTCCCGTTGGGGTGCCACCAGTCGTTCATGTACGCATTGCGCAGTTTCATCGCACAGGCCAGGGCCGTGCTGACTGGAAGCAGAACGAGCGTGTCATCGCCTCCGGAGTAGATGGTGGTGCCGTGGTGCCGCCGGAGGATTTCGGGTACGGCGTGCAGGGCGAAGTTGGCCAGCGCGGTGCTGATGGCCGCGTGCAGCGCCGGGCCGACCGGCCGCCTCGCGTCGAGCCCTCGCTTTGCGATGTCACCCAGGTCCTCGTAGTACCGCACCAACTCGGGATGCATCACCTCGCGCACCTTCGGCGACCTCTCGCCGCGCAGCCAGCCGCCCAGGTCGTCGCCGTCAAGTTTGAGGATGGCGTAGTAGACGGGCGGCCTGCCGTGCTTTTCGCGCGCCGCCTTGATACTGCTGAGCACTTCAGTCGGGCACGCCGGCTCATCAGGATCGTTCTGTTCGGTTTCCCAATGCAGCCACTGACCGTTCCAGCCGGCGTGCTTGCTCCGAATGTCGTTGGGATTGATTCCCCCTCTCCTCAACCACTCGGCGGCTGCCACCGTCCATGTATCCGGGAATCGCAGTTCCGCTGGCTGGACCTTCAGTTCCTTCGTCAGAAACACGGGTCCGGCGAATCGCTTCACCATCGCCACGGCGCACAGGGCTTCGCCCTTTCGGATGCGTACGCCGTCGATGTTCAGGCCACTCGCAGAGCCAGCGGCCTCGTCCCAGAACTTATTCGATTCCGCCAAGTCGTCCGGGCCCATCTGCTCGAAGCTGCCCAGCAGCGTGCACTTCTGTGGAAAGCGCTCGCTCGGGCCGCTGGCTGCGGCCGATCCTGGCACGTGGCGGATGGCGCGCTGCGCTGCCAGCGTGCGGTTGACGAATTCGACCTGGTATTGCCAGCGACCGGCGTGATCTTGGGAATAGCTAGGCCGATCGCTTGCAGGAATCGCGCGGGCCATATCGCGGACCGCCTCGGCCGCTTGGAAAGCCTCGGCAAGAGACGCCTTGTCGGCCAACAGGCCGGACAGCCGCTTATCTATGTCCTCCCCAGAACCAGCCAGCGGAACAGTCGCGGTGGAAGCGCGGAAATAGTTGGCGATCTGCGCGTCCCAGCGTTTGTCCCAACCTGCGAAGGAGGAATCCAAGCGGCCTTTCAGTTCATTCCTAACCGCATCGGCCATTTCCTTCCAGGTGTCGGCAACGGCTCGCTCACATTCTGCGCCCAGCCCCCGCGCCGCCAAACCATCATTGCCCCACGGCACGATGGCCAGAAAGCGATGCGGAAGCGATGGGGTCAACCGCTTCGCCAACTCAGGCAGCCGCACGCTGTGGCCCACGCGGTGAGCATCCCGCAGCCACAAGTCCAGCAACGGATTGCCTCGCAGCGCCGGGTACACGAGCGCCGTCGGGCCGAGCCGCTCGATCACCGGCAGCATCGCCCGAAACGCCAACCAGGAAAGGATCATGCTGCCGGACCACAGGTCGCGCACCGACCGCGATGCTTCGATGAACCGCTGGACCGGCCCCAAGGCGAAGGCCAGCAGGGCTGTGCCTTGACCGTCGGCTCCGGCCGCCTTGAAAGCCGCCACGACGTCCAGGTGGTTCCAAATTGCGTGGTCAGGGGTCCGCGTATCAGCGGGCAACCGGGAGAAGCAGGAGTGGCAATTTGCAGCGAGTAAGTCGGGATACAACCGCCAGACGGCGAGGAACCGATTCCGCACCTGCTCATGCCCATCCCCGGGCAAACCGTGCACGATACTACGAAGTTGTTCGCGTTGCCTTTCGATTATCTCGTTTGTCAGATCGGGCACCTGAAAGCCAGTGGACGTGCCAGCGAGTGGATGGATCGCGCAAAGGCGACCGCCCCGTGGAGCGACGGCGCGCTCAGCGCTTTCGCCAGCGGTCGGCATCGGCAGACGTTCGACGACCGCCGCCATCGGATCGGCTTCCGTCACACTATCCTCGATCCGCTTTCTGCTCACGTCATCGTCGCCGAGGGCGACCTTGGCATTGTCCCGGGCGCGGGCCTCGTGACCACTGATCGCCAGCGCCTTGTCCGGTGGATCATGGAGCCACGCCAGCAGAACCTGCTCCCACTTGATGGTTTCTCGTTTCGGTTCGGTCATCCTTCGTCCTCCGGCACGAACAGGCCCATACCGAAATGCGACGAATGGCCCAAGGCGAGGGGGCCGGCGACCGGGCACGGAAACTCGATGCGGAACGCACCGGCAAGCCGTCGTCCGCCGTCGTCGCCGGGCTTGCTGCGGAATCGCTTGAACTGGATCGGCCGCCAGCGGTCGCCAATCCTGAAGACATGGTTGTCGTCCCACAGCGGCCTTATGCGCACTCCGGAGATGTCTCGGATCGTCAGGCCCGGCCGGACGGCCGCCAACTGGGCGCGCAGGTCCTCAACAAGGAAAGCGGCGCGGGCCTTGGGAGACGTCAAGTCGATACGCTGTCGGCCCTTTGTCTTTGCGTAGCGCGTGGCAACGTATGGCGTGGCAGAAACCCACACTTTCGACCCGCGTAGCGGGCCGGGGTGGTACTCTTGTTGCGTTCCCATGCCCAGGAGCAACAACCGTAATGGATGGACATCATTGTCGCGGCCGCGCGGCTTGACCTGGCGCAATCGCTCCAATGCTCGAAGTTCCTGGCCGTCGAACCCGTCGCGAGCAAAGACGGTAAGATGGTCCAGCCGATTGTCGCCGTCCTCGTCGGTAGGCAGGTAGCAGGCGTGCCCGTGGCCGGAAAGCGCACGGCCGTGTTCGTCCTTGCCCGAGAAGACCTTGGACCGTCCGCGGAGGCCGTTGCGCTCTGTGAGTCGACCGTAGATGCTCATCAGCGCGCGTCGGGCGGCCTCGGCGACGGGAAGCGTTTCCGTGACCAGCGGCAGGACGGTCGAATCGATGGCAAAACGGGCGACCTGTATCTTGACGCTTGCACGTCCGCGCGAGCTGAAGCTCGCGGCTCGCTGCGGCTCTATCTTGAAGCAATCGCGCGGGCGGGCGTATTGCACCCAGCGCGATCCAGGCGGGTCGGACCAGCGCTCCCTGTGAAGTTGAAGGGTCTCCATGCACATGTTCCAAGGGGGATCATAGATTGTGGACCGCACCTCAACGGTCTGCTTCTCTTTGCCATGGCCGGCGGTCTTCTTTTCGACCGTGACCACGCGGTCGTCCGCGAAAGCGGCTGGGGGGTCAGGACACAGCAAGCGGATGATCTCGGTGTCCGGCGGTACACCGCCGCCGTCGAGAGGAACGCTGACCCGATTGCTTGCCGAATCCCTGAAGAGCCCCGCAGCTTCATCGTCGCCGAGCAGGGCCGCCTCGCACCAGGACTCGGACCGGCCCAGCGTGCTCAGGTTTCGCAGGATGTGCGCAAGCAGGCAGCGCTGCGTTTCGTCCAGGGCCGCATTGGGCCAGCGCACCAAGAGCCTCGCGTCCCTCTGGATAGCGACAAAGGTGTCGAAGACGAGCGTTCGGTCGTCCGGGCCTTTCTTGAACCACGGCATGTAGTGGCGGGTGTGGCCTGTGGATGCGGGCGGCAAGACAAACTCTGCGGTTCGGCCAAGGCGCGAAGAATCGGCTCGACCTGCTCCTGAGACAGATCCGGCAGCGTGCGCTTCCACGCGGCGACAAGCGCCCGAAGGATGCGCCAGGGGGAGGGCGGCCATTCGACCGCGCCCTCATTGACATGCCGCCCCCACGGCGTGGCGTGGTAGCGGCCGGCGAGAAACTTGAAGGAGATGGCAATCATTGGTCGTCACCTTCTTCATCACCCATTTCCGCGTTGTCAGTGTTCTCCTCTGAGATCTCCTCATCCTTCTCGCCTTTCTTCCTGCTGCCACCCTTCTTCTCGCCCGGCTTCCACTCGACCTCGGTGATCGGCGGCTCGGCAAACAGCTCTGCCTTTGCGCACTCGGTGATTAAGAGCTGGCATTCCTGCAGCAACGCTTCCTCGGCGGGAATCCTCCATCCGGTGGGCCGCGTAACAGTTAACTCGCCGTCCAACTCCAGATCGCACGCGGTGCGCAGGCGCAGTCCGGTGGAGAGGAACCGCCGAATCTTGAAAAGTGACAGCGCAATCAGGAGCTTCGTTGCTTCCTCGGGCAATCCGTATCCCCGCAGCAAAGCCAGGTCAAGATTGAAGTACGCCTTGATTTCTCGAGCGACGAATTCCGTGCGATGGAAGGGGACGTTGCCGAAGCCTTGGGCGGTGTTGCCCGACGGGTCGACTCGGTCGTTCTTCACGCCACCGCTTTCGGCAGGACGGACATCAGACGCCTCGATGAAACCGCTCAGGAGGCGCGGCAGGCGGAGACGGCCACCCGCAAGGTCCTTCTTAGCCAGGAACACGCCGTGAATGACAGCATTAGGGTCGTGCTTCAGGATCAGTTTGGCCAAGGCCCGGATGTCCACCGGCCCTTGCTCCATGCCTGCGGCATCCTGCTTCAACTTATCAAAGACGCTCTTATCGGCACCTTCGAGGATGTAGGGCGAATTGATTCTGTGGGCTTCCAGGACGGAGTTGGTTAGTCGGCGGGTGTCACCGTTGCCATTCCTCTGATTGACGCGTATGTATGGCAGCCCTTTCAGCCCGTCGATCAGATCGTCATTGGCCTCATCCCAGCACGCCAGTTCCATCCGGTTGGCGACCGACTGGACGGACTCCACCAAGAGCATCTCCGTCCCGTCAGGAAGCGTGTACCGGGCCGGGCCGAGGTCGGCGAAGCCGGTGGGCTGGAAGCGGTGGCCCTGAAGAGGCTTGAGTTTGGCCTCCATGAGCAAACGCGGAACATCTTTGAGCGTGTCGTAATTGATCTTGCCATTGGTATCGGTCATTCGGTTTCTCCTTCCGCCGGGACGGCGAATGCTTTAGCCGCGGCCGAGTCGTCGGCGCGGCAGACGAGGGCAACGAGTCGGTTCATGGATCTCGATGACACAGGAATGAGCAACGCGGCGGCGAGGCGCTGAGCGCGACGTGGGTCCGCCGGCCGATCGGACCAAACTTCGTCGCGCATGATGCCGTTCGGCAGCGGTCCCGGCATCGGCGGCAGGCCGCTCGTGCGCAGTCGTTGCGCGGCGATTCTGCAAGCCTCGCCGATGCGCCCGGTACGCAGCAGCGGCAGGATGCGCGGCTCGGGCCGGATGATCAGACCAGATTCGAGCCGCTTTTGATTCGGGATCCCCGGAACAGGAACGTATTTGGCGAGTCGCCAAACAACGATGGGTTTTCCTTTCTTGTCGATCCGGCGTTGCGGCACAAGCGGGCGCGGCAGGAAGAGAAGTTTCAAGAGGGCGTACTCGCACGGAAGCGCGCAAGAACCCGCTCCCTCACGGTCGCGGGTCGGTTGGGTGGCTTCGCGGCCCTGCTCGGGGCGGTCGGTCTGCGCTCCGCGCCGCCCGTCGATGAGCCTCACCCCGCAGATCTGCTACTCAATGCGTTGGGCGTCGAGATCGCCGGCGATGAACGCGGCGATCGTGTCAAGCGGTACTGTATATCGCGAGGCCAGCGGCAGGCGCTCGCAGCCGGCGCGGGCCCCGTCCATCATGCGGCGATGGAGGACATTCGCCAGATTCGTGGCCAGATCGGCGGCGTTCCATACGACGGAGCGGTTTTTCTCCTCCGCCCCGTCCGCCTTCTGGTTATCCTCCGGGTAGTCATACCAGACCGTGATAGGTTCAAGATTCGCGCGCAGCGGGCCGATCTTCGGTTGCTCACCGCGGTTGTCGGGTTCGTGTCGAACGCCCGCGAGAGCCAACGCAATGTCGAACTCGCCGTTGTCTGGTGCGCGCGCCGCTTTGATCCAATCCGCCGACAGTCCGGCAAGCGGTAAAACCTTCGTCTTGCTTTGACCGACTTTGCCCGGCGTCAGTGCCAATTCGCGTTCGGCTCGGCCCAAGGCGATGATGATCCTCTGAAAAAAGGGCGCTCCGCCATACTTGCAGAAATCGAAGATCGCCGAGTCGATGCGCCGCAAAGCCCAAGCAAATCGCGGCGGTGCGTTCTTGTCACGGGCGGCGATGCGCAACTGCTCAAGCCAGGGGTCGATCTCACAGAGAAGATCGACACCTGTGCGCTCGGCGACTTGGAATCGCCCGAGCGGCGCGGCCAGGAATGCCTTGCCGCTTCGCCTCAGAAACCCAAGTCGGTTGAATGCCATAATGCCGCGGGCCACGCCGAGGCCAGCCACAGCGCGGGCGAATTCTGTTCCGGCTCGAGCCGCCCGACCGGAGACCTCAGCGCGCCCCTCCCCGAACAATTGACCGAGTTCACGGATACTCGCTGGGCGGGGCCAGAGCGGCAACCAGATTTCGCCGCGGGAGTCGGCTTCATCCTTCGACGCGGGCGAGTCGAATCCCGCGGCGACGGTGCGGACCGTGAAGGGGAATGCCGCCCGCGCCGAGCCGGCGATGCCGAACCGCCGTACCGCTGCCCCGGCGACTACGAGTGCGCCCTCCAGCATCAAGATAAAGTCCCACGGGTTGTCGACCGAGTCGCCCTCCATGCCCTGCGTGGCATTCGGTCCCCCCGCACGCCCTGGAGCGAACTGGCCGACGCTACCCGAACCGAGCTTCGCCGGCGAAGCAAAGAAGGCTTGTGCAAGCCATGCCTTTAATTCCTCGGTCGGAGGTTCATCCTTATGCAACTGGAGCGACATGATCCGTTGCATGAAGTTCTGGGTGAAATCGAGGCGCCCATCGTTGCCGCCCGTCCCGAGCAGAGGCGCGAATCCCTGACCACCCTGCTGAAGCACCATCGCGGCGTCCATCCACGCAACGACTTCATCGGGCAGTTCGCGCCGGTAGCGACGGATCAGACGGGTCTTGTCTTCGTCCTTGGGTTTGTCGCCGATCTTCTCGTCCCGGATGATCTCTCGGACGTGATCGATCACCGCCGCGTAAGCTTCGATGCGCGGGGACTTGCTGCCGCAGAGCGATTCTACCGCCTGCTTATTGTCCCTCTTGAAGAACCCAGACCCACCGGCCCACGGGGCGACGATCGGGGTCGGCTTGTCCTCCCTCAGGAAGAACGTCACGAGCGCGTCCTTGTCAAGCGTCGATCGCAGCCAGAACACGTCATTCTGCCACCAGCCACGGGCTTCGGGGTCTTTCTGTTCGCTAACCAGGCGCAGGATTCCGAGCGCTTTGAGATAGTTCATCAGCGGCTCGGGCGTGCAGCCTGATAATTCCAGGTCGTGCCGGGTTATCTTAGCCATCACCAGCCTCCTTGGCGTCCGCGACACTGCTGACAGCCTCGTTCGTCGCCGCACGTTGCTCGGCCGCCACGCTGGCCCGTATATCTGCGGCGCGCAAAATTGCCTCCAAATACGCCAGGCGGAACGGCCCCAGCGCATCGCGCAGCCGGATCATCCGCTCGGCCCACGACGGCTGGCTGGCAAACGGCGGGTGCTCGCATAGACCGAGCTCCATCGGTTCAAGCGAGAGCGTGACCTCGGGCGCGGTGACGCCGCCGCCCAGGTCGGCCGCCGGGAGCACGTCGCCATCCCAGACGCCGCGAGCGAACCGCCACGGGCGGTCATGCGCGTTACCGCGCGCGTCAGGTCGCGTCTCGTTCGGCAGCGAGCGGATCGAGAGCCGCACCTTGCCGTGGTGTGCGGCGACAAGGTACGCGACAAGGTCGCGCTGATCCGCCGGGACAAGGTCTTCCGGAGCGAGCAAGACGGCCAGCGCCGATGCCAATTCGTGCCGGAAATGTCGACGCTCGTACCGCTTCAGTGGGCCTGCCGCCTTAGCCCAGGCGATCCCCGTATTGCCAACACCGTCGGGCAGCGCTTTCTGGAAGACTTCGTGCCGTTTGCCGCTGTCGTGCCAACGCGCCGCAGCCCGAAGCGCCGATCTTGTTGCGTCATCGAGCGACGACGTGATTGTGATCCTATCCAGTTCGCTGCAGACCTCGTCCGTGTGCTGAGCGATGGTTTGCCACACGCCGATCCACGATGTCTGATCGTCTTCATTGGCGTCGGGCGTCTCGTTGCCGGGATCGAGAGGCTGGACGCGCTTCGTAGTCCTCGCATCCCAACCGCGGTCGCGGTGGTAGCCACCGGCGTCAGCATGGACGAGGTAAACCTGGCCCGGCAGAATGGCGGTCTCGTCCGCTCGTTCCCAACATCGCTCCGTGAAGTTCCATCGCCATGCTCTGCCGCCGTGTCGCTTCGCGAATTCCCTGAACTCGCCGACGGGTGCCGAGCACAGTTCGTCACGTCGGGGCGCAGCTTCCACACGCGGCGTACCGCCGTTTCTCCCGGCGCGATTGACGTCGTTGGGCGTCGCGCCCTTCTTCGGGTCGCCGTAGTCCCGCCAGAACACGCGGACATCGCTGTCCTCGACCTCGCGGATGAAGCGGTCGATATCGATGTCGTTGCCGGCCAGGTCCGGCGTGGTGTCGAACAGGTCGATCAAATCCTTGCGGCGGATGACGTGGGTGTGCTCGTGCGGGAAGAGCGCCTTCTGCTGCTCAGGCGTCAGGCCCCGGCGGTGCTGATCCAGCGACTGGAGGCCGACATCGGTGAGTTTCTTCAATTCCTCCGCCGAGGCTCGCAGGTCCTCGAGTTCGTAGGGATGCCGCATCTTTTCGGCGTCCGCATTCTTGGCGGGCACGTCGATCCACCACACCGAAGCGTGCTCGTTCTCCTCCCCGCGCCGATTGCATCGGCCGAACCGCTGCACCAGCGACGCCCACGGGGCCAGTTCCGTGAACAGCGTCGCGGCGCTCACGTCCACGCCGGCTTCGATCACCTGCGTGCTGACGATGATCGTCCCGGGATCGCCGGAGCCGATATCCGCGAGCGCATCGGCGATGCGCCCGGCGCGGTCAGGCGGGCGGAAACGGGAGTGCAAGAGAACAATTCGGGGCTTGGATGCGCCGGCCCGATCGGATTCCGCAGTCGGCGGCAGCCCCTTCTTCCGGCTTCGCCTCCGGGTTGAGGCAGGCATTTGGCTTGAGGCATTGCTCAGGGCATCGTGCAACTCGCACGCGCGTTTGACCGTGTTGACCACAACGATTGTTCGCGTGCTGGGTTTGTGCGCTTGCAGAATCTCCTGTGCGAGCGCGGCCGCGTCGCCCATCGTCGCCGTGGCTTTCTTAAGCGGCTTTGTCGCATTCCACCGCCGCTTGACGTCGTCGTTCTTGCGGTCTTCGTCATCGAGGTCGAGGCGCAGCAGATCGCCCACCCTGTCTTTGAAGTCTACGGTCGTCAGCCAGTCCGGCTGCATCGTCGCCGACATCCACACACTGAGGCATCCGTGACCGTCTTTTGTACCGAGCATATGCCGAAACGCTTCCAGCTGGGCCGTTGTCGCCAAGCCGCTACCCATCAACTGGATTTCGTCGAAGACCCACAGACAGTCGGTATGCAGCAGGCCGAATTGCATTGGCCAGCGCGCGCGGCTCGCCGCGTATCCGCGGTTGAGTGCACGCGACAAGAGCATGTCCTGCGTGCCAATTATGATCGCGTCATGCTCGGGGTGGATGTCCCAGTCATCCTCGTCCCCGCCGCCCATGAGAACATACACGGGGACCTTGCGCAGGTCGTCGGTACGGGGCGTGTACTGCTCGATGCGGTGGTTGAGCGTCGCGCACGCACCCGAATTCAATGGCGGATCGAACGTGACCCGGCCGCCCAGCACTTGCAGGTTGTGCAACCATCGGATCGCATTGTCCCGCGTCTGCTCAACGAGCACCCGCATGGGCAGGCAGTACACCAACCGCCGCGGGGTCTGACGGCGAACTTCATCGCGCGCCCGAAGGCGCCGCCACAGCCAACCGATAACCACCATCGCCGTCTTTCCCAAACCCGTAGGAATGTTGACCAGCGACGGCAACCTGTCCAGCCTGTCCGCAAACCGTTCTTGGAACTCGAATGGCTTCCAGCCGACTGCTTCGGAAAAGAACTGGCGGAAATCGTAATTCTGATTAACCGACATAGCGCATTATGTTGCCACAAATTTCGTCTCTACGTCAAGAGGGCCGGGGCCGAGGCAGCGACGGCGGGTCCGCACACTGCCACACGATCTGACGCTCGCTGTCAAGCTTCTCGAAATACCCGATCATCAGCATGCGGAGCTACATCCCGGGCCGGATCGACGGCCGTCCCCGTTTTCACGGGCGGGCTCCCGATTCGGCCGCCGGGAAGGTTTGCGAATCAGGAATCGCGAGAACCTGGGCCGCCCTGCCGAGACGGCCTTACGACGCGTCAGGCAGCCCCACGAGCCGCTCGATCGCGGGCGAAATGTGCCAAGCCTGTTTCAGGGCCGCGTAGTCCTCGACCGCCCCCGGGAGCGGCTTCGACGACCGCCGCTCCGCGCGGAGCATCAGGTTCTTGCCCGTGTGCTCGGGTGAGACGAATTCGATCGCGTCGCAGCGGTAACCCATGATCCGCAGGATCGCCGCCCGGGCCGCGTCGGTGACGAGATCGGCCAGCCGCCCATTCAGCACGCCATGTCGCAGAATCGCCCGCATCGACTCGTTCACAAGCTGATCGCGCAGCTCATGCTGGCAGCACGGCGCGGCGAGGATGGCCCGCGCCTTCCATCGAATGCCGAGCGCGATCGCCTCGTCCGTAGCCGTATCGCATGCGTGCAGGCTAAGCACGATGTGCGGCGCGGCCGCGGGCGAGAACTCGCCAATCCGCGAGCGTTCGAAACTCAAGTGCTCATAGCCCAGACGGTCGCGCAGCTCGTTGCACTTGCCGATCAGCTCCGCGTTCGCGTCGATGCCGACGGTCCGGACGTCGAGCCCGCGCACCGCGCGCAGGTAGTAATGGGCCGCAAATGTCAGGTACGCCGCGCCGCAGCCGCAGTCGATGATGCGAAGGGCTCCGCGCGGCGCCTCGACATCCGGCAGCGAGGCCAGGATGGCGAGGAACTGATTGATCTGGTGGAACTTGCCCCGCCGCGCGCTGCGGACCTGCCCGGCGCGGGTCTGAATGCCGAGCGTCTGCAGCAGCGCGTTCGGCCGATCGGCCGGCAACCGGTACTGTTTCGTTCGATCGTGCGCGACCTCGGCGGGCCGTTGCGTCACGGAAGGGCGCCCCTCACGGAGCAGGACCTTGCCCTTCTTCGTGATGCGGATGTGGACGTCGCCCACGGTGGTCTGCAGATGTGCCCGCTTGAAGGGAAGCAAAAGCAGGTGCAGGGCTTCGCGGGTGCTTGCCTGCTTCGTGATATGTTTGGTCGCCGTAAAGTAGTTGACCTGCCACGTGTCTTCGGCCCCGGCCGGCTCCGGCCGAACGCTGATCTTCTCATACGCAGCCCCATCAGGCATCGGGCCGAGTTCCGTGAGGATCAGTTGCACGAACGTATCCCGCCCGGCCGGATCATTGATCGCTTCCCGAAGGCGCTGAATGTGATTCTCGGAGATCATGGCGAAACCCGGCGGATTCTGTACGACGCCCCGCCGCCGGAACAGTATAGCCACCCGTCCGCGCTCAAGTCCCGCGACTCGGCGTTGAAGCCCTGATCATACGCACCGGCGGACGGCTCCGTCTCGAGCAGCTTCTGCCACGTCTCGCCCTGATCGGCCGACGCGAGCAGGGCGGCGCGCTCGCCGCCGGCCTTCTGCGATGTCATCGTTCCGACGTACACCTGTTGGCCGCCGGCGACGGCGAACCACATGAACTGTGACACGCCCGTCAGGGTCTGCATCTCGCCGCTCTGCCGATCGACCCGGAGAATCCGCCCGCTCTGGTCGTCGCTGGCCCAGAAGACGTAATCGAGCGTGAAGGCGACGTCCGTGTGGCCCTGGCCGCGCCCCTGTGCGATGGGCGTGAACGTGTCCCCCCGGTCGTCGGAATATGCCTGCCCGCGCGTGGCACCGTTGTCGCCGAAGGCGATGTAGAGGCGCTTCGCTCGATCGTCCCAGCGGACTGTGTGGATGTGCTGGTTGCTCCCGTCGCGGAAGGCCTCGGTCCACGTCGCGCCGCCGTCCGTGCTCTTGAAGAGCGTCGCCACGTGCTCATCGTCCTTGAGGTAGTTGCCCGCGTACAGGTTCCCGAGGTCATCCTCGTCCATGCGCCACACAGGGGCTTCGAGGCACACCGACCAGCTCTTCCCGCCGTCGGCAGAGCGCCAGGTAGGCTTGTCGTTCTCGGAGGTGAATACGACGCCCGCGCTCGAAACGAAGACCATCCGCGGCCCGGTCACGAGCGGACTGCCAAGGTCCGTCCAGGCTGCGGCGCGGTCGCGATCGTCCACTCGGACGATTCGACCATCTGCGAGCGCCCAGTACACGTCATGGCCGCGGGCAAACGAGGCGGCGAGATATACCGGCAGCGGCTCGATCGCGTATCCGGTGGCATCGACGGGCCACGCGGCGAAGTCCGGCAGCCCGAGCGTCGGCGCGACGCAACCGCCGGGCAACATCGCGCCCAGCGCGGCGAGAACCCCCGCAACCTTCAAGCGAAACCCCGTCATCACGGCCAAGTGTCCCGCCACGCGCCGCGAGCGTCAAGCCGCAGCGCGCGGAGACCGCCTGTCCATCGGCCGAAGCGTGTGCCGCTGCCGTATCGGCGGTCGCTGCGCGATTCGCGCCGTTCGCGGACGCGAGGGCGCGCGGCGAGCACCAATCACGGAACGGCCACCGGAGTGGCCGCCGCCACCGCCTGCCCGTTGACGTCCGTGACGGTTGTGGGCACCGTGACGGTCTTGCCCGCCGGGTCAACCGTCGTCGTCAACCGGACCTTGAGCCCGCCATTCTGCATGGCGGCGGCAGTGACGGCTCCGCCTGTGATGGTGTAGGCCGCCGCTTCCGCCGTGGCCTTGTCGATGACTTCACTGAAGGTGACATCGACATGCGTGGCGTCCACCTTGGCGGCCGCTGTCGGGATCGGCGCGGTAACGTCGGCCGCGTTCGCGGCTACGGCCACCGCCCCGACGCTCGTGTTGGCGACATCGTTGATGTTGTGGACTGCCCCGGCAACCGTCAGTGTATCGGCGGCGTTCAGAGCGCCGGTTGCGAAGGTCACCGTAACGGTCTTGCCATCTGCCGCCAGGGATGCCGACGTGCCGGTTGCGCCGCCGAGATTGTAGTTTGCAGCCGTTTCGGCGCTGGTCTTGTCCATGACCTGGTCGAAGACCACAATCGCCTTGTAGGCCGGCTGGTTCGCGCCCCAGGTCCGGGAGACGATGCTCGGCCCGGCGCCGCCGCCGGAGGCGACCGCAAGGGTCTGCGCCTTTGACTCGCCGCGGATGTTCTTCACGTTGGCGGAGATCGCCAACTGGTCCGTCGCCGCGAAGGGTCCCGTAGTCCACGTCAGGGTGAGGGTCACGCCGTCGGCGGCCAAGGTGGCGGTGGCAGGATTGGCGGCCAGGGCGCCCAGTGTGTAATTCGCCGTTGCCGTCGTGCTGGCCTTATCCATCACTTCGGCGAAGGTCAGGACGATCCCATACGATGCGGGAGGCGCAACCCACGCCAGACTTGCGGCCGGCTGACGCGTGCCCCCTACCGCCGTCATGGCTGCCGCGGTCGTGCTCGTATTTGCCCGGAGGTTGACGTTCTTGACTGCCGCGGAGACGGTCAGCAGGTCGGCCGTCTTGAATACGGCCACGTTGCCGAAATCGAGCGTTACCGTCACACCGTCGGCGGCGAGCGTGGCGGTCGTCGGATTGATAGCCGCGCCGCCGTTGACCGTCATGGAGTAGTTGCCGACGGTTTCGGCACTCGTTTCATCCAGGGCGTCGCTGAAGGTCACCTCGGCCTGATAGGTCAAGACGCCGGATTTCCAATAGCGCGAGGCGATGTTCGGCCCGGTGGTGTCGGCCGTGTTGGCGGCGATGGCATGCGCAAGCGATGCCGCCGCGGCGTTGCCGTTGATGTCCTTGACGGTGTCTCCGACGGAGATGTCGAGCGTATCCGTGCTGTGGCGGATGCCGGCGAAGACGAGGGCGACGGTCTTGCCGTCGGCCTGAAGTGTTGCGGATGTCGGGGCGACCGCGCCGGGGTTGATTGCGTAGTTCGCAGCGGTTTCAGCGGTCGCTTCGTCCATCGCCTCGCTGAAGGCCACGAGCACCTGGTATCCGCCGGTGCCGTAGTGCGCTGCCCAATTCACGGAGGACAGGGTCGGCACGGTCACATCGGCTGCCGCCGCGATCGCCTGGCCGAGCGACTGCGCCAGGACGTTGGCGTTGATGTCGCGGATCGATCCGCCCACGCTTATGTCAAGCTTGTTCGCGATCGCCAGCGGGGCGAGAAAGGCGAGCGTCGCCGTCTTGCCGTCGGTACCAAGCGTGACGGAGGACGGCGTTGTGGTCGTGCCATTGATTCGCCAGCCCGTCGTGGCCTCCACGCTGGTGCGGTCCATCGCCTCGCTGAAGACCACGACGACCTGGTAGCCGCCGGAGCTGTAATTCGCCGCCCATGTGACGGACGACACCGTCGGTGCCGTGGCATCACCACTGGCCGCCGCGATCGCATGTCCCAGGTGCTCCGCAATGGCGTTGCCGTTGGCGTCCTTGATGGAATCCCCGACGCTGATGTCGAGTTTGTTCGTAATGGCCAGCGCGGCGGCGAAGACGAGCGTGACCGTTTTGCCGTCCGCGCTGCGCGTTGCCGAGGTGGGCTTCGTCGTGCCGCCGGTGATCCGCCAGTTGTCGACCTTCTGCGCGGTCGTGCTGTCGACGGCCTGACTGAACGTCACGAGCACCTGATAGCCGCCGGCGGTGTAACCGGCGCCCCAGGTCACGGTGCTGACGGTTGTCTGTGTGGAAATCGTGCCGGAAACGGCGTGGTTGAGCGACTCCGCCATGGCGTTTCCGTTGATGTCCCGGATGGCGCCGCCGACCCCGATGTCGATATGCGAGCTCGACGTGAGCGTGACTCCGGTAAAGATGACGGTGACCGTCTTGCCGTCGCTGCCGAGCGTCGCGCCGTGGGCGACGGTGCCCGTGCCCGTCACGCGATAGGCGGAGAGCGTCTGCGCGCTGGTCCGATCAAGCGCTTCCGTGAAGACGACACTGATCTGATAACCACTGCTGATCAGCGGCCCCCAGGCGGCACTGGCGACCGCCGGCGGCGTCGTGTCGGCCGTATTGCGGTCGGGTGTCCGGCCGAGGATCGCGGGGATCGGATTGCCGCCGGCATCCTGGATCCTGTTGTTCACGCTCAAGTCGAACTGGCTCGTCGAGGCCAGCGCGACGTCGAAGGTGAGAGTCACGGTGCGGCTGTCCGCTCCGAGGGATGCGCTGGTCGGCGTCGTGGACGTGCCGGTGACGCGGTAGTTCGCGGTCGTCTCCGCGCTGCTCTTGGCGAGGGCCTGCGCGAAAACCGCGACGACCCGATAGCCGCCGGCCGCGAAATCGGCCGCCCAGGTGAGCGAAGTCAGCGGATCTTGGCCGGCAACCGTGACCGACATCGTATCCGTGGCGGAGCTTCCCTCCGTGTCCGTCACGGTCAGCGTGAACACGAACGTGCCGGCGGTTGTGGGCGTAAACACCGGCGTGGCCGTGTTCGCCCCCTGCAACGTAACACCCGCCGGCGCGGACCATGCGTAGGAGTACGAGCCGTTTCCGCCGCTGGCCGATCCCTGAAGCGTCACGGGGACATTGACCGTGGTGTTCAGGTCCGGCCCGGCGTTCGCGACAAGGGCCGGGCTGCTGCTCTGGACGGTGACACTGACGGAGGCGAAAGCGGTGGCGCCAAGGGCGTCGGTGACGGTCAGGGTGAAGATCCGCGTGCCGACCGTCGTGGCAGTGAAGACAGGTTGTGCTATGGAGGCGTTGTTGAGCCCCGCGGCGGGTGTCCAGGAATAGCTGTAGGGCGGCAGTCCGCCGGTGGCAGAGCCGGGAAGCGTGATCGACTGTCCGACCGTAACCGTGGCGTTGGCCCCGGCGTCCGCCGAAAGCGGCGCTGAGAAGAAGGTGCAGCCGGACCAGAGCGCGGCCGAGAGCCCCGCTGCGGCGACCATCGCGACGAGAACAACCGGAAAGCACCTGCGTTGGGCCTGCATGGACAGCCTCCTCCGTGAGCCCGAAAGACCTGATTTCTTTGCCCGAAAGGGCATTGGCGGCCGCGCGGACGCCGATTCGCGGCTTACTGTACAGGGCCTGCCGGGTTCGGGCAAGAGAGCCCCGCTCCTCCTATACAGATGGGTCAGTTGTCGATATTCTTCAGGAGATCTCGCAGCGCCGCGGTCATTGCCGCGTTGTAGGCGGCCTCGTCGCCCCGCCGGAATACGACGATGTCCAGATCGCCGGCCTGATCGTCAAACCGCGTCTTGCCGTCCGCGTCCAGCCGCACGCGGCGTTTCTCGAACCAGACGATCTGCGAGGTCGGCGCGGTCGTCGCCGGCGGGCCGACGCCCTCCCGCCCGGATACGCCTTCGGAGGCCAGCGGTGTCAGTCGCCAGCTCCCGTCCGACGAGCGGGTCGGCTCCCAACCCGCGGCGTGAAGCAGCGACGCCGTCGACCACATGTTCCGCTCCTGCGTCCACATCGCGGTCCTGGCGGCCGGATCCAACCCGCCGGACAACGCGGCGATCGGGTCGAGCTTTTCGGGGGAAACCCTGGCCAGCGCGTAGATGAAGAAGTTCTGAAGACGCGGCGAGACGGCCGCGAGCACAAGATCATGCCGGAACTTCCAGAGCGAGCCGTATCCCTGCGGCCCGAAGCAGGGCACCCAGTAGATCGGCAGCCCCGAGCGCATCACACGGACGTAGGCGTGCGGATCGAGATCGACGTTATACTCTTTGTCGCCGCCGGCATGACCGCTGTTCAGGTAGAGCCGTGCCACCTTCTCGCGCAGCAGGCCGGGCTCCCGGTTGAATGCGGCGGCAATGTCCCGCAGACTACCGGTCTGCAACACGGTCACGGGTTCCTTCGACTCGCGAAGCGCGCGGAGAAACAGTTGCACGCCGGCCTGGAACGGCTCGGGCTGATCGAGGGCCTTGTCCTCCGGCGAGCGCAGCTTGCGGCCGAGCCCGATCGCGCTGCTCACGCGGCGCCCCGTCAGGTTCATGATTTGCCGGAGCGGCACAGCGCCGGGGCGTTCCAACTGTCTGTCGCCCTGGTCGAGCAGGATCGCCCGGATGTCGAACTCGCGGACCGCGAAGAGTGTCGCGAGGTCGAAATGATCGTCCGGGTCGTCGTGCGGATGAAACAGGTCGCTGCTGTAAATGATCGGCACGCGCCGCCCGGTCGCCGCCGCGGACGGGCCGGCCGCCCGAACGCCGGGCGAGATGCACAGGCTGCTCAGGATGACTCCCAGCGTCGCCGTTCGCCTCATGACGTGATCCTCCGCACGTGTGGAATCGCGATTCCCGGACGAAGCCGTACCGACCTGCGTGGTGCCTGTCAAGGCGCACGATTGACAAGCCCCTGTCGTGCCGGACAATAGCGCGGTCACGGTTTCGTTCCGGTGGGTCTTTGAAGCCGGGGCATGTGCCCCAGAGGAGACAAGTCATGCGTCGCAGCCTTTCCCGTCGTGATTTCCTGAAGACCTCCGCACTGGGCGCCTCGGCGCTGACGCTCGGGGCGGCTGGCGTGTCGCGCGGCTACCCCGCCAACGAGAAGGTCCAGCTCGGCTGGATCGGCTGCGGGGGCCGCTCCAGCGGTTTTCCCCAGCCCAGGCTGGGCGGCCTCATGGGGCACATGTTCGAGAGTGTTCCCGATGCCAGGGTCGTCGGCGTCTGCGACCTGATCCCGGAAAAGATGGAGAGGGCCAGAAAGCTCTGGGAACGCGACAAGCCGAACGGCTATCTCGACTTTCGCAGGATGTTCGACAAGGAGAAGCTCGACGGCGTGATGTGCATCGTGCAGATCTGCAATCACGCGAAGGTGACGATTCCCGTCCTCGAGGCGGGGTATCACACGTTCGGCGAGAAGCCCCTCGACAAAGACGTCGAGTCCTGCGACGCCCTCACCCGCGTCGCCCGCAAGGTGTGGAAGGAAAAGGGCAAGTTCTTTCAGATCGGCACGCAGCGGCGGTATCATCCTACATATCTGGCGGCAATGAAGGCGATTCATGACGGGCTGCTCGGCCGGATTACGTTCATGCAGGGCGGCTGGCACTGGTCGAGCGACCCTTCGAATCACCCGAGCGACTGTGACGGCGGCCGGCTGATCGAACAGGCCAGTCATCACATGGATGTGATGTCCTGGGCGATGAAGAACACGCACCCGGTCACGTGCGTGGCCATGGGATACAGCCAGGCGGGCCGCTCGCCGGACTTCTCGGAGACGATGTCCGCAACTACTTTTGCCTGGCCCGACGGCACACTGTTCTCCTATACACACCTGTGGCTGCTGCCGGGCAAATATGACAAGGAGACGCTCACGGTCTTCGGCGAAAAAGGTGCGATGGACCTGAATGGCGCCATGTACTACGGCCGGGACGAGAAGACGAAGAAGTTCGGCGAGCCCATCGGCAAGGGCTGGGATCAGGGCACGCCGGAGGAACTGGCGGATTTTGTGGCTACCATCAAGAGCGGCGGCAAGCGCCTGCCGAACGCGAACATCGAAACGGGCCGCATCTGCTCGCTCATGTGCATCATGGGCCGCATGGCGATGGTGAACAAGGCGAAGAACGCCTACGAGCCGAGCGTCGTGAAGTGGGAAGACCTGAAGACGACCACCGACCTGTAGGAGGGGTCTCTGCCGCCGCCCCTGGACGGTAGGAAGGCCCTCTGAGCCCGACTCTCGCTGGTTCGAGTATCTTTTCTCGAACCCCCGACAGGCGGGAATCCTTTCCCGCGACGCGAGCCGTGCCCGGCGCGGCAAAGGATGTGCGAAGCGTGCAACGGATTGAGCATCTTCTTCAACAGGGCAGTAACCTCGTCTGGGGCCCGTGGCTGCTCGTACTGCTCTTCGGCACGCACCTTTACCTGACGGTCCGCCTGCGGATCATACAGCGATACATCGGCAAGGCGATCCGCCTCTCCTTCCAGCGCACGCGCGAAGGCGAAGGCGACATCAGCCACTTCGGCGCACTGATGACGGCCCTGGCGGCGACGGTCGGTACGGGCAACATCATCGGCGTCGCGACGGCGGTCGCCCTCGGCGGCCCGGGCGCCGTGCTCTGGATGTGGCTTACGGGCGTCTTTGGCATCGCCACCAAGTACGCCGAGGCGGTTCTGTCGGTGAAGTACCGGGGCAGGAACGTCAGAGGGGAAATTGCCGGCGGCCCCATGTATGTCCTGGAGCGCGGCCTCGGGGCCAGGTGGCTCGGCGTGTTGTTCGCCGCGTTCACCACCGTCGCCGCGTTCGGGATCGGGAACATGGTCCAGGCCAACTCGATCGCGGATATGCTCTATCAGACGCACGCCGTCTCTCCTTGGATCACCGGGGCCGTCATTGCCGTGTTCACGGCCCTGGTCATCCTCGGCGGCGTGCGCTGGATCGCGAGGGTTTGCGGCCTCCTCGTGCCGTTCATGGCCGTCGCCTATTGCTGCGGATGCCTCGCCCTGCTGGCGATGCGGATCTCGACGTTGCCGCAGGCCCTCGCCCTCATCCTGACCGACGCCTTTCGGGGGCAGGCCATGATCGGCGGTTTTGCGGGCGCGGGTATGAAAGAAGCCATCCGCTACGGCGTGGCCCGCGGTCTGTTTTCCAATGAATCCGGTCTCGGCAGCGCGCCGATCGTGGCCGCCGCCGCCCAGACGCGCAACCCGGTGCGCCAGGCCCTCGTCTCATCCACGGGCACGTTCTGGGACACGGTGGTGATCTGTCTGATCACCGGTCTGGTTGTTGTGAACTCGGGGGCATGGCAGGAGGGGCTCGAGGGGGCGCAGCTGCCGCGCGCCGCCTTCGCGCATCTGGGCTCTGTCGCTCCCGTGATCCTGGCCTTCGGCCTGCTGACCTTCGTCTTTTCCACGATCCTCGGCTGGTCCTACTACGGTGAGAAGGCCTGCGAGTACCTCTTCGGCGCGAAGTCGGTCGTGCCCTACCGGATTCTCTGGGTCGTCGGCGTGATGATCGGCTCCGTTTCCACGTTGAAGGCGGTCTGGTCGTTCGCGGACATCGCCAACGGCCTGATGGCGGTTCCGAATCTCATCTCGCTGCTCTTGCTGAGCGGCGTGGTGGTCGCCGAAACGCGGCAGCATCTGTGGGAGGGGGACGTGGAGACCTCGTCCGTTTCCGCCGCGGAGTTCTGCCCTCCGCAGGAATCCCCGTAGCCGCGCGCGACTGCGCCCGCCGAAACGCCGCCGCGGGTGACTGCGCGCCGGTCACTCAAACCGTACCGTCGCGATCCCGTGCCGGCCGATCTTCAGCGTGACGGCGTCGTCGGTAAGCGTCAGGGCATCCTTGTTCACCTCGACGGCGTCGCAGGCCGTCGCCTTCGTCGGCGCAAAGACGCCCGGCCACGAGCAGGCCACGCTGACCCCGCGCTCGGGTCCGCCGGCCACCTCGAGCAGGCGAACGATGATGCCCTTGCCGTCGTCGGCCCGCTTGACCGTGCTGACGATCACGCCGGGGTCGCTCACCCGGCAGAACGACGCGGACGGCGCCGCCGGCATCTCCTTGCCGCCGATGTCCACCCGCACGGCCAGCAGCGGGCTCGCCGCCTCCCAGCCGAACCGCGAGGCCTCCGCCTCCGGCATCTCCGCACCGCTCGTGAGGCTGTAGCGGAACTCGAACCAGCCGTCCTGGCAGGCCTTGTAGTTCGTCATCCAGTAGTTGTTCATCGCCCAGGCCAGGATCGTGCCGTTCTTGATCGGCCACTCCTCGGACCACTCGCCGTGCCACATGTCGCACAGGCTGACCAGCGGCGTGTCGATCGGGCACCAGGCCACGCCGATCCCCTCGCCCGCGACGCTCACCCAGTTCTGCACGCTCAGCCAGTCGCGGCAACCGCCCGGAAGGTGATCCTCGTTCGGCCGGACGCTCGCCCCGCCGACCTCGTAACGGAACTGCGGCTTCGCGCCCGCCGCGAACGGATAGGCAATGTAGAGCGACTCCTTCTTGTGGTACGTCGGCTTCGGCTCGGCCGGGTCGAACGTGGACTTCTTGTTGATCCGGTTGATGAAGTCGATCCGCTTGATGTGGTCGTAGAGGATGACCTGGTTGTCGATCTCCTGAATGACTTTGCCTCGCCCCGTGATGCGGACGAACGCGTAGACCTCGCCCGTCCCGTCGGCCTTGACCGTGGCGTTCGTGATCTTCTCGATCTCCAGCTTCGCCGCCGGCCACGGCGTGTTCCAGTCGTACACGCGCGACTCGGGCGAACACGTCGCGTACAGCACCTGGTTCAGCTCGTACGGGCTGCCCGCGTCAACGAGTTCCTTGCCCGTGTCCTTGTCGATGATGCTCTTGATCGCCCCGGTCTTCTCGCCGAACGTGATCCGGTAGAACCTGTTCTCGAAGACGTCGCCGCTCAGCGCCCCCTTTGCCCCGGCCGCCGGCGCGGTCACCTGCGGGCCGCTGCGGTAGCAGCGATATCCGACCGGCGGCACATCCTTTGCGAGGAACGCCACCTCATCGACCGCGCCGATCTCGCGGACCTTCTGCGTCGGCAGTGGGCCGTTTTTTTTTTATTATAAGTGGACCACCGTGATCTTCACGCGGGCCACGTCCGTCCG
>CAZMVY010000025.1:0-6864 GCA_964569765.1 uncultured Planctomycetales bacterium
GCCAATACCACGACTCCGACGAGGCAAACCCTGTCTTCACCAGCTCGCTGACGCGCCGGCAGCGTTCGGTGAACTTCTGCGAGGCGTCGTCGGTCGGATCGTCCAGCGACCACTTGAAGCTCATGATGCGGACGAGTTTCGCCCCGAGCTTCTGCATGCGGGGGATGGCGCGTTTCGCTTCGGCGAGGGAGGAATCGAACGGATCGGTAATCAGCTTCGACCAATTGGCGATCGCAGAACCAAAACAGTTGATCTTCACGCCGGCGTCCTGGAGCTTGCCCGCTACGACGTCGAAATCGGCGTCGGAGATGTCGTGGATGTTCTTGCCATTCACAAAGCGGGATTCGATATACGACCAGCCCAGTTCCTTGGTGGCGCGAATCTGACCGTCAATGTCGCCGGCGGCTTCATCGGCGAACCCTGTTAAATACATGATCCTTCATTCCTTCCACGGTTTTTTACACGATACACGTAAAAAACCACTAAAAAAACCCATGCAACGGCCTGTTGACGCCTCACGTGGACGCCAGCGTCAGGTTCGCCTGAACGCCGTCAGTGTCGAAAATATGCACTCGACTCATATCCAGGTACAGATTGAGTTTCGTGTTCATGCTGATATCGCTGCGGGCTTCGACGCGGGCGACGATGTGCGGATACTGCGCCGTCGAGGCGAACAGGTCCATCTTGTCGCCCAGCGGCTCGACCACCTGGATCGTCGCGGGGATGATGTTGTCCTTACCGGCGAATCGGCCTTCGCAGATCGTGTCCATCGCCTGAGGCCGAACGCCGAAAATGACCTTTCTACCGATGTGCGAACCGAGATTCGCGGAACGATCTTTCGGCAGGCGGAGGCGGAAATCGCCGCCGTCGAAGAGAATGTCCCCGCCCTCGGACACCAGCGAACCTTCGAGGAAGTTCATCGGCGGTGTGCCGACGAATCCCGCGACAAACTTGTTGGTCGGGCGATTGTACACCTCCAGCGGCGAACCGACCTGCTGCATCAGCCCGTCTTTCATCACGACGACGCGGTCGCCCAAGGTCATGGCTTCTTCCTGGTCGTGCGTGACGTAGATCGTCGTGGTCGAAAGCCTGTGGTGCAGCCGTTTCAGTTCCGCACGCATTTCCACGCGGAGCTTGGCGTCGAGGTTCGTGAGGGGTTCGTCAAACAAAAAGGCCTTGGGATGCCGCACAATCGCGCGCCCGACGGCGACGCGCTGACGCTGGCCGCCCGAGAGGGCTTTGGGTTTGCGTTCGAGCAGGTTCTCGATACCGAGGATGGCCGCCGCTTCCCGCACGCGCTGATCGATTTCCTTTTTGGGATATTTCCGCAGTTTCAGGGCGAAGGCCATGTTCTTGTACACCGTCATGTGCGGGTACAGGGCGTAGTTCTGGAACACCATCGCGATATCGCGGTCCTTCGGGGGCACATCGTTCACGACGCGATCCCCGATGCGGACGGTGCCGGAACTGACCTCCTCCAGCCCGGCGATCATCCGCAGGGTGGTACTCTTGCCGCAACCCGACGGCCCGACCAGGACAACGAACTCGCGGTCGGCGATGTCCAAGGTCACATTGTCTACGGCCTTGACATTGCCCGGGTAGAGCTTGGTCACCCGCTCTAAGACCACCTGCGCCATGCAGTTACACCCTGCCCGCAGACAGCGCGCAACTTGGCCGCTGCCCCGGGCGACGTACGACTATAAATCGTTCTGGCGACGATGTCAACGCAAGGAAATCCGAACTGTGCGTCCGGACCGCCCTCCCGCCGTACGCCCGGACGGTAGCGCGTCGCCAAGGAGGGCTCGCCATTCCGTGCGGTCCCGGTTCTCGCAATAGCGGCCACCCAAGAACAAGAAACACCTCACCCCCGCGCAGCCGGAAACGAACGGAACTCTGGAACCGAAAGCGGCGCGGGTAGCACCTGGACGGCCGCCCGCTCCTGCCGGCGAGCCGTCCCGCGCATGTTCTGTTCGGCCTGCATCGTTGCTCTCCCCCAAGGGTTGACGACATCCTCAATCGGCACATACTGGCAGTCGCGGTCCGACGATCTTCCGGCGAGGCTCCGATGCAACAGCTCTTGTGCGAACGTCCCGACAACACCCGGCCGACCCCGGTTTGCGAGCTTACGCCGTTTCGAACTCAACTTCCGAAACGGATCGCGGCAACAACCAGCGATTTGCGCATGAAACTGTCGGAGGCTTTCTGCAACGATTCGGAACGTGTGTCGAACCCTTTGTGGGCAGTGCGCGCCGCCCGCCGCCCTGGCACGGGGGGTGGTCCCTGGCGACCCCCCATTCTCACACCAACCCGACCGATCTTCTCTCTCTCGAATGGGCGTGTTACGCCGACGGGCTACGATTCCGGCAAAGCAACGGGTACGTCAGCACGCCGCACCGATCACACCGTCCGATTTGTCCGGCCGTCTTTGCCAGGCGCGTCGGCATGCGGCACGACCGTACGAAGGAGGGCCGGGGCCGTGCACTCCGACTTGGAGCCGATCATGGACGAGCGCAGCCTGAAGACGCCGTATACGGCGATCCGCCGTGCCTTCACACGCAATCCATTCGGCACGGCGAGCAATCCTTCGACCTCCAGCACCTGTTTGCCGCTATCGGCCGGCGCGAAGCCCACGGAGTCCACGTTCTTCTCCGCACTGACGGCACCAGGAGTTGGGGGCAGAAGCAACGTCGCCTGCCGATACTCGATGGACTGTTTGAACGCGGAGCTTTCGTTGACTGCGGGCGATCAATGCTCAAGCGGTCTCAACGGGAGAGGGAGCGGCTCGGCAACGAAGTCGTCGCCGATCGACTGTCGCTGACCTGGTGGCGCCTCTGAACGCCGTGATACGACCGATCGCCAGGAAATCGCCGGAGCCGATCCGGCGCGAACGCCTTGCGGCCGCGCTGGCGGCGACGCCGCTGCTGCCGCCCGCCGTCGGCGTGATCATCGGCATCTTCCTCGATTACCATTGCCCGTTGTCACTGCTCGTGTATACCGCACTCTTTGCCCTCGGCGGCGCCCTCTTGTTCGCTGTGCGCGAGCGACCCGGGCCGGCGGTGGCCGCGCTTCTTCTGCCGGCGATCGGTGTCGGCGCTGCGCTGCACGAAGTGACATACCGGCGCATCGCGGCGGATCACGTCGTACGGTACACCGGCGAGAGCCCGATCGGCGCATGCGTTGCCGGCACGATCGCCACGGAACCATCAATCTCGCAACCGGACTTCGGGGTATTCGGCAGCATCATGCCCCGCCCATCGCGAACGCGATTCCTCCTGGCGGCCGAGACGCTTGGCGGCGTACGCGGCTTGATCGCCGTCAGCGGCCTCATACAGGTCGGCGTGGCCGAGCCGCTGGAGCACCTGCACGCAGGCGACCGCGTTCGCGTCTTCGGCCGGCTCTACCGGCCCGTGCCGCCGGCGAACCCCGGCGAACCGGACTGGTCGCTGTATCAGCGCCGCCGGGGCGTGCTGGCGGGCCTTTCGTGCGAGCATGCGGCGAACGTGACGCCGATCGGCGCACCGGCCTCCGAAACGGGCTGGCTCGTGCGTTATCGCCGGCATTGCCATCGTCTGCTGCTCGACGACATGGCGATGCCGGACCCGGCGGGCGTCAGCGTGCTGGAAGCAATCATCCTCGGCCAGCGCAGCACGGTCGACCGCGCGATCAACGATGCCTTTGTCGCCACCGGCACCGTGCACATCCTGAGCGTCAGCGGTTCGCACCTGGCCATGCTTGCCGGAGCAATGTGGGCAATCGCCGCCCTGCTGGGCCGATCGCGGCGCCAGTCGGCGGCCGTAGTGCTGATCGCTCTGCTGCTCTACGCCGCACTGGCCGAGCCCAACGCACCGGTGTTGCGATCGGCGATCACCGCGGCATTCCTGTGCTTCGGCCTGATGCTGCGGCGCCCGACGCGAACCGCGAACTGGCTGGCGGCCAGCGCGCTGCTGGTGCTGGCCGTACGGCCAACGGACCTGTTTGACCCGGGGTTTCAGTTGTCGTACGTCACGCTCTGCGGAGTCATCTGGCTGTCGGGGCCGGTACGGGACGCATGGCGCGGGGTGATCCTTCGCCGCCGTGCGGCCATGGCGGAGCTGATTCCGGCATCCGCGAGGCCGCAGGGTATTCGACGGCTCGCGCAGGATGCCGGCCTTGCGCTGGAGCTGGCGCTGGCCGTCTCCGTGGCGGCATGGCTGGCTGGTGCGCCGCTGTCGCTCTATCACTTCGGTCAGACGAGCACGTGGGGCTGGCTCAACTCGCTGCTGATCGCTCCGCTCGTCGGCCTGCTTATGCTCGCCGGCTTCGTAAAGCTCGTGGCAACGGCGATCTGGCCGGCCACCGCTCTGGTGTTCGCACCCCTGCTTGCGGGTGTCGCGGGCCTTCTGAATCACTGGGTCCGGCTGCTCGCCGCCGTGCCACATGTAAGCTTCATTACTCCGTCGCCGCCGCTGTGGCTCGTCCTGGCGGCACTCGCGGTCTGCGGGCTGTGGGCCGCCCATCCGCTGCTGGCGATACCGAAACACGCCATCGCGATCGGCCTGGCGTCCTGCGTCGTTGCGGGCGTCTACTGGTACCTCCCCGGCCGGCCGGCCGACGGCGAACTGCATGTCCGGGTGCTGTCCGTCGGCAACGGCACGGCGACCATCATCCGGTTTCCGAACGGGCGAGCACTCGCATACGACTGCGGCACGATGCCCCCGTACGAGTTGTATCGTTCCACGCTGCGACCGGCCCTCGGCGCGGAGGGCATACGGCGATTGGATGCCGCGATCGTCAGTCACCCCGACCTCGACCACTTCAGCGGCCTGCCCGAGTTGGCCTCGCACGTGCCCATCCGGGCAGCGTGGATCCCGCCGGACTTCCTGACAGCCCGTCGGCCCATTGTTGTGAAACCGGCGGCCGAACTCATGCTGCGAGAGTTGCGGGCACAAAACATTCCGATCCGCTACCTCTGCGCGGGCCGGCGATTGGCCGGAACGGGCGGCGTCGAGGCCCAGGTGCTCTGGCCCCCGGCGGATGAGCGGGCGGCACCGCACCCTTCCAATGAGTCATCCATCGTGATGCGCCTCCGGTACGGCGGACGATCAATCCTGCTCTGCGGCGATATCGAGCAGCGTCCGCAACGGTGGCTCATCGACCATGCCGATCTGCGTGCGGACGTTCTCGTCCTGCCGCATCACGGGAGCTTCAAGCCTTGGACGGCCGAGTTCGTCCGCGCGGTCTCGCCGACGTATGTCCTTCGCTCCAGCGGAAAACGCAGCGAGATCAGCG
The DNA here is from genome assembly GCA_964569765.1 of uncultured Planctomycetales bacterium. Taxonomy (GTDB): domain Bacteria; phylum Planctomycetota; class Phycisphaerae; order UBA1845; family PWPN01; genus CAZMVY01. The sequence continues at coordinate 5,269 of CAZMVY010000025.1, forward strand.
AGGCCGGCCTGAACGATCTGATGCGCACCTACCGATACCTCAACACGGCGGACACGGGAAGCATCCTGGTACGAGTGGGGCCCGGAAGCCTCGACGTGTCCAGCTTCCGCCGCGCCGCGGCAGCCGCGCCGTGGTGATCTTCGCTCCGCGCGCAAAAAAAGCCCAGCGAGGCGCCGAAACGCCCCGCTGGGCACGTCAGTCGCTGTTGTTGCGCTGATGCGCCCCGACCGGATGCGCCGGCCTTACCTGCGGCGCCGAATCAGCAATCCGCCCAGACCCAGCAGCAGGAGGCTGGCCGGCTCAGGCGTAGGAATCTGCTCCGTGCAGAACTCCACGCTTCCGAGGAACGACACGACCAGCCCGAACGTGCCGGACTGCCCAGGGGGTATCGGCGTCCCGGCGTAGTAATCCACCTTGCCGACCCAGCCCAGCGTCCCCGGTGGCTGATTCGGCAACTGCTGACCGCCCGCGGGCGGCGTGACCGCCCAGGTCCAGTCCGGCGGCGCCACGACACCGACGATCGAGAACGGTTTGGTCATTCCGATGTCGATGTGGTAGTCCGTCCATGTGAAGTCCGTGTAGTTGTCCACAGTCTCCACGATCCAGACGGTCGGATCCAGCTCCGTGTCGGTCTCAAAGTCACCGGCCATGTGCGCCGGATACCAATACTGGCTGGCGCCCACGTCCAGCCGGTAATCGGTGCCGACGGTACTCAGCGCCGCCGAGTTCATCACGATCGCGCCGTCCCCGTCATCGTCGCAATTCCACGCGACGATGCTTGCGCTGGCCAGGGGCGCTGCCACCAGAAGCGCAACCAGACCCGCTAAGAAAGGAATCTTCATGCCCAGCCTCCTCCTTTTTGGATATGCCAGACCTTCTCCGCCACTCCGGGCCATTCGGCCAACAAAAAAAGAGTGTCTGCGCCGTCCCGCCGGCACATGCACTCTCTCTCACCTATTATCCTACCGCGAGATGCCCGCCAAAGCAAACAAAAAATCGCGACGGGCGATTGTGAAAGGCGATTGCGAACCCGCAAAGTGCTAATTGACGTAACTGGCTTCCAAACAAAGAGTTACACCTTGCAGCGTTCCGTTTATCCTGCCGCATTGCCTCGCCACGACCCAAAAAACGGCGCGCCTGCCCTTGCGACGCTGTTGGACTGCGCCGCTCGCCTCAGGCCGCGAGAGTGCATGGCCGCCCGTTACTCCTCTGCCACTGCCGCACCGCCCGCGCCGCAAACCGAATGATCCGCCGTCGGCTCAGCGATGCCCGCGCAGCCCCAGGAGCACGGGCACAAACCGGCTCCCGCCGTACGCAAGGTCCGACGCGATGCTGATCGTCACGACCTGGTAGCTCACCAGCAGTAGCCAAGAGAGTGCCCAGCCGGCGCGGCCGTCGCACAACCCGAGCCTGCGCAGCCACTGCACCACCGGACCGCCCTTTTTCTTGCGCCGCAACCACCAGCGATGCCAGCCATGGTGAATCGCGAACCCGAAGCCCTGCAAACGCCCCCAGGTCACGTCCGAGCGGCACCGCCCGTGCCACAGGCCGCCATACACGAACGTGAGCCCGACACACAGCCACCGGGGCCAGCGG
>CAZMVY010000025.1:6874-31154 GCA_964569765.1 uncultured Planctomycetales bacterium
ATCCCCGCCACCGGCGCAAGCCGCGCGCCACCAGCGCCCGGAACGGGTAGTCGAAGAGCGACTGCCCGAGCGTAATACTCCAGCGCTTCCAGAAGTCGGCGATGTTGTTCACGAACCACGGCCTGCGGAAATGCTCCGGGACGCGGAAGCCCATGAGCCGGCCGACGCCGATCGCGATGTCGCAGTAGCCGGCGAACCAGAAGTAGAGATCGAACGGCGTGAGGATGCAGGAGATCAGCACCCGGTGGTACGGCAAGGTCTCGGGAGCGGTGAAGAAACGCTCGCTGATGTTCCGGTGGATGACGAACAGCATGATGCCCAGCCGAATCAGGCCGCCCCCGATTCGCAGCAGCCCCTGGCGGACCTGGACGTTCTGCGGCGCGTCGGCGAGCTGGGAGACAAAGTGATCGTACCGATAGATGGGCCCCATCTTGAACGTCGGCGCGAAGAGCATGTAGGCGAGGTAATCATCGAGGCCGACCCTGCCGAGCCGACCCTGCAGCCGGTCCACAACCACGGAGACGGCCTTGACGTGCATGTAGGCCAGGCCGCACCAGTGGAGGTAATTCGTCTGCACCTCAACGGCGCTGCCCAGTGACGGCAGGAACGCCGGCATCGGCCGGATGAGCAGCGCGATATAGGGCAGGTGCATGACGACGGCAGCGACGGCGAGCATCGCATTCGGGACGGGGGCTTCCTGCCAGCAGACCACCGGCGCGGCGTGGCGGTCCATGCGGGCGTCGCGCCAGACGATCCGGCCGCGCTCCGTAAGGATCTGTGTCGCGAAAAAATAGTAGAAGGTCAGCCCCAGCAGCAGCGTCAAAAACGCGGGGCCGAGCGTCGCATACGTAAGCAACAGGGACGTAGCGATCAGCAACGCCCGCGCGGCCCGCGCTGGCGTGATCCAGAACAGCGGCACGAGCGGCAGGTACAACAGCACCCCCAGCGGCCCGCGGGGGACGTCCCACGCCCCGACGCGGAGATGAAACCACCCATCCGTCCGGGCCAGATCGAATACGAAGGTTATCGGTGCGCTCACCAACGTCCTCGCCGTATCGTGAACAATCCGGCGGGGAGCGTAGTGACCTGTGGTCACGGACGCAATATCGGCGAAAGGGCCGTTGGACTTCCCGGGGCACCCGGATGCGGTTCGCGTGCGTTCGGATCGTCGCCCGTCTGCACCCAGAGGGATATAATGCCGGCGGATAATGGAAGAATACGACCTCGACAACCTGATCCTGATTGTCACGGGCTCGACGCTGCGGGCCGAAGACAAGGATCGCCCGCTCGCCTACACCCTGGCCACCGAGATTCGCAAGCGCCTCCCGCCCGATTCCCCGTGGCGCTGTCTTGTCATCAGCGACCTGCACTACATCAACAACGAGGACCTGCACGAGTGCCCGTTGGTCTGCCTGGGCGGGCCGGGCGTCAATCACCTCGCGGCGGTGCTGCTCCGCGAACTGCCGCCGGCGCTGGCGGTCGATCGGGTGCTGCTCATCCAGATGGACGTGGAGATGAAAGACCTGCGCACGTGTCTCTGGGGAATGAACCACGATACGACCGTCGAAGCCATCCAGACATTCATCCAGAAAGGATATCTCGACCGCTTTCTCGCCGCCGTCGTGGCCTCCGACAGCATGTAGCGGCGCTTGCCCCCGCGGGGCCTCATTCGTATCATGTCCGGTCGGCGCGGTGACCGTTCCGCCGGTTTCCGCAGCGTTTCCGCCAGCGGCAGTAAGGAGGCACAGATTGGTACTCAGCATGCGATGTTCCAGGCACCTGTTCACGTCGGAATCCGTCAGCATGGGCCACCCTGACAAGGTGGCCGACCAGATATCCGATGCGATCCTCGACAGCCTCATCGCGGCCGATCCGCAGGCGCGGGTGGCCGCCGAGACGCTCGTCACCACCGGGCTGATCGTCCTGGCCGGTGAGGTCACCGTCCACAACCGGGAGGCCGAGAAGGCCCTCGCCCGCGTCGAGGAGACGGCACGGAACACGGTCCGGGAGATCGGCTACACGGACCCGGCCATCGGCTTCGATTACCGGAGCTGCGCCGTCGTCCGCACGATCCACTCCCAGTCGGAGGACATCAGCCAGGGCGTCACGGCGGGCAAGGGTCTGCACAAGGAACAGGGCGCCGGCGACCAGGGGCTGATGTTCGGCTTTGCCTGCAACGAGACGAAGTCGCTGATGCCGCTGCCGATCCAGCTTGCGCACCGGCTGGTCGAACGCCTGGCGGATGCCCGCGAGAGCGGCGAGATCAAGTGGATCCGCCCCGACGGCAAGAGCCAGGTGACGGTGGAGTACGAGAACAGCACGCCGGTCCGGCTGGACACAGTGGTTCTTTCGACACAGCACACCGAAGACGCCATCGACCCTCGCACGAACAACATGTCCGAGAAGGCCCGCAGGGTGCTTGTCGAGAAGGTGATCAAGCCCGTCGTGATGAAGGAATGCCCCCGGCTCTGGAGCCACCGGATCAAGTTCCACATCAACCCGACGGGCCGGTTTGTGGTCGGCGGTCCGCACGGCGATACGGGCCTGACGGGACGCAAGATCATCGTCGACACCTACGGCGGGCGGGGCTGCCACGGCGGCGGCGCGTTCAGCGGCAAGGATCCGTCGAAGGTGGATCGCTCGGCGAGCTATATGGCACGGTACATCGCCAAGAACGTCGTGGCGGCGGGCCTCGCGACGGCGTGTGAGGTGCAGTTGGCCTACGCCATCGGCGTGGCCGAGCCGGTGAGCGTCCTGATCGATACAGAGGGTACGGGGCGCATCGACGAGGCAACGCTGTCGAAGCTTGTGCGGGACATCTTCCCCCTGAAGCCGCGAGGCATCATCGACGAGCTGAAGCTTCTGCGGCCCATCTATAAGGAGACGGCCCGTCACGGGCACTTCGGCCGCAGCGGTCCGGGCTTCACCTGGGAACGGACGGACAAGGCTGCCGCGCTCAAGAAAGCCGCGGCGAAGTACATGAAGTAGCGACCGTCGCCCGCGAAGTTTTCGGCGTACGACGGCAGTCCGCCGTGCGGCTCGTCTGTCCTGCGCCGGCGCGGCCCTACGCGGTCAGCGCGGCCGTGACCTCGCACATGACGTCCAACCCTTCGCGCAGCGCCTCCTCCGTGATGATCAGCGGGGGACAGATCTTCAGGCAGCAACCGCCCACGCCCACCGGCGAGAAGAGCATCACGCCCGATTCGACGATCTTCTTGCAGACATCCCACGCCAGATCCGGGTCCGGGTCTGTGGTGCCGGGCCGGGTGAACTGCACGGCACCTACGAGGCCGACGGCATCCACGCGCCCCACCCGCCCGTGCGAAGCCGCCTGGATCCTCTCGACGCCCTCCCGGAGTACCGGTTCGAGCCGGGCCGCGTTCTGCACGAGGCCCTCCGTCTCGATCACTTCGATGTTGGCCAGGGCGGCCGCACAGCACATCGGGTTGGCCGAGTGCGTGCTGGTCATCTCGCCCGGGCCGTAAAGATTCATGACGTCCGTCCGGCCCACCACCGCTGCACACGGCATGCCGCCGGAGATGCCCTTGCCGAACGCCGCAAGATCCGGCACGACGCCGCAATGCTCGAAGCCGAACCACCGGCCCGTCCGGCCGAAGCCGGCCTGGATCTCGTCGAAGATCAGCAGGGCGCCGTGGTCATCGCACCAGCGGCGCAATGCCCGCGCGTACTCGGCCGGCATCAGTTTCGCATTGCAACCCTGGTAGGTCTCGGACATGACGCCGCAGACGTCCTTCGGCTCGATGCCCTGGCGTTCGAGGCTGCGTGTGAAGATATCGAACGACACATCCTTCTGACGGAATCCGTCGGGAAACGGGACCTGCACGAAGCCGTAGTGGTCATCGCCGATCCACTTCTTGAGCGCCGGGGCGCCGCCGGCGAGTTGTGCGCCGAACGTGCGCCCGTGGAACGCGTTGTCGAAGGTGACGAAAACCTTCTTGGTCCGGCCGCCGACCCGCGCGCCGTGCGTGCGGGCCAGCTTGATGCAGCACTCGGTCGCCTCCGAACCGGTCGTGAGGAGGAACACCTCCTTGAGCGGGCGCGGCACGAGCGACGAGAGCTTTGCGGCGAGCTTCGCACGGATTTCCGTGGGGAAGCAATACGCGTGGTACAGGCCCTTCTCGATCATGCGCGAAAGAGCCGCAAGGATCGTCGGATGGCCGTGCCCGCACGACGTCACGAGCACGCCCGACGAGAAATCCAGCCACCGGTTGCCGTACGGATCGAGGATGTGGAAACCGTCGCCGCGATCCCAGATGATCGGCGGCTGGCCGCGCATCGAACGGCATTCGGCGTTGCGCATCTCCGTCAGCAACGGCAGCGACTCCGGCACGGGCAGCGCCGTGCGGATGCGGCGGTGTTTCGTCTCAACCTTCGGAACCGCGACGGGTTCCAGCGGAAACTCCTTCGTAGCCATCGTCCGTATGTCTCCGATTCAACCTTGCGAATACCGACGCCCTGCCGGCCGGCGGGCTACGCCAGCTCGACCGGCCTGTGCGTCTTGACGCTCTCGTGGATCGCACACAGGATGCGTGTGACCTCCAGCCCGTCTTCCCCGCTCGGGTACGTTCCTTTCAGATCCTCGAGACGCCCGCCCTCTTTGAGAAACGCAATATTCTCCACCACGTCCGCGATGGACGCGAATCCGTAGCCCTCGTAGCGCGGCCGCCCGTGCTTGTCGCGCCGGATGAGCTTATAACCCATGTTGAGCGTTTCCTGCGTCCGGCCCGACAGGCACGCCTCCGCGCCGCGGTTCTGCGAGTCGATCTCCATGATGCCGTCCGTCCCGATCAGGCGGATACCCTGGTTCACGGGTGCCTCGAAACCGTCCGGCAACACCCACGCCGTATCCAGGTTGAAGGCGATATCATCCTCGAAATCCACCTTCGCCTGAATGCAGTCGTACGTATCGATGCCCATGGCGGCGAGTTTCTTCTTCACGCCCGTCGCGTAGACGCGCGTCGCATTCCTCCCGCCGATCAGCCACCGGAAGAGATCCACCATGTGCGACCCCAGAAACCAGGCAGGCGAGGAGCGAGAGACCCACGCCGGCCACCAGTCGCGCGGAACTTCCGTGCGGTTCTCCATCCAGGCGTAGCCGTAGAGCGGCGTGCCGAGCTGGCCGCCGGCAACCGCGTCGCGCAGGGCGGTGTGATACGGATCGAATCGCTTGTGGAAATCCACCTGCAGGAGCAGGCCCTTGCGCCGGGCCGCCGCGACCATCTTCTCGCATCCCTCGACGGTGACGTCCATCGGCTTCTCGACGAGGACGTGACAGCCGGCCTCCAGCGCATCGAGCACGATCGGAAGGTGCGTCGGATCGGGCGTAACCACGGCCACGCCGTCCAGTTTTTCCTTCGCGAGCATCTGTCGGTAGTCGGTGTACGTCTTCATGCCGTACTGGCGGGCCCGCTCGGCGAGGAGCTTCTCGTTCAGGTCGGCCAGGGCCGCCAGAACGCACCGCCCCTCCTGCTGCATCTGCGTGAAGATCTGGAGATGCGTCTCGCCGAATATGCCCCCGCCGATCACGCCCATTCGAATCGCCATACGCGTGTCAGACCTCCTGTGGTTCGTACCTCCCCATGCAGGGCCCGCGGTGCGGACGGAATCCGGACCCTGCCCTTCCTGCCTGCGTCCTATGTCGATCGTCCATACTCCAAGGCCAGCCGCGCCAGCACCTCCGCGGCGATCAACACGTCGTTGATGTCAATCTGCTCGTCATTCGCGTGCGCCCGGGCCAGAAGACCGGGGCCGAAGGTAATGATCTCTGCGTCGGGAAACTCGCGAGCGAAAATCCGCGCATCACACGAGACATCCCACCCGCGAACCGGCTCGCCGTGGTAGGCGCCGACCGCGCCAGCCGCGCGGAGGATCGCGCCCATCGCCGGCCCGACGGTCCGACGGGCGAATGCGGCATTGTGAAGTTTCTCGAACGTCACCGTGGGGCAGATCGCATCCGGGGCCCGGCCCGTGAGCACCAGGTACTCGCGCGTCGCCGCCCGGACCGCCTGCCGCATCCGCTCGCACACGGCCTCCATTTCGTGCGTCGGGAGGAAGCCCTGGCCGCCCTCCAGTTCCAGCGAGTGCCCGCCGTCCGCGCCGGCCAGCGAGATCTCCAGGGTGTTCCAGGCCCCGCCTCGCGCCGTCTTTGCGCGGACGAGCTTCCGGATGATGGCGCCGGCCTTGGTAATGGCGCCATCCAGCCGATCGACCGCGCCCATGTGCCCGGCCAGGCCGAAGATCTCGAGCACGGCACGGTCTTCCGCGGCATCCGACCATCGCAAGTGCTGCGCCAGCACCGTATCGGCGGCGCCCTGTTGCGTCTTGTCCCCGTACACACGGCAATACTCGCCTACCGCCTCGTCCACCACGGCGACGATCTCAGACTTCGGAATGCCCTGCCAGCGCAGGCGCAGGCAGACGTAATCCTGTACGCGGGACGGGTGCACGCCGAACGGGCCGATGCGTCCGTGGCACGTCTGCACCGGCCGATGCGGGAACAGGGGATGGTCGCTCTCGGCCTTGAGCGCTCGTCCAAGATCGTCGAGTCCACCGAGCACGAAGGCCATCGCCTCGAGCAGCACCTCGTGGCCGCACGAGGCGGATTCCAGACGCGTCGCATGCCAGACCGCGCCCCGATTCGCCGGATACGCCGTCATCCCCGTACATTCCAGCACGACGACGGCGTCCGGTGGCGTCGGCTTCACATCCAGTGCCGCCGAGAGGCTCCCGTTGCCGCCGGGCTCCTCGTCGATGACGAACTGCAAGAGCAGATCGCACGCCGGCTCGATGCCGAACTCGCGCTGGACCTCGCCGAGCATCTCTGCCGCCAGCAGCATCGAAAGGCATGGACCCTTGTCATCGACTGCACCGCGGCCGTGAGCGATGTCGCCCTCCACTCGCACGGGCAGGAAGGGCGCGACCGTGTCCAAATGGCCATTGATGATCAGCCTCGGCGCGCCGGGCCTCGCGACCCGGGCGAAGAGGTTGCCGCGACCGCCGTAGACCCTCCCGACGGCATCCGTTTTCGCATCGCCGGCATCGCCCGCATAATACGGCCACGTGAAGTACGGATGATCGGCAATCTCTTTCCGGATCGGGGCCAGGTGCGTCGGCGCGGCCGGCACTGTTGCCGCCAGCTCACGTCGGATGATGCCGAAGCAGCGATGCTCCGCCGTGGCGCATGCGGCCGGGTCGCTCTTGGGCGTGGTGTCCACGCCGAGCAATTCCACGAGAAGCCCGAGGGCCCTTTGCTTCCATGCCGCATCGGAGCGTCTGGCGATGAGCCATCGGTCCACCGCCCCCGGCAATCGGTTCTGGATGTCGCGTGTCATCTCGGCCGCATGCGCCCGGGCCGCCCGCTCTAGTTGCATTCCGCCACAAGCGGTCCGGCCAGTTCCTTGAGGAAAAACAGCTTCCCCGGCAGTGTAGGCATGAAGCTGCTCGGTACCCAGGGGTCGGGACTATACCGCAAGGTCATCCAGAACGAAAGCCCCTGCCATTGCATGCCTCGCGACAACGTGCCGTCGCAGCCCCCGATAATCCAGTCCGATTTGAGGAAAAGCCCCGGGCCGATCGAGTTGGCGAAAGCCGGCACGAGCGTGGTGCGGCTCTTGAAGCTCGTGATGGCATTCTGCTCGATCGTAAGCGGGTGCAGCCTTGCGCCGAGGCGGTGCGTCGCGGCCTTCCACTCGGCGACGGAGCGGTACTCCGCCGCGAAGTGCGGCTCCCAGAAGGCGATGTGGCAGACCCGGCCGATTCCGAAGACGGTGTCGAGTTTCGCGCCGCCGGCCCGCAGGTGCGCGATCTTCTCCGGGTACGTCGGAAGGTTCTTCCGGGTCGCGAAGTTCCGCTGCTTCGGCGGGATCGTCAGCTTGCCGAGCGGTTTATAAAGCGCCTGCTCCATCGCGTACTGAAACGCGCCCGGGTTGGTCGGCGGAAGCGTGTTGCCCTTCGCATCCGACCACTCGTCCATGTTGAACCCGTACACATGGTCGCACTTGACGTTCCACTCGGTCAGAAAGTACACGACCCACTTGTACATCCCCATCGGGCCGACCGGCAGGATGAGGGCGAGTGGGCGGCCCTCTTTTCGGGTGTCGCGGATTTCCGAGGCCATCTCGTGGCCCATCTTCACCTCGAACTCCTCCAGAGTCGTGCAGGGGACGGGCGAGAACCGCCGGTTCCACCACGCCTGCCGCGTCAATTCGGTGCCGGGCCTGCCCACGCACGCATCGATCCGCTTCAGATCCCACCCGGCAGGAAAGAAGTTCTCCAGCAACGAGCCTTTGATCGTGTCGATGAGGTTCATGGCAAGCACCTTCCCGGCAATAGGGAATCCGCAATGATGAATGACGCACGCAAGACGCGGCCGCCGATCCCGTCGATTCGCCATCCATCATCCAGGATTCGCCGTTTCCAGCATCCGGCGCCGCGCCGTCGATCTGCAGGATTATGCTCGCTCCGGCGATGCGACTCAACCGGGCTTTCATCGAGTACAATCGTCCCGCATGGACAGTCCTTTCGACCGTAACGATCTGTTGCGGGCCCTCGGGCCGTTGCCACTCGACGCCGGCGAGGCCGCCGCGCTGGCCGAGGCGATCCTCTCGCCGCAACCTCCCGCCATCCGGCTCAATACGCTCGGGCGGGCCGTCGCCGCGGACGCGGTGCCCTTCGCCGCCGCGGCGGTGCCCTGGTTCGACGGACCTGCGTGGTTCTGCGCACCCGACACGCGGCCGGCCGGCCATGCCCTTTTTGCTGCCGGCGCCTACTACGTGCAGGATGCCGCGTCGCTTCTGCCGGTAACACTGCTGGATCCGAAGCCCGGCGACCTCGTCTGCGACCTGTGCGCCGCACCGGGCGGTAAGACGACGGCGATTCTGGAACGTCTGTGTGGCACCGGCTGGCTGCTGGCCAACGAGGTCGTGCAGTCGCGAGTGCCGCCGCTTCTGCTGAACCTTGCGCGGCACGGATCCACGCGCTGGGTGCAGACCTGCCTCGATCCGGCGGAACTGGCCCTGGCCGCAGGCCCCGTCTTTGACGCCGTGCTCGTCGATGCCCCCTGCACCGCCCAATCCCTCGTGGCGCGCGGCCGACAGACCGGGCGCGCGTTCGACCCCGGGCTTATCGCGCACAGCGCCGCGAGACAATCGCGGATCCTGGACGCGGCCGTGCGCCTGCTTCGACCGGGCGGGCGTCTCGTCTACTCGACATGCACGTTTGCCTGGGACGAGAACGAGGGACAGATCGCGGCCCTGCTGTCGCGTTTTCCGCGGTTGCGGCCGGATCCTGTCTCGTCTTTGTCCGAGTACAAGAGCCCTGCCGCGACCGCGCCGGCCTGCTATCGCCTCTGGCCGCATCGCCACCGCTGCGCCGGGGGCTTCGCGGCCCGTGTTGTCGCGGAGCAGACCGATCGCGCAGGCCCATCGGATACACCGACGGCGGACAAAGGCCGCCGCGACATCGGCGGGCGACCTGAATGCGTGCGGGTCGGTCATCCCAACCGGGCCGTTTGCACAGACGCGCATAGGAGGAAATCACCGCGGGCCCGGCAACGTGGATCCCACGCACCCCCCGCCGCGCTGCCCGCGGACTGGGGCCGATGGCTCGAACCCGTCAGCATCGACACCCGGCGCGATCGCGTGTTTGCCTGGCCGGCGGGTCTCCCGCTCGAGTTCGCGGACCTTGCCGACGCCGGCCCGGAAGTCGCCTTCCTCAAGGGGCAGACATGGTTTCCCGCATACGCTCTGGCCATGCGTCGCGACGGAGCCTTTGAACCCCGGATATCGGTGCGAATCGAGGAGCACGACCTTCGCCGCTTCCTTGCCGGGGAGAACGTGCCCGGCACCGCAGAAGGCTGGGCGGTTGCGACATACAGGGATCTGCCGCTGGCATGGGTAAAGGGACATGGCCGCACACTGAAGAACCACCTCCCAAGGTCCGCCCGGATCCTGCTGACATAATGGAGTCCGCGATCTCTTCCGGTGGGCGCCGGGCCGGTCAGGACGGGCAACGGGACGAACGCGCCTGGCCGTTGAAACACCCTTGAAAAGCCCGGAAATCCGCCGAGTCCACATCCATGTCCCCGTCGAGATCCGCGTTCACTGCGCACCCCGCACGCGGCGGGCGGTTCGGGCCGTTGAAACAATGCTGGAGAATGCGGTAATCGTCCAGGTCGGTATCGCCGTCCGCGTCGAAGTCGCTGGCGACAAACTCGTCGGCCCCCATGTCCACAAACCCCCGACGGATCCGCGTCGCGCCATCCAGGTCGGTGGCAACCTCGCGAGGCACGACGGCGTTGTTTCCCGCATCGATGCAGGGGGAATCGGGACGCAGCCGGAAGTTGGCGTCGGACAGGGTCGCGTGCCCCGGCACGGAACCCGGCGCGACCAATAGCGGATCCGCGTCGATGTTGTCCGCGCCCCACTCGATGAGCCAGTTCGCCGGCGCCGTGATGGCCGCTCGCCCCGCGAACACATCGCTGCTGCCGACCCTCATGCGGCTCCCCGCCGGGGCATCCTTCAGGGCGATCTGCATGCCGCCGCCGGCCGTGTTCTTCCAGAGGATGCAGTTCTCAATCACGCCGGAGGGCGCAACGGACGTCGGCGCGAAGATCACCGCTCCGCCGTCCGCCGCGGCGGCGTTGCCGTACAGCGTCGAGTTGACGAGGACCATCGCCGTATCGGCACCGTTGTACACCGCCCCGCCCGAGTCCGCCGAGTTCCCGGCGAAGAGGCAGTTGACGATCGTTGCCTGCGGGCCGTGCCAGTTCGCCACCGCCCCGCCCTGCGCGGCGGAGTTGTCCCGAAAGTGACAAGCCTCGAGCGTCGCCTTTCCCGCCTTCTGGATCATCGCCCCGCCGTACCCATACGCCCGATTGCCCGCGAAGATGCAACCGTTCAGCGTCCCGTCGACGCCGTAGCTGAAGACAGCCCCGCCCGACTCGCCCGCCACGTTGCCGAAGAAACCGCACCGGGAGATAAAAAACCGGGTGCCGGGCAACGACACCGCCCCGCCCCAATACGCAGATGCGTTCGAGGCAAACACCGAGTCCGTCAGCACGGGGTCGCTGCTCGTACACTCGAAAGCGCCGGCCCAGTCCGCAACGTTGCCGCGGAAGATGCACCTCGTCACGACGAGCGGTCTGCTCCCGCTGCTTCGGATCGCGCCGCCGGCATCCGCCGCCGCGTTTCCGCTGAAGACACAGTCGGCCAGCGTTACCCCGCCGCTGACGAGCCTCAACCCGGCGCCGTCGTTGTCGGGCTGGGTGCCGTCCGCCACACCCGCCGTGATCGTGAAACCATCGAGTACGGCCGTGACATCCGTATTCGTACCCGTCACGACGTGCAGGCTGTTGTCGCCGTAGTGGTTGGACGCGAGAAACCGGCTTCGATCGTCCCTGTCCACGTCACCGTCGCCGTCGTAATCGAACGGTTCGCATCCCGCCGGATACGCATGGCCCGCGGCACTGAAGCACGCGGCGAAACTCGCGATGAACTCCGGCCCGTCATCGCCGCCGAGATCGCCGCTGAGCACCGTCTCGTTTGTCTCGGGGTCCGGGTTCCGCTGATCGCGTTCGACCTCGCCCTCCGGCAGGTCCTCCGGCGCGGGCGTCACCCCCTGAAATCCTCCATAGATCCCAACGCCATTCTTGAGCGCGAACGTGGCGGAGCGGTTGCCGGGCGTAACGCCGCTGCCCTGGTCGGGCCGATAGACCCCGGCGGCAACCCATATCTCGTCACCCGGCCGCGCCGAAGCCAAGGCTTCTCGCAGGTACTTGTACGCACCGCTCCAGGTTCGCCCGTCCCCGCCTTCCGCCGCGTCGGCATCCACGCGAAGAACAGCAGTTTGTGCGGCGGGAACAGCCAAACCCACACAGACCGCTGCCGCCACAACCCCATGACGCAACCGAAAGAACCCCATTTAGCGCCCCCTGCGCACAGCGGGCCCGACCCTCCCAATATTATCGGAACACGACCGCTCGTAGCAACACTGAAAAATGCGACCATACTCGTACGATCGCCCCATGAGGGTTCGCCCGTCCGAGGCCGTGAGGACCGACATCCTCAGTCCCTGCCGCGCTGAGCTATCTCTGCGTTTTCCGGCGACTGGTGGGTAATCTGCCTGATGACTGCCCGGGAGAGGGTTCGAACCTCCACAGCCTTACGGCTACATGGCCCTCAACCATGCGCGTCTGCCAATTCCGCCACCCGGGCGCGCCTGTTGGGGTCGGCCGGGCAGCAATCTGCCCGCAGGCCGAACCGACGAGGCTTCGAAAAGCCCCGACAACCCCAGAAGGTTACGCGGCACGCGCGATAATTTCAAGGCGCCCCGCGCGATTGCCGGCGGTCGGGATTTCCTGCGAGGACTTTTCATTTTTCCGGTGACCAACGGGCGACCTTTCGCGTATAATAGGGTGAGCTGGGAAGACTCCCGGGGCGACGAGTTTTGACTCGTGCCTGCGAGCGTCTCCAGCCGATGGAGAGATAGGAGAAACCACTGAATCATCGGGCCTGCAGGTGGCGACCTGCAGGGGGTAAAAGCCCGGCGACATCCGAAGGCTGGTCACGGCCTCGTGCATGACCCGGGGTGGCCCGCGTGAAAGGAGGTGGTCTAGTGACGTATAGCATAGGTGTGCTGCCGTGGGCAGCGGACGCAGCTGCTTGAAAGGCAGCACAGAAAGATAAGACCCGCGGTCGTATCGCGAACGCGGGTCGCTTTTTGCGCCCCCCCGGGCCGGGCGCGGCAACCCCGACGCCCACACGCGATGAAGCAACGGCCGAGTGGCAATAGCGGGGCGAGCCGGAGCTCACCGCCTTGACGCATCTTGGTCGGCGCCCGTAGGCTGTGTTGGTCGACGAAAGCGACGATGGCCCCGTGACAAGGGTAGGCCGCCGGGCGATCCATCCTGCCACGGATCGGGGCGGGAGGCAACGACAATACCCTGTCAAGCTTCGGGATGGAGACCGACGCGGCAGCGGTGAGGAATCTCTCTTATGCAACGAACGCCGTGCATTCCGTATCTTCTCGCGGCCATTGTGGCGGGAGGGCTCCCCGCGCCGCACGCCGGAGCCCGGGGCCCCATCGAAGTCAGACGGGGCGTGGCCCAACTATTCATCGATGACATGCTCATCGACTCCCAGCAGGACCTCAGGCGAACGCTGCATCAACCCAGGAAGGACAACGGTGGCAACGTCCCCGTACTCGCGCCCGAGGGGCTTCAGACGCTCATGGCCAGCGGGACGATCGTCTTCGACCCGCGGATCCGCAGGCACGTGATGTTCGCCCTGGCGTTCTGGGAACCGCCGCAGGCGCGCTACCAGGTCGGCCTCTTCCGCTTCACGTCGCCCGACGCGATGAACTGGACGCCTGGCGACGACGGAAAGCTCGAACGAATCGCCGTCGATCTCACGGACGCCGCAACCGGCCGCATGGCGACCAACATCGATCTGTTCTCGTGCTACTATGACCTCACCGACGTGAAATACCCGTATAAGGGATGGCTCTACTTCGCGAACTGGGGCGACGACCTGGAGGGCGTCTACTACATGCGCTCGCACGACGGCAAGGTGTGGGAGCGCGGCCGGCAGGTCGTCAACGCCTGGGCCGGGGACGACGACCCGAGCTGCCGCGAGATCCGCCAGGACGGCCGCGTGCTCCGCGGGCCCAGCGATGTGACGCTCTTCTACTACGACCCGATTGACCGCCGCTTCCTCGGCATTTTCAAGTTTCTCAGCGCCAAGCCGATCCCGCTCAAGCCGGATAACAATCTTCGCTCGCGCGCCTATTGCTTCTTCGACCGGCTGGACGAACCGTTCGACACAAACCGGATCGAGCGGATCGCGCTGCTGCCGCCCGCGGCGGACGTGAACGGCGACCACGTACACGACGAGTACTACGCCTCGACGGCGTGGCGATACGAGTCGCTCTGGCTCGGCGGCCTCAAGGTCTGGCACGACGCCGGCAACTACCCCTACTCGGCGCCCGGCTGTGCGTTCTTCAAGCTCGTCGTCAGCCGCGACGGCCTCCACTGGAAGAAGGTGCAATTCCTCAACGATTCGGGCGTGCCGGAGGTCTTCATCCCGAACGGGCCCGAAGGCGGCAACAACGGCCGCAACGACGGCGGCTACATGACGGAGTTCAGCCAGGGGCCGCTGCGGATCGGCGACGAGTTGATCTACTACTATGCGAGTTCCTCTTATGGGAAGAACACGCCGCGCCCGAAGCGGATCAGCGGCGGCGGGATCTTCCGGGCACGGCTGCGCCCCGACGGCTTTGTGTCGGTAGACGGCGGCACGCTGACGACGTGGCCGCTGGCCTTCCAGGGCGACCACCTCCTGATCAACGCGGTCGGGCCGGTCGATGTGGACGTCCTGGACGAGGACGGGAAGTTTCTGGACTCCGCCACGGTCACCGGCGACTCCCTCCGCCACGGGGTTTCGTTCGGCGGCAGGTCGTTGCGGCAACTGGCGCCCAAGGGCCTCGCCCGCCTGCGGTTCACCGTGAGGGGGTCGGGGCACCTGTACTCGTTCAGCGTGCGATAAGGCCCGCGCCGCTCCCGCGAAACGTTCATACGCGGGCGCCGACGGGCGATTCGGCCAGGAGATCGTGATTATGCGAAAACCGCGGGTGTTTCTTCTCGTGCCGGCAATCGCCGGCCTCGGTATTCTCGCGTCCTCTTCGGCGGGGGCACCGGCCCCCGGCGGCGATCCGCTGAAGATCGGTTCGAACCTGCAGCCCATCGTGGACGGCTGGCTGATCGAAGGCATGAAGGGCACGCAACTGAAGCTGCACAGCCCGATTCCGCGAGAGGTCGTCTTCCGTTTCGACGCCCCGTGGGAAGGCGGCCAGAGCGCGTATGTCACGCTCCTGAAGGACAGCGGGAAGTTCCGCATGTACTACCGCGGCGGCGGCGACCTGGGCCGTGAATGCACGTGCCTCGCCGAGAGCACGGACGGCATCCGCTGGACACGGCCGTCACTGGGGCTTTTCGAGCACAACGGCTCGAAGAAGAACAACATCATCTGGATGGGGAAGCGCAAGGCCTACGACGAATGTCACAACTTTTCACCCTTCGTCGATGAGAACCCGGCCGCACCCGCCTCCCAAAGGTACAAGGCCGTCACGCTCGCGCGGCCGCAGGCCCGAAACGAGGATCGCCGGAACGTCCTGATCGCGCTGGTTTCGCCCGACGGGATTCACTGGAAGCACCTCCGCGAGGAACCAATTATCACGCAGGGCGCGTTCGACTCGCACAATACGGCCTTCTGGGACACCGTCGCGAAAC
The DNA here is from genome assembly GCA_964569765.1 of uncultured Planctomycetales bacterium. Lineage (GTDB taxonomy): Bacteria > Planctomycetota > Phycisphaerae > UBA1845 > PWPN01 > CAZMVY01. Next base: position 22,179 of record CAZMVY010000025.1, read on the forward strand.
AGTACGTCTGCTACTCGCGGGATTCGCAGCAGGGCAAGAAGAGCATCAACCGGGCCACCTCGCCGGACTTCATCCACTGGAGCCGGGCCGAGCTGCTCGATTTCGGCGGGACGCCGATCGAACACTTCTACACAAACGGGATTGTCCCGTACTTCCGGGCCCCGTACGTCTACCTCGGCCTGCCGATGCGGTTTGTGCATCCCAAGGACCGCGACCGGATCGGGCTGGAGCAGCGCAAGACCGACGGGTTCTCCGACGCGGTCTTCATGTCGAGCCACGACGGCCTGCACTGGAACCGGCCCTTCATGGAGGCGTGGATCCGTCCCGGGCTCGACCCGAAGAACTGGGGCGGCGCCCACGGCAACCAGACGCCGGCCTGGGGCATCCTCCAGACCGCGCCCGACGAGATCTCCGTCTACTGGGCCGAGCACTACGATAATTATCCGGCCAAAGAGATCACGCCCCAGTTGCGCCGCGGCACGCTGCGGCTTGATGGGTTCGTATCGGTAAATGCGCCCTACGCCGGCGGCGAGTTCGTCACGAAGCCGCTGATCTTCGACGGGCGAAAGCTGACGCTGAACGTGTCCACGTCGGCGGTCGGCAGCGTGAAGGTGGAGATCCAGGACGGCGGGGGAAAGCCGATCACGGGCTTCGCGGCAGAGGATTGCATCGAGATCTGGGGCGACGAGATCGCCCGAACGGTCGCGTGGAAGTGCGGCACGGACGTCTCGAAGCTCGCGGGCCGGCCCGTGCGGCTGCGATTCGTGATGAAGGACGCCGACATCTACGCATTCCGGTTTGTGCCGTAGTGCCCGGGAGCGAGGACGGCGACCCTGGATTCGCCGGATGGAGCGGAGCCACCGGCCCCTCCTGCTCCAACATGGGCATGCGCACGTTTCAGAAAGGTTGACGCATGACGAAGTACGGTTGCCTCCTTGTCGCCGTCGCTTTCGCGGCGTGTGTCCTGTCGGCAAGTCTCTCGCAAGGGGCGGTGACGCTCATCCACGCCGTCTACCGGGCGGATGTGCCGTTTCCGCAGTACCTGCCGCTGTGGCTCGAGGCGTGGTCGCAGATGGCGGAGGCCGGAGAAAGCCTGCAATCCATCCAGGAGAAGAACCCGCTCGGCGGATATATCCACCTGTACCTGCGCAATCCCGGCGGCCCGCCCGCCGATATCACGAATGTCGAGTTAGACGGCGTAAGCCTGGCGAAGGCCCTCACGCTCGCCAAGAAAGAAACGAGCGGATTCCATCCGGCCAGCATCCGCTTCCCCGGTCTGCCGTCGCCGGAGCTCGATCGGCTGATCGCGGCGGGCGAGCCGGTCTGGTGGAAGGTGGATCCACCTTCCATCCCAGCGGGCGGATTCGGCGAAATCGTGATCCGGTTGCGACGCGCCCCGAAGGCCGGGGCGGTCGTGGTGAAGGTCATGGCCGGGGACTTCGCCGTCGAGGCACGCGCGGATGCGGCGCGGCCGCAGCCGGCGTTTCGCGGGATCAGCTTCTCGCCGTCGCTCGACCGCGTCTTTCTGTACGCCCGTCATCCTGCCGGGGCCGCCCCGATGAAGGTATGGATCGACGGCGAGGATGTCACCGGCAAATCAACGATCACGGCAGACAAGGCGGTCGACGTTGCCGCGATTGTCGTCCGCATGGGCAAACCCCTGGCAAAGGGCTCGTTCCATTGCTTTCAGGCTGTCTACGCCGATGGCTCCGCGGCGGTGGCCGGCAGCCGGGCGTTCGGCGACGAGCTGGTGTACGGCATGTGGGGCTACACGAACTCGGGCAACGACCCGGAGAAGAACGCGCGGGATTGCCTGACAAACCTGGCGAACCACAATATCAACGTGCACATGGAGGCCAGCGGAAACTGGGGGCCGTTCATCTCAAGCAAGGCGGGCTTCGACTTCCTCGAATCGATCGGAATCCGCCGGATGGTGAAATGGCCGGGAGAGACCCGCAACCCCATGTACTACTTTCTCATGGACGAACCGGACGCGCACGACTACGCCGTGGAGGGGCTGCCGGCGGACAAGCGGCTCGGCACGCTCGCGCAGCCGCTCGTGGAGCACGGCTACCGGCTCCGAAAGCGAGACCCGGCGACGGCCCAGTTGCTGAATATCGACAACACGTACAAGCCCGACAACTATTACACGTATGCGCAGCTCCCGGACGTGGTCTGCGCCGACCCGTATTATCAGGAGCAGCTATCGAACCGGTACAACCAGCGCGCGGGGTGGCTGGGACACTTCACGAAGGCCACGTCAGTTTACGCGTCGGCCCTGATCTGCCAGACGGCCGGGGCACCCAAGCCGCTGCATATCATCCTGAACTCCGTGCGGCATCGGGGAAAAACAAGCGCCTTCCGGATGGCCACGCCGCCGGAAAAGCGGATCGAGCTGTACTACGCGATTGCGGCCGGCGCAAAGGGGATTTCGTACTGGTGGTTCTGTCCCTATGACGAGTTCTACGGCGTCGGCGGCGACGACAAGGACGCGAGAACCTTGTGGAAGGAAATCGGCCTGCTCGGCGCGGAGATTCGCACCGCCGGCCCGGTCATCACGCGGAGCTGTCCGGCAGCCGTGCCCGTGAAGGGCTCGAAGTACCTCTGGGTCCGTACGCTCGTGGCGGGGCAGGATACGCTGGTCCTGATCGTCGTCAACGACAACTACGCCAACGACCGCGTCGGCACGGTCATCTTCCCGGCCGAGAAGGCGTCCGTCACCGTGACGCCGCCAGCCTGGCTGAACGCGAAGGACGCGTTTGAGATCACGTACCGTGGTATTCGCGACGTCGCGTGGAAACAGGCCGGGCCGCAGGTAGCGGTCGACCTCGGCAAGGTGGAGGTGACGCGGCTCATCCTGATCTCATCCGACCCGCAGTTGCGGTCGCAACTCGACGGGCTTTACAAGACGAAGTTCGCGGCGAAGGTGGCCGCATTGACCAGGTAGGAGGGCCCTCCGAGCCCGACTTCCCCGCCGCGATCGGTGCCGCAAACGGTCGGGGGCGGAGAGCCCCCCTGCCGTGGCGTTGTGCGCGGTTTCGGAACACAATGATGCACATGGACGGCGACAAGCGGATCCTGGCGATCGAAACGACCGGGCGGGTCGGGAGCGTCTGTGTGGCGTCGGGGGCAACGGTACTGGCCCGTGAGGCCCTGCCCAGCGACGCGCGGCACGCCGGGGGACTCCACGCGGCCATTGATCACCTCGTCCGCGGGCAGGGTTGGGCGCCGGACAGCCTGAACGAGGTGTACGTCTCCGCGGGCCCGGGAAGCTTCACCGGCGCGAGGATCGGGATCACGGTGGCCCGGACGCTCGCGTGGTCTACGGGTGTGAAGATCGTCCGCGTGCCCACCGTGGACGTGCTTGCTCATAACGCTCTCCGGGCCGAGCGGCCGCCGGAGTACGTCGCCGTGGTGCTCGACGCGAAGCGATCGCAGATCTTCACCGCCCTTTTTGCGCTTGCGGACACAAAGCACTCAGTCCCCCACCCCGAAGGGGTGGGGCACCCGCTGGATAAGGCGTACGAAAAGATCATCGATGCAACGCTCGTCGAGCCGCTGGAGTTCCTGACGAAGAACGTGCCCGATCGGATCGCTTCGGTGGCCCACCCCGAAGGAATAGGGCACCCGCACCCGACAGAGCCGCCCGCCGTCGCGGTCCTCGGTGAAGGCGTCGAGTATCACCGCAAAGCCATCGAGGAGGCGAGGGCGATCATCCTGCCTCGGGAACTCTGGTCGGCGCGGGCGGAGGCGGTACATGCCGTGGGCTACCGGATGGCAGCCGCGGGGCTGTACTGCGACCCGGGCGACTGCGTGCCGATCTACGTTCGCATCCCGGAGCCGGAGGAGAAGTGGTTGGCGAAAGAAGCGGCGATGCGACGAAACATCGGAGAGACGTAGTACTGCCCCTTCGTCGCTCCGTCGCTCCGCGGCTCCGTCGCTTTCCTCACTTGATCTTGAACCTCACGATCACCGGGTTGTGATCGGTCCCTATCGTCTCCTCGGTCCCCTGGACGATACGGAACGATCCGGGCACGTAGCACTTCGCCATGGCCGGCGAGCAGAGGATGAAGTCGATCATCGAGCGATACGGCTCCTTGTTGTACGTGACCCGCTGGTCAGGGGAGAGTTCTTCATGAAAGCTTCTGAGCGCGGTCGGCCCGGCGCCGAAGAAGATCCTGAGCGGCTCGCTGTCCGGCAAGTCGTTGAAGTCGCCACACACAAGGAAACGCGCGTTGGGATCCCGGGCCAGGACCTCGTCGAGTATCCGTCGGGCGGTCTTTGCCTCGGCCATGCGGATGGGCAGGCCGGTGTCGTCGGCGCCCTCCTTGCTCTTGAGGTGCACGAGGAACACATCCATCGGCGCGGCCCCGGGCGGCTCGAGGCGGACCTGGAGCAGGTCGCGCTGGAAGTGCTGCAACTCGTCGGCGTCGGTCCGGAAGCGCAGGTGGCGGTGCGAAGTGACCGGGCCCACAGGCAGACGCGTGAGCAGCGCCACGTCGATGCCGCGCACATCGTTGCCCTCGTAGAGAACCACGGTGTAGCCCATGTCCTTGAGGAAGATGCGGTTGAAATCCTCCAGGATCCCGCGGTTCTCAACCTCATCCACGGAGAGAACGTCGGCATCGATGTCCCGAATCACCCTGGCCAGCTTCTCCAGATCGGCCCGCGACTTGACCGGCGTACTCTCATCGTTGCTGTATGGATCGTCCCAGGCGTCGTAGAGATTCTCCACGTTGAACGTGGCGACCGTAATCACGCTTCCATCCCGGACCGGCCGCGTGGCCGGCCCCGATGCACCCGCGCTCGCCGGCACCGGGGCATCATCCGGCAGAATCGTGATCTGACCCGGCCGCGTGACCAGGATCTCCGGCGCCCCCTTGAACTCGGTGATCCAGCCGTGAACCCTGATCACCTTGTCTGCGAACGCCTTGTCCGGCGGCGTCTCGAAGGCCCTGGCGTCGGCCGCGCGAATTGCAATCGTGAGCGTGCCGCGGAACTGCCGCGTGAAGTTGAGGAAGAACATCGTCTTCGTCTGCTTGGCAACCGCCACCTTGCCGACCACGAAGACCTCGCGGCCCATGTAGGCGCGCGCGTCGGCCCAGGAAATGACAGGCACCCTCTCCTGCGGAGTGATCGCCGCCTGGCCGATTGACTTTGGCGCCTCCTGCGCCCGCACAGACGCGACCATACACAACACGACCAGAGCGGTCCCCACAGGCCATCGGATCAGCGTCATCCCGCACCTCGCATCGCATACCCGGTGGAACGCAGAACGCCGTCGGGCAGTGATACCCGCGGGGCAGCGGCGGCGTCAACAGCCCGCAGGCAAACCCGAATGACGAAACCCCAATGACCCCGTCTTTGGGGGCGCCTGCCCTTTCGTCATTCCGGCATTCGTCACTCTCTCGTCATTCGCGCCTCGTGATTGGCCATCCCACACAGACAACCCCACATCGCAGGGAAAGCGGCGGCTTGCCCGTGCCGCCGAACGGCGCTACCATGAGACACGATGACTCCGGATGCGGTGCGAAAGCTCCTCGAACAGGTGCGAGCGGGCCGGATGGACGTGGACGCGGCGATGGCGAAACTGCGCCATCTTCCGTTCGAAGACCTCGGCTTCGCCAAGGTCGATCACCATCGGGCCATCCGGTGCGGCTTCCCGGAGGTGGTGTATTGTGCCGGAAAGACCACGCCGCAGGTAGTCGCGATCATCGAGCGGCGTGCAAAGGCCGGCGGAAACATCCTCGCCACGCGCGCCGAGCCGCGGGTCTTTGCCGCCGTCAGGAAAAAGTTCCGCAAGGCCGAATACAACGAGATGGCCCGGACGATCTGCATCCGGCAGACCCCGGCCCGGTGGTCGAAGGGCATGATCGCCGTCGTCTCGGCCGGCACGAGCGACATGCCCGTGGCCGAGGAGGCACGGGTGACGGCCGAAATCATGGACCAGCGGACGCAGACGTTCTACGACGTGGGCGTCGCGGGGATCCATCGACTGCTGGCGCACTCGGCGGACTTGCAGAAGGCCAACGTGGTGATCGTCGCCGCTGGAATGGAAGGCGCGCTCGCCGGCGTAGTCGGCGGGCTGGTCGAGGCACCTGTGATCGCCGTTCCGACGAGCATAGGATACGGCGCGAGCTTTCAGGGCCTGGCGCCGCTGCTGACGATGCTGAACACGTGCGCGGCGGGCGTGGCCGTCGTGAATATCGACAACGGCTTCGGCGCGGGCTACATGGCGGCGTTGATCAACCGGCTGGCGACATGAGGAATGTGGAGCGAATGTGGAGTGCGGTCTCTCCGAGACCGCATGCGGCCTCGGGAGAGGCCGCACTCCAGAGCAGGCATGACTACGAAACCTCGCCAAATACGCAGCGTTCCGAAGCTCCCGCGGCGGGCGCGGGACGCGCACAAGGGGAACTTCGGCCGCGTTCTTGTGGTCGGCGGCAGCCGCGGGATGATCGGCGCGCCGGCGCTGGCGGCCAACTCGGCGCTTCGTGGAGGGGCCGGGCTGGTAACCATGGCCGTACCTGCGTGCATCCAGCAGACGGTGGCGGCATTGGCGCCGTGCGCGACAAGCATCGCGCTGCCCCACACGGGCGCGGGGCTCCTCAACGACGACGGCGAGGCCCTCGCCCGCGCCATCTCGCAGGCCGACGTGATCGCATTCGGCCCCGGCATCGGGGCCGGCGGTGCGGCGCTCGACCGGCGGTGGCACCAGTTGCTGGCGACCTGCTCGGCGAAGCCGGTGGTGATCGACGCGGACGGCCTGAACCTGCTCGCCCGTCTTGAGCCTGCGGCGCGATGCGTGCCCGGCTCGCGATGGGTCCTCACGCCGCACCCGGGCGAGATGGGCCGGCTCATCGGGCGGACGACGGCGGGCGTGCAGGAAGACCGGCTCGGCAGCGCGCTGCGCTGCGTCGAGCGGTTGAACGCCGCCGGCGAACATGTCGTCGTGCTCAAGGGGGCCGGGACGATCGTAACCGACGGGCGGCGGGTCTACGTGAACAACACCGGCAATCCGGGGATGGCCACCGGCGGCGCCGGCGACGTGCTCACGGGCGTCATTGCTGCGCTGATCGGACAAGGGCTTTCGCTGTTCGACGCGGCCGTGCTCGGCGTGCACGTGCACGGTCGGGCGGGCGATCTCGCGGCGAAGCGACTGGGCGAGGTCTCGCTCATCGCCAGCGATTTGATCGATACGCTCCCGGCCGCATTCCAGACGATGCACCGCAAGGGGTAGGTCGAATCACCAGCCGCAGATTCGGCGTGATGAATCCCTGAACAAGACGCAACGCGGTTCATCGTTCGTGATTCCGCATTCGTCGTTTACGCAATGTATTCCTGCAACGGCCGCACGCTCCACTCGCCCTGGCGCATCGCCCGGATCGCGCGGACGGCGGCGCGCGCCCCGGTGATCGTCGTGATCAGCGGGATGTTGTGCATCACGGCGGCGGAGCGGATCCGGCTCTCGGTGGCTGCGCTGCCCCAGTAGATGGGCGTGTTGATGAGCAGGTCCACCTGGCCGTTGTGGATCATGTCGATCAGGTACGGACCCTCGGCGTCCTGGACCTTCTTCACGAGCTCGGCCTGGATGCCCGCAGCCAGCAAAGCCTCGCGGGTGCGGAGGGTCGAGATGATGCGGAAGCCCATCTCGGCGAACTCGCGGGCGATCGGGACGATGAGGGGCTTGTCGTGGTCGTTGACGCTGAGCAGGACGGTGCCCGATTGCGGGAGCTTCGTGCCGGCGGCCATCTCCGCCTTGGCGAAGGCGAGCGGGAACGAACTGTCGATGCCCATGACCTCCCCCGTGCTGCGCATCTCGGGGCCGAGGATGCAGTCGACGCCGGGGAACTTGTTGAACGGGAAGACCGACTCCTTCACGGAGACGTGTCTGGGCCACGGCGCATCGGCAAGGCCTCGTGCGGCGAGGGCCTCGTCGAGCGTCTTGCCGAGCATGACCTGCGTGGCGAGCTTGGCCCATGGCACGCCGGTCGCCTTGCTCACGAACGGCACGGTCCGCGAGGCCCGCGGGTTCACCTCGAGCACGTAGACTACGTCGTCCTTGACGGCGTACTGCACGTTCATCAGGCCGACGACGCCGAGCCGCATCGCGAGGCGCTCCGTCTGCTGTCTGATCTCATCGACGACCGCCGGCGAGAGCGAGTACGGCGGCAACGCGCACGCGGAGTCGCCGCTGTGGATTCCGGCCTCCTCGATATGCTCCATGACGCCACAGATGACGGCCCGCTTGCCGTCGCAGATGCAGTCCACATCGACCTCGGTCGCCTCGCTGAGGAAGCGGTCGATCAGGATCGGGTGTTCCTTGCCGACGGTGGCGGTGCGGTCGGTTGCCTGAAGGGCCTCCTCCATGTATCGCACGAGGTCCTGCTCGATGTGGCATTTCTGCATGGCCCGCCCGCCGAGCACGTACGACGGGCGCACGAGCACGGGGTAGCCGACCTTCTTCGCAATTGCCTTGGCTTCCTCCAGGTCGTAGGCGATGCCGTTCTCCGGTTGGCGCAGGCCGAGTTCGTTCAGGACCTTCGCGAAGGCCTCGCGGTCCTCGGCGAGGTGGATGCACTCGGGCGATGTGCCGAGGATTGGAACGCCGGCATTCTTGAGGCCCTGTGCGAGGTTCAGCGGCGTCTGCCCGCCGAACTGAACGATGACGCCCTCGAGCAGACCTTTCTGGAGTGCAGTCTCTCCGAGACTGCATCCGAAACGGCATACCGCCTCGGGAGAGGCCGCACTCCGGAGCGGAGCGCCGTTCAGTCGTTCGCAGATGTTCAGCACGTCCTCGTGCGTCAGCGGCTCGAAGAAGAGCAGGTCGCTCGTGTCGTAGTCCGGGGAGACCGTCTCCGGGTTCGAGTTGACCATCACAGTCTCGTAGCCCATGTCGCGGGCGGCGAAGACCGCGTGGACGCAGCAGTAGTCGAACTCGATGCCCTGCCCGATGCGGTTCGGCCCGCCGCCGAG
>CAZMVY010000026.1:0-11091 GCA_964569765.1 uncultured Planctomycetales bacterium
CCGGCGACCTCGACCAGCCAGTTGCCTCTGCCGTAGTCGCCGCGGATCCCCTCCCAGCCGTCGAGGTCCTTGCCGTTGAACAGTTTGACGGGTTCGCCCCACTCGGGCTGGGCCTTGGACTCGGGCTTGGGGATGAACCGTTTGCCGACGAACTTGAGCTTCGCACCGTTCTTGCGTGCGACTTCCCCGACAAGCTCGCCGTCAGTGAGCTTTGCCTCATACTGCTCATTGCCGCGGCGGAACTGCAACTTGCCATCTTTGAACTTCAGGTCCTCGACAGAGGAGACGCCTCCTCCCGTGCCGACAAAGCTGCCCTCGAGCCTTCCGTCCTTCATCTTCACCCCCAGCCACGAGGGCAGACGCGATGCACCGTCGTGAATCGTCAGGTCCCATCCGCCTTCGATCGCTGATGCCGGTTCGACCGCGCCGGCCGTGACGCATGTCGCCGTTACACCCGTAATCATCGCCGCCCAGAGCAGGAAACGAACCGCCATGATTCCACCTTTCATCAGAAGCCTGTCCTCACAACTGCCTGGGCCGACAGTATGCCGAGCTTACGGGCTTGTGGCAAGCATCGTCGGGGCATAATCAGGACCATATTGGACTTGGCAAGTCCTGTTTACATCGCGTTCGCGATCGGCGCCAACCGAATTACGGGGTTGGAACCCGTCGCTTTTACCATTTCATTTTCGCATGAAAGAATCGTTGGTCGACAAGCATTAGCGCGATTATTGAATTGCCAGCGGGTATGCTCGCGCCTTGTTGTTGCGTTGCCGCTGCGGCTGGTCGACGACAAGACAGCGACGGCCAGTCGCTGCGGCTTCCGGCGAACGGGTTGCATCGCAACTTCCGTGTCAGGCGACACCGTGTCGAGCACGGTCGGCCACACTGGATAGACCCTCGGCAAACCGAGCGTCCGGGATTAACGTGAGCTTCCGCCCAAAAAAGCCGATCTTATTGTTGACCGCATGCGGCTCGGTGTGTTAACATAGTTGGTGGCGGGAGCCGTTCGGGCCCGTCATCGGTGAAGGCACGTCCACGGAGGGCGGGCCGCCCGGGCTTGAACCCGGGGCGCTTCCGAGCCGCACCGGCGAGGAAGAACATGTTCGGTGTTCGCAGGTCGCGCAGCGACATCTCGCGCGGAGGAGACATTGACATGAAGCCGGGTACTCAGATCAAGGCTCGCGCTTTCACGCTCATCGAGCTGCTGGTGGTGGTTGCGATCATCGCGCTGCTCGTCTCGATCCTGTTGCCCTCGCTGGCCAGGGCCAGAGAGCAGGCGCGTAAGGGCGTATGTCTGTCGAATCTGCACCAGTGCGGTGTCGGTTTTTCCCAGTACGCGGTTGACTACAAATACGTCCTGCCACAGCGTGGCGGGTATACGTACGATCTGCGCGAGCCGAGAGACTATTTTCTCCGCGCGCCGTACAACAACCCAAAGACGCCGCGCCAGCCGGTGAATTACGGCGCCCTCTACGGCAAGTATTGCGGCAAGGAGGGGCTGTTCTACTACTGCCCGAGCGGTACGCAGTACACGTACACGAGCCAGAGCAACGGCTGGGTCACGTTTCTGGCGGCATCGCCGGGCGATCCGTACTATCCAACGGCCGGAGTCACCTGGGGCGGTTATTCGTACGCGGCAACCGTGGATGCGGGGTGTTTCCCTCTCGAGGGTGCCCGGCGGGTCCCGGTCCCGAACCCGAACCTGCTGATCTATGAGCCGAACTGGCAGCAGTACGAGGGCGCGACGGACGACAAGGATCTGGGGCCTTCGCAGATGAATTACCGCTCATGGGTTCAGACGCAGATGTTGGGTAAGGATAAGCCGTACATCGGCAAATACCACGCGCTGATGAGCGACATCCTCGTGCAAACTACCCCCAACCACGCGTATCCTCCGGGTTACAACGTTCTGTATCTTGACTACCACGCGAAGTTCGTGTCGGACCCGAACGGGTACGTGGTGTCCCTCCCGAAGAGCAGCGGGCCGAACGGTCGCAAGGGGCTGTACGCGGCATTCAACTACTTCGCCAAGAGGTACTGAGCCGCGACGACGCGATCAGAAAGCGACTTGTCAGGCGCCCGAAACGATCCCGCGGAAACCGGATTGCCGTTCAGGCACGGGGGCGGCGACGGGCATGATCATCGCAGGGTATGACGCGCTTCACTGCGGCAGAGCCGGTTCCAAGACCTCCTGGCAGTTCCGCAACGCCTCGACCACCACCTCTTCGTTGCCGGGCCGATAGGGAAGCAACGTAACGCCAAGCTGCGCGGCGAGGCGGCGCTGCGCCTTCGAGAGCTTCTCTCCTATGACGATCACCCGAACGCCGCCCCGGCCGGGGCCGCACAGCGCCGTCAGGTTCGACCAGTCCCCGGTCAATGCATCCGCAGGCACCAGTACGACATCCGCCGCACATCCTCGGATAATACCCGCCGCCTCGGGCAGGCTCCTGGCGACCACCGGGACGTGGCCGTCGGCCGACAACAGGCGGCTGAACTTTGTCCAGTCCGCCGTCCCCGTCTCCACGAGTACCACGGTCCGCGTGTCCGTTGACTTCTTCCGGAGTGCCACCCGAACGGCCTCGCGGATCTCTTCGCGCGTGGCCGGCCGCCGCACGAATACGTCCACCCCCCGCCGCCGCAGTTCCGGACCGTCGTCGACGTAACTGTGAACCACCAGCCGGAACGACCGCCGCGGCATGTGGCTCAGCGCGTCGAGCAATTCCGTCGCATCCATATCGGGCAGCAGCACGTCGGTCACAACCACGTGCGTTTCCCACTGGCTCAGTTGTGCGAGCAGGCGGCATCCTGAATGCGCCACGCGCACTTCACACGCGTCTCCGCGGAGCGTCTGCGCAATCGCAGCGGCCAGCTCGGGATCGGCGTCACACACGAGGATGTGCCTGCCGGGCGAGGAGGCGTCGTCGGGTTCCGGGATCGGCTCGGAGTCCCGGAGGGGAAGCGACACGCAAAACTCCGACCCGTGACCGACCTCGCTGTCCACCCACACGGCACCACCGTGTCGTTCGACGATCTGCCGGACGATGTAAAGCCCGAGCCCGACTCCAGCCATCTCGCGCAGGTTCGGATCCGCCAGTTGCGTGAAACGGTCAAAGACCTGATCCCATTGGTTCCGCGGGATTCCGGGACCGGTGTCGGCGACGCGGATGAGGATCTGACTGTTTCCCGCCTGGGCGGACAGGCAGATTGTGCCGCCCGGCGGGGTGTACTTGAAGGCGTTTGACAGAAGGTTGTTCACGACCTGGGCGATCTTGTCTGCGTCCGCCTGCACGGGCGGCAGGCTCGGGGGACAATCCACCGTGAAGGTGATCGACTTGTTCTCCGCGATCGGCTCGAACGGGCGGGCCGCGCGGAGGATCGTCTCCGCGAGGTCGCGGCTTTGCAGATCCCAGCGGCAGCGGCCGGAGTCCAGCCGCTGCGCCTCGAGCAGGTCGTCCACAAGCCGCGACAGCCGGCGACACTCATCGGAGATCCCATCGAGAAAACGGTTCTGGTCCGCCTGGATGAGCGTGGTCAACTCGTCCTTCAGCCTCTGCGTGTACAACTGAATCGACGTGAGCGGCGCGCGCAGGTCACGAGAGACGATCGACAAGATGTTGCTCTTGACTTGGTTCAGCTCCTCGATTTTCTCCCGGTGCGCGCGCTCGTTGTCATGGAACTTCGGCCACATGGTGCACAAATCGGCCACCGCGTCCTGGAGCGCGGCCATCTCCTTCGACGGCGGTTCCTCCGCCGGCGGCACGGGCGGCGTGTCCCTGGCGATTCGCACGAGCACAGTGCGTAGGCCTGCGAGGAACCGCGTTTCGGGACCGGCCAGCCACCATCCGGCCAGAGATCCCAGTGGGACTGCCACGCCCAACGCCGTCAGGGCCGCCAGGAGCGACCCATACGGTGCCACGGCCAAACAGAGAAAGCACGATACGCCCGCCGCCAGACCCCCGGCCGCGCCGGCAATCCCCCCGGCGACGGCAAGCCGGGTCCGCAACGAACGGAGCGGGGCGAAGGCGACTGGCCGGGACGCGACTTCTGCCGCGCTGGCGTCTGCGCTGCCGCCCGCGTCGGATTCCGCATCGGGAAGTCGCGGGTTCTCAAACCGGGCGCCGATGAGGTAGCCGCCGATGCCGAGGGTGCAATGCGTGACATGCGCGGCAATCCAGACGGCGGACTCGCCCTCGGAGAGGTCGCGGAAACGAAACCGCGTCCGCGCAGGCATGGGGCGCTTCGACCAGAAGCCGATGCCGCCGCCGGAGATGTTGTGCATAACGCCCGTCCAGGTCTCGTCGCGCTCCGGATCGGCAGCCGCCAGCTCGATCCGCATGCCGAGGTAGTAACGGACCCATCGGCGCCGTCCCTGAAAGACATCGGGCTTGCCCCTGCGCAGCGCCTTGCTGATCAGGCCGGTGAGCTCTCCCGATTCAGCTCCCGTCAGGAGCGATGGATCTGTCTTCATTCGACCCGCCTCGCCACGCTGGAAATCGCGAGACCTCTCCCACACACCGTCGCCGGCCTCGCTTCGTAAAGGGCAGAGGGAGCCTCTGCGCGGGCCGGCGCGCAGCGCCTCTTCCATATCGACACGATTCGCGAGGCACTTATTCAGGTTTGGGGGCGTTGCTATCACGCGGCGGAGAGTTATCGGAAGCCCGCGCGATGGCGTCAAACCGCGATGCCGGAGCCTCAGGCGACGACGGCAGCCGGCGCGGGGGCAGTCTCCTGGTCGCTGGGGACGGAGCCGTGCTGCATCGCCTGCGCCGCCTTGTGACACTTAAGCAGTGCCGCGACGACACTGGGCGCAAACCGCGTCCCCGAGCCCTCCAGGATGCGTTTGAGCGCGGCGAAGTGCGGCAACGCCCGTCCGTCCCGCCGGCCGGATACCATCGTGTCGTAGGCGTCGGCCACGGCGATCACCGCGCTTTCGAACGGGATTTCCGTTCCGGCCAGTCCGTCCGGGTAGCCGCTCCCGTCGTGATGTTCGTGGTGGTGCCGGACGATGCCGGCGAGATTACGCAGCTCCGGGATTCCCTCCAGGATCGCCGCTCCGGCAGCCGCATGTCCTTGGAGGACCTCCCGGTCGCGTTTGCGAAGGCCCCGCCGGGTTTCGAGGATGCCGCGGGGCACCGTCAGCTCGCCGATGTCATGAAGCAGGGCGGCGAACCGCAACGACCGCAGGGCCTCCTGGTTCCGCTGCCCCATGGCCTGGGCGATCTCGACGGCAAGATCGCTCACACGCGTCGCGTGTCCCTGTTTACGGGGCAGCGCGGCCTCGACCGCGCCGGCAAGCGCCTTGATCGATCCAAGCACACGGTCTTCAAGCCGCGAGTAGAGATCGCAGTTTCGGATCGCCGTGGCGCCGATCGCACAGATCGCCTGAACCACCGCATACCGGGATCCCGACAGGTCTGTGTCCGCGGGCAGCCCCGCCGCCTTGACCACGCCGAGCACCTCCTCGTACACGGCCAGCGGCAGGTAGACAACGGCCTCGCCGTTGTCTGGATCCGTCAGGTGGAACAGTCCACGATCCGCCGTTTCGACGCCCCGGCGCGATTCGCCCATCCGCTTTTCGGCCAACCACCGGCACAACTCCGGGGGCACAGGGGTATCCGCAGACGGCTGCCCCCCGCAGGTTCCGATGATCGCAACTGGATCGAAGCTTCTGCCCGTCTCGTCCAACAGCAGGAGCGAAGCACACCGGCATTGCAGCACCGTGGCGACCTGCTGGAGCAGGTCGCGGGCGACGCGCTGCCGATCCGGCATGGCTCGTAGAAACGAGAATGTGCATCCCATCAGGGCAAAGGTGTCGGCCCCGGAGGCCCCCTGCTGGTCTCGCGAACCCGTCGCTGCCGCACCCCGGCACGAGAACTCTGCGGCGGTGACCGGCGAGCCGCCCGCCTCGCTGCACCCGGCGTCGGCGCTCCGCCGGGCGGCGACGACCCGATCGCGGCCGGCGCCTTTCGCTTCATAGAGAGCGACGTCCGCCTGCTGCAACAGCATACCCGGATCGCGGATCCCGGAGGCATGAAGCTCGGCTACGCCGAAGCTCGCCGTAACGCGAAGCTCGCGCTCCCCGTCAGCCACCGTATCGCTGCGAAGGGCGTCGCGAAGATCGTGCGCCAGCCGCATGGCTTCGGACAGGTCCGCGCCGGGCAACAGGATGGCAAACTCCTCGCCCCCGAGCCGGGCCACGACATCCGACGCCCGGACCAGACTGGCCAGGCGCCCAGCCGCGTGCCGGAGTACGACATCGCCGGCCTGGTGTCCATATCGGTCGTTGAGCAGTTTGAAGTGATCCAGGTCCACCATGACCACGGACAAGGGCTGATGCGTGCGCAGGGCGAAGGCCACCTGGCGGGCAAGCATATCCCGGAAGACCCGGCGGTTCGGCAGCGAGGTCAGCGGATCCTGAAAGGCCTCCTCGCTGAGCTTGGTCATCTGCGCGCTCAGCCGCCTGGCCACGGTCAGCACGGCCGCCGCGCAGTCGTTCAGCTCGCCATATGCCAGCTTCGGCATCTCGACTGCCTGGGGGTCCCCGGCCAGGGCGAGGATGCCGGCCCGCAGACTCGCGGCATCGCGACGGAGATTCGCATATACGGACACGCACAGATAGCCGGCGATCCCGGCACCGGCGGCGACCATCGCTACAAGGGTCCATTTCGTGGCCGTCGCCCCCGGGCGCGTGCCCGCCGGAATCAGACCGGACGGACGGCCCGCGGCCGCCCCGTCAACACGACTCGCCGGCAGGGAGCCGACGCGCATCACCACGCAACAGGCGATCAGCAGAAGCAGCAGGCCGCCCACGCCGCATGCGATTCTTGCACGCATTGACTTCATGACACCGACTGGGATGTAAGATACCGACGCAGCCGGGGCAAGCGCCGGCGTCGTGAGGATTGAGCACACGGAGGACGATAAGCGCGCAACCCCCGGGGATGGCGGGTTTTTCCGGCCGCGTTTTCATCATTATCGGCCGACGGCGCTCTTGTCCTGGCAATGCGTTGTATCGTATCCTGCCTGCGAGGATCGCCGCAGCGGGAGAGAGAATCGTGCCGACAGCCGCCGCCATCGCGCGGATCGAAACCCTTCAGGAGTTTGTCCGCCGCATCGAGTTCGACCCCGAGTGCTTGCAGGATACGTGGAAGGGGAAGCGCATCTCCCCGCGCCGGATCCTTCCGGCCCCGGTGTGGCTGCGCCGGCTGGGGCAGGCGGCTTCGGATCCTGGCATGAGGTGCTTTCTCTGGGATATCAGCGCAGACGGCGTCTCGCTCCGCTCTCTCGCCGCCTGGCAGCCAGGGGAGTACGCGTGGGTCGATCTTGCTTTCCGCGGCACCCTGTGGAGCGGGGAGATGCGGGTGGTGCACTGCACCCGGATGGTCAGCGGGTATCGAGTCGGGCTGGAGGCGACGCAGCGTGAGGGACCGGCGGTGGACCCCTGTGCCGGCGTTTTCGACGGAATCGGAGCCGAGGCGGCATCGGATCCCACGCGGCCCCTTCGGGCCTCGCTGCACGAGCGCGCCTGGGAAAAGGCCCAACACGAAGTCCGCGAGGCCCTGCGATCCTACAGGCGGGCGCGCCGCTCCTGGGGGCTGCTCGGTAAGGACGTGAATCGGGAAATCGACCGGATGCTGCGAGGCCTGCCAGGCGAGGCGATGGATGCCGGCGAGGATACGCGGCGAAAATGGCCCCGCGTGCGAACCCGGGACGACATCCGCGTGTTCGCCGCAGACTGGCGGCGCCTTCGCGCCTGCATGTTGGATGTGTCTCAGGGCGGTGCCGGGCTGACATTCCCGCGCGAACTGGTCGAGGACCCTATCGAACGCGCACTGCGGGGTGAATACCGGCTGCGCCCGGGTATGGCCGTCATGCTGGGGCTCGGTGCCGGCCCGGAAACGCTCTGGGTACCCGCGACGTTCGTCTATTGCCGGCCGCTGGGCGATGAGACGATCCGCGCGGGGGTTGCATTTGTGACATCACGGCCTCTGGAGGCGTTCGACCTGTAGGCGAGGCGACCGCGCGCGGTCTCAGGAAACCGGCAGGCGGGCTGCAAGGATCAGGCCGGTTTTTCCTGCCCGAAGAGAATCTTCACCAGACCGAAGGCCCCGCGGACGGCCAGGCTCAGCAGCAGGAGAAACAACAGCACCGCCACGCTGAATGTCAACACCGGCCAGGCGCGGTCCAGCAAGCCCGGCGCACCCTCCGTTGAAGGCCAGGCCATTCCCATCAATGCGGCCGCCAGCCCCAGCACAAAGATCGCTCCGATCGCGCCGCGCAGCGTCCCCGGCAGCGGTGCCATGCGCACCGTGAGGCAGATGACGAGGTAGACGAACGCCCAAGTCCGCCAGTCGTCGAACCGGCTGGCTCGCGTGGCCTCGACGAGGCGTTCGACGAGCGTGATGCTCTCGCGGAGCATCGGCCAGACGGCGGCGAGCATGGTGGGCAACTGCCGCGGTACGGCCTCGCCCTGCATCCGGGCAAGGATGTCCCGCCCCATGTACTGCGAGACCGCGTAAATCGCCGCCCCGCACGCCAGCATCGGCAGCATTGCGATGAGGATCGGGCCGATCACGGGGATTCGCGGCTTGACGTCCTTGCCGGTCTGCGGCTCGCCGGAATCGTCGTCCTTGATGAGCGTCGTGTTGTTGACCGTTCCGCCGGTGACCAGCAACCCGAGGACATGGCCGAGCTGCGCGATCAGGGTTCCGGGCAACAGGATCGAGTTGACCACGCGGGGCTGAACGAGCCCGCTCCACAGCCGATGCACTCCGAGGGCCGTGAACACGATCACGACCAGCCAGAACGTCATCGCGGCGTATTCCATACGGCGTGCCTCAACCGGGGGGGGGAACTACGGGCACGGCATTCCGCCTGCGCACGGATTCCCCGCCTCGCTCACATACGCACTTATCGGCAGAGAACCGCAGAAAGAATGAGCCCGGAACGGACCTGCCGGGCCGGGCCCGGAGGTTGCGGCGAGGGCCTTCGCCGCCCGTCCCCGAGCTTTGGCGCAAGACAGCCGACAGCCGACACGCGAAGAACTTGGAGATATCCCGGCGCCGATCTAGAATCCTGGCAATCCGCCCTTTCAGGAGCATGAGACGATGACGCCTGTCCAGGAAATGGACCTCAAGCGGTCGAAACTCGCCGACTTCCTTGATCGATATCAACTCGACGCCGTCCTGCTGACGCACCGGGCGAATTTCGCCTGGCTGACGGCGGGGTGTGTCAACCACGTGGGACAGGCGTCCGAGATCGGCAATGCCACGCTCGTCGCGACGCGCGACGGCCTCCAATGTGTCGCGAACACGATCGAATCTCCGCGCATGCGGGCGGAGGAGCTGCACGACCGCAACATCGAGGTGGTCGAGTTTGCCTGGTTCGATCCGCAGGATGCCGCCCGGGTGTGGGCGGACGTCGTGGGCGGTCGCAAGGCCGCTGCGGACGTGATACTGCCCGGCATGCCCGGCCACGTCGTGCCGCTGCCCGCCGCCTTTCACGAGTTGCGCTGGCAGCTCTGCGAACCGGAGATGCGACGCTACCGCACGTTGGGCACGGCGATCGGCGCGGGTCTCCAGGAGGTGTGTCGCCAGGCCCAGCCCGGCATGACCGAGCTGGAAATCGCGGCTGCCCTGGCCGCGCGACTGAACCGCGAGGGCATCCGCACCCCCGTGCTGCTTGTCGCCGCAGACGAGCGGATTGACCGTTACCGGCATCCCCTGCCGACACCCCGCCGGATCGACAGCCGGGTCATGGTGGTCGTCTCCGCCGAGCGGGCCGGTCTATTCGGCTCCGCCACGCGGCTGGTGTCCTTCGGGTCGGTGCCGCCGGGGTTGCGGCACAGACATGACGCCGTCGTTCGCGTCGATGCCGCGCTCATCGCCGCGACCCGCCCCGGTCGTACGCTCGGCGAGATCTTCCGAACGGCCCAGCAATCGTACGCCGAGGCCGGTTACCCCGACGAATGGAAGCGGCATCACCAGGGCGGTTCCACGGGATACCTCGGGCGGGAGGTCCGTGCCGACCCGTCCTGCAAGGTCGCGGTCGTAGCGAATCAGGCCTTCGCATGGAATCCATCCATCGGCGGCACGAAGAGCGAGGACACCATTCTCGTGACCGACAGCGGCACGGAGATTCTCACGCAGGGCGTCGACTGGCCTATGATCGACGTTTGCGTCGATGGTCGTACCCTGCGTCGGCCCGATATACTCACATGGACGTGAGGTGCATAACGCTCCGCGAGACAAGAAGCTACAAGCCGATCGTATCTGCGTCCGATTCGTGCCGCGCGGGCTTGTGTGAAGATCGCGCGAATTCTCGCCCGATGGCCACTTTCCTGCTTGCGGGAATGCCCCGCGGTCGTATAATACAGTTCAGGTGGAGGGTAAAGGCGTCACCTCGGATGGGTGCTCAGCCTTCGGACGAAGATGTCCGGGGAGGGGTTGCAGTCACGGAACAGTGGCGGTGCGCACGGCCCGCCGAGTGGAGTCTTTCATTCCCGGAGGTGCGAAAATGAAACTGATCACGGCAAGTCTGGCGATCGTGTTGATGGCGACCGCGGCCAATGCGGCTGTCATCGCGGAGTGGACGTTTGAGGTCAGCGTCCCGGCGTCGGCGGGGCCGTTTGCGCCGGAAACCGGCGCGGGCGAGGCGAGCGGATGGCACGCCAACTCGAGCGTCGTCTACAGCAACCCCGTCGGGAACGGGTCCGACGAATCGTACAGCTCCAACTACTGGAGCGAGGGGGATTACTATCAGTTCAAGGTCAGCACGATCGGCTACACGAACATCCAGATCTCGTGGGATCAGGCCGCCAGCTCGACCGGCCCGCAGAGTTTCGCGCTGCAATACAGCACGGACGGGTTTACCTTCATCAACCTGGTCCCCAGCTACACGGTACTGGTGAATACCACGACGCAGGGCCCGCCCGCCCGAAGCGCGTGGAGTTCGACCGGGACCCGCCAGTCGGTGTACACCCTGGGCCCGATCGCCGGCCCGGCCTCGCATGACATCAAGGCAACGGTCTACTTCCGGATGGCGAGCCTTGTAACGACGGCCACCGCCGGGACAAACCGCGTTGACAAC
>CAZMVY010000026.1:11101-24977 GCA_964569765.1 uncultured Planctomycetales bacterium
GTCCCGAGCCGATGACGAGGGCCCTGCGCGGCCTCGGGGCCCTGGCGATGCTGCGGCGCAGGAAGTGAGCAACGCGCCAACGTAACCCCGCCGCGCGACGAACGCGACGGGCCTCCTTTGACCAAGAGAATCGGAACACAGCGCCCCGCGCACGCGGGGCGCTGTTTTTCTGTTCCTGAGGATGCGTGCACAATCGTCCCCGTTGCCGTTACAATCAGGCCGTGCGTCACCGAAAGCCCGACAGGCCGCCCGCCGACGACCTGACCGACGCCCGGTTGTACTTCACCGGACGCTCCCTCTATCCGGACATGCTTGCCGACATTCAGCGCGCGCGGCGCGACATCGGCCTGGAGATGTATATCTTCGACGACGACACGGCGGGACGTCTGTTTCGGGATGCCCTCGTCGCGCGGGCGGCCGACGGCTGTCGTGTCCGCGTCATGTACGACGCCCTCGGATGCATGAATACGCCGGCGCACTTCTTCGACTCCATGCGGACGAAGGGCATCGAGGTATCGGCCTTCAACCCGATCCTCCGCGACCGCGTCCTGCACCACTGGCGCAAGCTGGATCGCCGCAACCATCGAAAGCTCCTCGTCGTGGATGAGCGCGTGGCGTACCTCGGCGGGATCAATATCTCCGCCCGGCTCGCCGACTGGGAGGACGCCCACGTGCGGATCGAAGGACCGATCGTCCACCAGGCGCGGACATCGTTCGAAAAGGTCTGGGCGAGGCAGTTTCCCCGGGTCACCCTCCGGCGAGGCCGCCGGCACGCCCTGCACTGGCAGCGGTCGCTCATCCTGGACGGATTTCCCGCGCCGAACTTCTCCCCGATCAAGCGAGCGCATCTTCACCTGTTCTCGCGGGCGCGCCGCCGGATCCGCATCGCCCACGCGTACCTGATCCCCGATCACAAGATGATCCGCTCGCTCCGCAAGGCAGTGCGCCGCGGCGTCGACGTGAACGTGCTCGTGCCGGCGCGCAGCGACGTGACCGCCGCGGACTGGGCGTTGTGCCATGTGCTCGGCCGACTGCTCCGGGCGGGCGTGCAGATTCGGCGGCATCACCGGACCATGCTGCACACGAAGGCGGCGATGGCCGACGACCACTATCTCATCGTCGGCAGTGCGAACCTGAATCGAACGAGCTTCTTCCGGAACCTCGAGATCGCGATCTGGAGCCGCGATGAGCGGATTACCCGGCCGATGGCCGAACGGTTCGACGCGCTCTGGGACGCGGCCTCGCCGTATACCCTCGCCGATGTGCAGCGCCGGGGGTGGCCGCGCCGATTCCTGAGCTGGCTGGCCTACCGGCTCCAGTTCTGGCTGCCGACGGACCAGGCGTGGTGACGACAAACGACAGTCCGCCAATGCGAGGCGCGCCGGGGCCGGCCCCGCGGCACGCTTCGCCGGCATTGGCTTTCTCCCGCGTGCGGGGGGCGGCCTTCATGCGGGTGACAGGCCGCTTTCCTTCTCCTGCATGTCTGCCAGTTGAACGTAGTAGCCGGTCACGGTTCCCGCGAGAATCGCGAACGGCAGAAACACCGGGTTGTGCTCGATCGCATCGCTCAGGAATACCCAGTAGCGGGAAAACGCTGCCAGCAGAATCGAGAGACCCGTCAGCAGAAGAATGGTGCCCTCGACGCTGGTGACAAAGGCCACGCAGGGCCGCACCGCGGCGAAGGCCATGGCCCCGATGGCCACGAACGCAACGGCGGCTGCAACGGCAGCGGCGCCCGGCGGCGCCCCCAGGTGCACCATCGCTCCGAGCACCAGGGCGGCCATCCACCCGCCGGAGAGCAACGCCACAGCCGTCCGCGCGAAACGAACGGCAATGTATCCGCCCAGCAGCGCCACGCCGACTGCCAGGCCGACGGTATCCCAGCCTTCCGTCGGCACCACTCGGGCGGCCACCACGGCGGACAGGATTGCCAGCGACGCGGTGATCAGGTACCGGAACAAACGCCACCGGAGGATTAGGAAGACCAGGCCTCCACCGGCAAACAACAATCCCATCCCGGGATCCTGTTCGACAACCCAGACGAGCCACTGGCGCAACGAGACTTCGTTGATCATCAGTCCGCCGCCTTTCCTGCTTCGCGGAACGGTTATCCGCCGTCGATTCCGCCGCCCTGAGGCCCCGACGGAGGGCCGCGTGGCATTGCTCGCGCCCGCCGCCGATGCCGGCTCTTCTGTCAGACGGTGATACCCGCGCAGTCACGGGGGATCGGCGCGGCACCCACATTACATCGGCTGATCCGCCACGCCGCTTCGTCTTGAACCGGAACGCCGACGGCGACGAAAAAGCGGACCTGCCCTGCGCGGATCGAGGAGGCGAAGGGAGCGATAACCGTCGGCTGTGAGTACGGGTATGCCGCAGACGGCACATGCGCGTCAGCTTGCGGGATTCGCCTGGGCCGGCGGGGCAGCCAATGCGACGGTCGGCCGCAGGCCGCGACGCTGAACGGCCACGACCAGGAACAGCCACACACCCAGACCGATCAGCGACTCGGCCGGCCGCTGCACACATCGCTCGATTGCGTACGGGTAATAGCGGCTTATCAGCGGTACGGCGCCCGAAAGGATCAGCATCGTTCCAAGCGTCACGGTCCCCAGCACGATGGCCCAGCGGTGCGCGAACAGCCCGAATGCCGCGCCTGCAAGGAAAGCCGCCGCGAGGATCACGGCCATACGGCGAGTGTCGCCCGGATACCTCGACCGGACATGCGCTGCAAAACCGCGACAGTACTCCCACGCGCCGGCGTGCTGAGAAGCCTGTTGCTGCTGAGGCGTCAGCAGCGCGAAACCGTCCCCGGTCGCCCCTCCGGCGATCCGGGCATCGTCATATTCCTGCAGGAGCGAGGGAACGCTCGGCCCGACGGCGATGCACGCCGCGACGGCGACGGCCACCAACCCGGCCAGGATCGCCACCCACAACCGGAACAACACGTAACCGATCACAACGGCAACGATGATGCCCACGACGATTCCGCCGATCGCGGAGACCGAGAACTGCTCCGCCGCCTCAGCCCCGAGCATCGCGCCGGCCCCGGCGAAGCCAAGCACCACCGCCATCCGGACCAGTTTCGCCCCGGCCACGCACAGGACTATCCCGGCGGCAATCGCTACAACCGCCGGCCACAACGACGCCGCCTCGCCTGCGGGAAGGTGATAGCGAATCAATTCTCCGACTTGCGTGATCCACTCCGGCATGAGACCCGAGATCGCCTCTGCGCTTCCGCTTCCGGGCTGCCCCCGGGGCAGGCATACACCCCGGCGCGGTGAGTCCAACCGCCCGATCCGCCCACGTCGCCCTCCCGATCCTATGGCGCCGGTCGCCCGCCGGCAATCGGAATCATCGCTCGGTGCCGGCGCGATTGGCGACCCGCATGGTTGTCTGCGGCCCTGCGGGGGCGATGACTTTGTCCGAAAAGACGCTCACGTCAACCCACGCCCGGGCCGAGTCCATGCGGAGTTGCTGCTCGATGTTGCGGATCTTTTCTGCGGGGGTGGGTTCTTCGATCTCCTCGCCGGGGGCCGAGCCCCATCGGATCCGCGTGCCCTGCTGCGTCGCCAGAACAATATGGTGACGCGCCGGGTCGCGCCGCCCGTGATAGTTCGACACGTCGATGGCCGTGATGCGGCTTGCCCAGGGCTGCTCGAAGAGCATCGCCGTCAAACGCACGCCGGCGCGGACGTCGCCGTCGTCCCATCGGCTCCCCGGCGGCGGGGGAGCGGACACCACGCCCGTAATCATGATCCAGCCGGGGCTGAGCCGGTCGTACACCTCCGGCAGGCGATAGCCCTCGATATCCACCGGAATGAACCCTTCCCGCGTCTGCACCATGCCGATGGGCCGGCGGAACTCGCAGGAGACCCGCACGGTTCCGTCCGCATACTTCCGCACCCATCGGACGTCCTTGACCCACCCGCTGCGGCGAAAGCGCTCCGCCAGGCGCTCCGTCAACCGCTCATCGAGCCACGCGTCGCTCGGATCCACGGTCACGATCGAAGCAAGCCGCGGCGTCCAGCCCTCCTTGATTGCCCATTCGGGCAGTTCCGCGAGTTGAAGCCGCGGCCGCGGACTGCAGGCTGGAAGACTGCGAACGGTCTGTTCCATCCGGCCCAGGCCCCACCGGGCACCCGCCACGAACGCCGCCACACCGAGCGCCGTCAGCCACTGACGCCGGCTCACTCGGCCTGCGGCGCCCGACAAGGTATGCATCGCCCGTGCCGCCATGCCCGGGGTACCGTCCGACTGCCGCTGTCGCGATCGCCTTGTCATCGGTCGTTTGATGCCCTCAGAACGCCGCGATCAACCCGCCGCGCGACCGCGTCCCGCGACGGCCCGGTTCATCGCCAGAGTGACAAGCCGCTGGCACAACTCGCCGAAGCCGATCCCCGCTTGAGCCGCCGCCTTTGGCAACAGCGAATGATCCGTAAACCCGGGAATCGTATTGATCTCGAGCAGATACGGCTCACGAGTCTCCGCATCGACCATCCAGTCCACCCGCGCAAAATCGCGGCACCCGACGGCCGCGAAGGCCCGCAGGCTGAGTTCCTGAACCCGCCGCAACGTCGCGGCCGGCAGAGGAATATCGAACAGGTATTCGGTCCGGTCGTCGATGTACTTCGCCTCGTAATCGTAGAAACCCCGTGCCGGCCGGATCCAGATCGGCGGAAGCGCCTGCTGATCCAGCACGCCCACGGTGAGCTCGAAACCGCGGACGAACTGCTCGATCAGGCACTCGCCGTACTTGCGAACCAGATGCCGCACCGCGGGGATGAACTCCACCGCGTCCTGCACGATCACACAGTCCACGCTGCTGCCCTCGGCGACCGGTTTGACCACCACCGGAGGCGTCCAGTTCATGCACGCCTGCCGCCATCGGGAAGGTAGCGCCACGTCGAACCGCGGGGTCGGAACACCCGCTTCGATGCACCGCGCCTTCGTGCGGACCTTGTTCATGGCCAGCGCGGAGGCCTCCGGCCCCGAACCGCAATAGGGCAATCCCCGCTGCTCCAGGATTCGCTGAATCTGCCCGTCCTCCCCGAACGTGCCGTGCAGCGCAATGAACACCATATCCGCCGGCTCGTCCAGCGCGCCGAGATCCGACGGAGAGATGTCCGCCTCGAAGACCTGGTGGCCGCAGAGGCGCAGCGCCGCCGCGACGGCCCGACCGCTCTTGAGACTCACCTCGCGTTCGGCGCCGGGGCCGCCCCGAAGCACCGTGATCCGCAGCGGGCGCGGCCGCCCCGGAGCGATTCCCGAATCCCGTGTCGGCGTCCCTGCCATGTGATTCACTGCTCCGATGTTTCGAAGAACCGCAGACGCCCCGGCGCTGCCTGCGCCCGGCGCCGCAATCGTCAACAATCCTCGCTCACGCCGTCCGGCCACAGCTTCACTTCGAGCTCCAGTTCCACGCCGAAGCTCTCCTTCACCCGGCGGCGCACAAGCCGGATGAGCCGGATGACGTCCGTGGCGGAGGCTTCCCTGGAGGCCACGATGAAGTTCGCATGCTGCGCGGAAACAACCGCACCGCCCACCGCCGTGCCCTTAAGCCCTGCCCGGTCGATCAGGGCACCGGCAGATGCACCCGGCGGGTTCTTGAAGATGCACCCGGCGCTGTGGCTCGAAAGGGGCTGCGACTTCTTCTTGAATTCCCAGATCTCCCGATACCTCGCCATCGCACGCGCCGTCTCGGTCGGCGACAGCTCGAGTTCCGCCCGCTCAATGATCTCATCCTGCAGCGCACAGCCGCGATAGCGGAACCCGAGCTCCTCCTGCTTCCACTCACGGCGGCAACCGGACCGGTCCACGGTCCATACACGCCGAACCACACTTCCGATCTCTCCGTACTTTCCCCCGGCGTTCATGCGGATGCAGCCCCCGAGCGTGCCGGGAATCCCTGCCATGCACTCGAGGCCGGACAGTCCTCGTCGTGCGGAGGCAAGCGTCAGCTTCGCCATATCGACTGCGGCGCCGGCGGTGACCCGCGGACCGTCCCATCGGATTTCGTTGAACGCCGCGCCCTGGAGCCGGACCACCACTCCGTCCACACCGTCGTCGCTCACAAGCACGTTCGCGCCGCCGCCCAGCACGTACACCGGAAGGCCCGCCTCCCGGGCCTGCGCCAGGAGCCGGCGGAGTTCGTCCGGGGTGCTCACCGTCGCCAGCAGGCGCGCGCAGCCGCCGAGCCCGAACGAAGTCAGCGGCCCGAGCGGGGCGTTCTCCACGCAACACTCTGCGACGGCGGAAAGCGTCATCCCGCGTCCCTCAGATCGCCCAGCGTCACGACGGTACCCGGCGGCGTGAACACAAACTCGCCCACGGGCGCCGACCCTTTCAACCGCGCCACAAGATCGTCCGCGACCCGCCAGACGTCGCCCGCGCCCATCGTCAGGACCACGTCGCCCGGCTCGACGGCGGATGCTAGCTGTTCCACGATCGCGTCGAAATTCGCTTCGTAGCGGGCCACGCCGCCGTTGCAACAGATCCGATCAACCAGATCGCGAGCCGTCACGCGGCTGCGCTCCGACTCACTGTCCCGCACGAAGTAGATCTCCGGCACCACGACCACGTCCGCCGCCGCGAAGCTCCGGGCGAAATCGGCCAGAAGGAACCGCGTCCGCGAGTGCTGGTGCGGCTGAAACACAACCCAGAGCCGACGGGGCTGATACATGTCGCGGGCCGCGCGCAGCGTAACCTGAATCTCCGTCGGGTGATGCGCATAATCGTCGAGCACCGTCACGCCGTTCGCCTCGCCGCGAAGCGTCAGCCGCCGCTGCGCGCCGCGGAACTCCGGAAGGATCCGCGCCACCGCCTCCATCGCCACGCCACCGTGCCAGCACAGCGCCGCGGCCGCCAGGGCGTTGCCCACGTGATGACGCCCGGGAATCTGCAGGCGCGTCCGCGCCAGCACTTCCCCGTTGCGCGCGATGCCGAACCGGAAGCAACCCCGATCCGCGCTCAGATCGACCGCCTGCCAGGTAGTATCTCCATCCAAGCCGAACGTCTCCACCTGCGCCGCCGTGGCCTGCGCAGCCGCCATCGCCGCCCGGCTCTGCCCGTTGACGATCAGCACACCCTCCGACGGAAGCAGACCCGCAAACCGGCGGAACGCGTCAACGATGTCATCCAGGTCCCGATAGCAGTCGAGATGATCCTCCTCGATGTTGAGGATCGTCGCGTACTTCGGCGAAAGATGGAGGAACGAGCGATCGTATTCACACGCTTCCACGACGAAGTGCGGGCCGTCGCCCACGCCGCTGCCGCCGCCGAGTTGCTCCACCATCGCACCGACCACGAACGACGGATCCCGACCGGCGCGCCGCAAGGCATAAGCCGTCAGCGCCGTCGTGGTGCTCTTGCCGTGCGTGCCGGCGATCGCAATGCCCTCCTGCCCCCGCATCAGACGCCCCAACAGGTCGGAGTACTTGATCGTCTCGCACGCGCGCCGACGTGCCTCGACCAGTTCCGGGTTCTCCGGCTTGATGGCCGCCGAGTACACCACCAGGTCAACGTCATCCGGCAGGTTCTCCTTGCGCTGGCCGATCGAGATCCGGGCGCCGGCCTTCACGAGACGGGCGATCTCGCTCGAGGGCGACGCGTCCGAGCCGCTCACCGACGCGCCGCGGCGCATGAGGATCAACGCAGCGCCCCGCATGCCGCAACCGCCGATGCCGATCAGATGCACCCGCTTTCCGAGAAACTCCCTGGCCCCGCCCGTCTCAAGATCAATGGTGGGATGAATACCGACTGTCGGCGTGACCGCATCCGTTTGCGGAATGCGGCGCGTCCGTGCGCCCTGCGCCATGATTGTTGGCCCTTTCCGGCAGCGCGCCCTTTTCGGCTGCGCCGCCCCTCGCTCGACCGTATGATCCTATCGACTCGTGCCCGCTTTGCAAGCGCGCACGTTCCTCGCCCGATCCAACCGCCTATCGTTCATATCGGGCCGCGCCGCGCGAATCCTTGAGGCGCTCAGGACGCGGAACGAACCGCCCCGCGGCCGTGCGATATGTCCAATAATTCCGCCGAAATCCGGCGGGCAGCATCCGGCTGGCCCAAACGCCTCGCCGCCTCCGCCATGGCGGACAGACGCGATGCGTCCCGCGCTAGAGGCAAGAAAGCGGATCCCAGGGCGGCGGCGTTCTCCGCCGTAGCGATCCGGTCCCGAACGATCCGGGCCGCTCCGGCATCCGCCAGCACCCTCGCGTTGCATAGCTGGTGTTCATCGCGGTGGAACGGATACGGCATCAGAATGGATGGCAGGCCCATCGCGGTAAGCTCCGCCAGCGTTGATGCCCCCGCTCGCGAGATCGCAACGTCCGCCCCCGCCATCGCCTCCGGCATGGCGTCGGTGAACGCCAGAACCGTGGCGTGCAGACCGGCCGCTTGGTACGCCGCCTGCGCCCGCTCGACATCCGCCGGGCCGCTCAGGTGCAGCACCTGCCAGCCGCCCAGCCGCGCCAACTCGGGCGCCAAGGCGATCATCGCTTCGTTGATCGTCCGCGCCCCCTGCGACGCCCCGGTCGTAAGCAACGTCCGCAAATGAGGTTGCAACCCGAACCGGGCAAGTCCGCTCCGGCGCAGCTCCTCGCGCGGCGAGAGAAACCCCGCCCGCACCGGACAGCCCCACGCCCGAAAGCCACCGGCCCCGGGGAAGTACTCGGCGGTCCCGGGCCACTGTGCGAAGATGCGATCGACGCGATGCCCGAGGCGTCGGTTCGCCCGGCCGGGCACCAGGTCGGGATTCAGGATCGCCGTGGGTATCCCTTCGGCCAAAGCCGCCCGAACCGGCGGGTCCGACCCGTAGCCCCCGGCCCCGATGACCACCGCCGGCCTGCGCTGACGAAACAACGCTCGGCATCGTGCGATGGCTATCCGCCATGCCATCAGGAACCCCGGCCACCGCCACGGCCGGGACGAGAACGGCCGTACCCCTTGCGGGATCGCCTCCACACCGGCCTCGCCGAGGATACGGCGGTCGATCGGCCGGTCGGTGCACAGGAATGAGACATCCACCCCGTCGTCGAGTTGCCGCAGGGCGTGCACAATCGCCAGAGCCGGGCATAAGTGCCCGCCCGTGCCCCCGCCGGCGAATACGAACCACGGCCGGTATCGCTCGGATGCGCTCACGGATAGACATCCCTCATTGGTTCACGTTGTCCGCACGGCGGTACATGGCCGTCGCCGTCGCGTCGAGCGTTGCACTCCTGCGATCGCCGATCGCGGCGCAAGGCTAACCGAATTCGCACCGCAATGCGAGGTCGCCGGCAGCCTCCGACTTCGCACCCGCGGACGGCGGGGACGTGGTCGCCGCGGCGGCTTCGCGTGCTGCCGCCGCCTAAGCAGTGCGCGCAGATGGTATGAACGGCGGCCACCGCGCTCGGGGCGCGTGACGATTCCCGTGGCGTTGGGTGCCATGCCCAAGTCCCCGGTTTACCGGGGCGCGGGCATGTAGAGCGCGGCCCAACCCGGGTTCATCATGCCCGCGCCCGCCTGAAGGCGAGCTTGGGCATGGCACCCGCGCGTTCTCCGTTCCCGCCGATGCTGTCACGGACCCCCGCGCTCGGTCGCCTGTGGCGTCTCGTGGACGCATCCTCGCAACACTTGGTATAATGTTCTCCTGTTGCAGCCCGGCGCCGGAACGAGGCGGGGCGCTGCGGGCAAGTCCGCGTTCATCTTCGCTCGAAAAGGAGACTGCTATGAAACGGCTGATGATCATCGCGACGGCACTGGGCATTGCCCCGGCAACTCTCGGCTGCGCCGAAATGGCTGCCAAGCGGGTACTGCACGAGGCGGCGGGCGCTTCGGCAAGAGTGATAAGCCGCGCGACGACACCCAGTCTGGCCGGCGTCGATGGTCTGAAGGTGGGCACGATCCGGAACGAAGCGGAGCAGCTCTGCTCGCCTGAGTTCCTTTCGGCGCTGCGCACGGAGCTGGCGGCTGCCGCGAAGGAATCAAAATCACTTGCCGGAAGCGCTTCGCCAGCGACGGTTGATGCAGACGTTGTCCACTACGAAAGCCCCGACACGCTCGGCGCCGCCATCTCCCCCGAGACGACCGGGGTCGTACTCGTGACCCTGACCGGACCCGACGGAAAGCTGCTTGGAAAACTCACCGTGGTAGGCAAGAGCAAGGCGGCGCGCACCAGCCCGAGCGACATGGCCAAGGTGATGGCCAAAAAGCTGGTTGCTTATCTGCAAGAACGGAAAGGCGCCGGATAAGGCCGATCCCGGGCAATCCGTCCTGCCCTGCCAGCGAAATCACGAGCTGAGCCGGGCCGGAGGCAGGATGCTCGCCGTTGGACGAATATGGCCGGCCCTATAACCACATGCAACATCCGGCTGCGGCCGTCGCCGGTCGGTGCGAGCCAGGCAATTCCCATCCTCAACTGACGGTTCGCCGGAATGCGCCGTATCGCCAAGGCGCGTGAGATGACATTGGCGATCCCTATCCGACCAAAGCGCCTTCCGGCCTGCCGCAGGGCGGGTGTTAAAGGTCCACTTTGTCCCTGAAGCGCGTGCACGCAAGTCGTGAAGCCGGCTGCTATTCGGACGTTTTCTAACTACTCAAACTGAGCGGTTCTTCGAACGGGCAACACAGGACTTGCGGGAGATGGCTGGAAAACTGCGTTTCGCCGACACGAGAAACGAAAGAACCGGCCGTTTTTCGCGACATCGCAAATCGCCACAAGTCCTTGGCGTTACATTGGTTATGTGTGGCCTTCGCCCCAAAACGGCTCAGTTTGAGTAACTAAGCATGTGCGCCGATGCAACCGATAACGCTTCCGCGGGAGTGCTTCCCTGCGTGATGCGAACACTCCGGCACGGCGTGAACCGGTGTGTGCTTCGAATCGCGAGATGCCGCGCCGGGGTCCGGCCCGGCAGGTTGAGTCGCCGGTCGACAGAGCGCCACGCGGTTCGTTTCGCCGGAAGAGGATGATCGAGAGAGTGTGCATGCTCCGCCACACGCCCGCCAGCGATTCCGTTCGCCGCGTCGTCGGCGTGATGCTCTGCCGGACGGCGGCGTTGCTTGCGGCCGCGGCAAGCGCCTGTATGCCGGCGGACTTCGCCACGCCGCTGAGCGGCGCGTTCGGGGGTCCGCTGTCGCTCGAAATCACGAGCGAGAGTCCGCGTGTATTTCCGCCGGGTGGCCGGCCCGCCGGGCGGAGCGCCACCGCGCTTCGCGCCGCGGTCCGCGGAGGGGTAGAACCCTACGCCTACCACTGGTCCGTCACCAACCCGCGCGGCGAGCCTGAAGACGACCGGCTCGACGCCCTCGACGTACCCGATCCCGTGTTCACGAGCGGGTTGCTCGTCGGCGACTATCTCCTGACGTGCCGGGTCACCGATTCCGCCGGGAAGGAGGTCCGCAGCGCGATCGTCCTGCACGTGAGCCAGCCGTTTGCGTGCGACCTGGCGGCGAACCGGTCGTGGGTCCCGACGGGCGGCGGACCGGCCGGCGAGGTTGCGCTGACGGCCCGACCGCTGGGCGGCGTCCCGCCGTACACGTACGACTGGTCCGTTACCAACCCCGACGGCGACATCGAGAGCGACCGCCTTGCCGCCGTATCGTCCGACACGGCGATCTTCACCAGCGGGGCCGTCTTCGGCACGTATCAGGTGACCTGCGTCGTCACCGACGCGACCGGCGCCCTGGCCGAGGTCTCCGCGCGAATCCTCGTCAGCAACATCCTGTCGGTGGATGTCACCGCCGAACGCCCCCACCTGACGCCGGGCGGTGGCGCGGGGGGGATGACGTATCTGTCCGCTGAGGTCCGGGGCGGCGCTGCGCCGTACGGGTACTCCTGGGCCGTCACGGGGCCGGACGGGCAGCTCGACGGCGCACGCCTCGACGACGCCCGTGCATCGCATCCGCTCTTTACCAGCGGCTCGACGATCGGGACCTACCGCGTCACCTGCACGGTGACGGATGCGAGCGGGCAGCAGGTTGCCGACTCGGTCCTGCTGGCCGTCAGCCAGAACCTCGATGTGAACGTCACCACGAACCGGCAACGCATCGTCGCGGGCGGCGGGCCAAACGGGACGGCGTCGCTTTCGGCGGCGGTACTCGGCGGGGTAGGCCCCTACACATATCTCTGGTCGGTTCGCGACGAGGCGGGCAACCGCCTGGACGGCCTGTTGAGCGATCCGACGGGCGCCGAGCCGCGGTTCATCAGCGGCAGCGGCGTCGGCACGTTCCGCATCGTCTGCACGGTGACCGACGCGGTCGGGCAGGTCGCGACGGATGCGCTGGAAATCTTCGTCGGGCAGCAACTCGTGGGGAATCTGAGCACGAGTTCGCCGTGGGTGCCCGCCGGCGGACTGAACGCCAGTACGCCGTGGGTGGCCGCCGGCGGCGGGTGGGCGGGTCAGGCCACGATCACGGCGGACGTGATCGGCGGGCCGCCGCCGTACACGTACACATGGTCCGTCCTCGATCCGGCTGGCCAGAGCGCCGACGACCGGCTGAGCGGCGTGACCGCGGCCACGCGGACCTTCACGAGCACGAATGTGACGGGCACGTATCAGGTGCGTTGTGATATCGCCGACGCGATGGGCGTGCGGTTTCGCGACTCGGTGGCGATCACCGTGTATGATGCGCTGCGGGTGGATGTGACGATCGACCGGCAGCAGTTGCCCGCGGGCGGCGGCGCCAACGGGACGGCGCACCTGTCGGTCGGCGTGGTCGGTGGGTCGCCGCCCTATACGTACGCCTGGACGGTCACGGGACCGGACAACGCGGTCGATAATGCCCGGCTGGATGACGCGGCCGTCGCGACGCCGACGTTTACGAGCGGGACGCTCAACGGGATCTACCGGGCAACCTGCGCGGTCAGCGACGCGGTGGGACAACAGGTAAGCGGCTCGATCCTGTTCCTGGTGGGGCAGCCGTTGAGCGTGGATGTGACGACGGACCGCCAGGACGTTGTGGCCGGGGGTGGGCGGGCGGCGCTGCGTGCGGTGGTACTGGGTGGGGTGCCGCCGTACCAGTATGCCTGGACGGTGACGAACCCGAACGGCGAGACGGAGAACGGCCGGCTCGACGATGTGACGGCGGCGTCGCCGACGTTCACGAGTGCGCTGACGATCGGGACGTACACGCTGAGTTGCCTGGTGATGGATTCGGCGGGGTTCTCGGCGATCGAGTCGATCATGATCGTCGTCGGGGGCGGCCTGGATCAGGGGCTCAGCGTGGCGGTGACGACCACGCGGCAGAGCCTTGCGGCGGCCGGGGAGCAGGCCATCCTGGCGGCGGCGGCGACGGGCGGCGTCTGGCCGATCACGTATTCGTGGACAGTTGTGGGGCCGAGCGGCGAGGACGCAACCGACGCCCTGAGCGACGCGACGAGCGCCGGGCCGACGTTTACGGCGCCGGCCGCCGTGGGAACGTATCGGGTGAACTGCACGGTGACGGACTCGGTGCTCAAGACGTTCACGGCCTCGACGCACATCTACGTCGGGATGGCCCTGTGCGTCGATGTGACGGCCTCCCGCATCAGCCTGCCGAGCGGCCAGAACAGCAGCCTGACGGCCTCCGCCACCGGCGGCGTATCGCCGTATACGTATAGCTGGAGCGTGCTCGACCCCACCGGCGCTGATGCCACCGCGGCCCTGAACAACGCCACAATCCCCGGACCGACGTTTACCGCCCCCGCCGCCGCCGGAACGTACCGGGTGACCTGCACCGTCACCGACGCCGCCAACGCGACCTTCACGGCCTCGACCCACATCTACGTCGGGATGGGGCTGTGCGTCGATGTGACCGCCTCCCGCATCAGCCTGCCGAGCGGCCAGAACAGCAGCCTGACCGCCACCGCCACCGGCGGCGTATCGCCGTATACGTATAGCTGGAGCGTGCTCGACCCCAC
>CAZMVY010000026.1:25077-25163 GCA_964569765.1 uncultured Planctomycetales bacterium
CGCCCCCGCCGCCGCCGGAACGTACCGGGTGACCTGCACCGTCACCGACGCCGCCGGTGCCACCTTCGCCGCCGCCGTCCATGTGT
>CAZMVY010000026.1:25263-30610 GCA_964569765.1 uncultured Planctomycetales bacterium
GCCGCCGGTGCCACCTTCGCCGCCGCCGTGCACCTCTACGTCGGCGGCAGCCTGTCGCTCGTGGTGACGACGACCCGGCAGACAATGGCCACCGCGGACACCGCTACACTGACAGCCGTTGCCATGGGCGGCGTCCCCGCATATACGTATTCGTGGAACGTGCTCGATCCTACCGATGCGGACGTCACTGCCACCGTACTCAGCAGTGCTACGGCCGCCAGTCCGACGTTCACCGCTCCGGTACTGGGGGGCACATACCGCGCCACGTGCACTGTGACGGACTCGGCTGGCGGCAGCTTCACCACGGCCGTGCATCTCTATGTCGCCACGTTCAAGCTCACCCTCACGACACCCGCTACCGCAGACAGCACCGCAAATCCGTCGTCCGTCATGGGCCAGACCACACTGGCCAGCCCGTACACGATAGTCGAAGTCGGGGTTGACCTTCCGTACGCGCGGAACCTGCGAATCCGGATGACCGATCCGAACGGGACGGCCGGCAACACCTGCTGGGCCGCCGTGGACGGCGTCGGTGCAGACGGCCACCCGCAGACTGAGTTATTCAAATTCGTGAATCCGCGCGGCGCTACGCCCACGGTAGACGGAAAGATGGCGTTCTCGCGGGTGGATGTGATCCGCTACCTGCGGACGCCCACCAACCCGGGCAACAACTCGACGCTCGCGATCGGTGTGGGCAACCTGTTCGGCCTGCCCAGGATCCTGTCCTCCGAATCGAGCGTACGGCGCGTCGTCCTACTGCCGAATACCGTGCTGTCCACACCGGCCGACTACAGCGTCGTAACGACACCCGGCCAGCAGGGAGTAGACCTGACCCACACCGCCCCCGACGGCACCCGCAGCTACGAGATCTACTACGACGCCCAGTAAGGACGGCCCCGGTCGCAGGGCAGCCCCCGCTTTGTGCATCGCAGATCGCTGACCGCCGAAGCCGCATCGGGGATCGGGATGCGGTCGGATCGGAATGGGATCGGAGCGCATTCAGTTCTTGGCGAATCGCGTTCGAGGTCACGAAGTGGGCGACGGCGGATCGCTGGTTGTCAGAAGCATCGGTACAGCATGGCCCCACGGCCACGCCGGCCCGGTCTGGGTGAAGAACCCGAGCCGGGCCGCTCGTTTCCTTCCCGGCCTTTCCGCGAACCCGCCCGCGGCATTGCGTGCGGTATGCGCCGCCGGTACGATACGCCGGCTTTGGCCCTGCAATGCAGACAAGGAATCTGTTGAACACGATATGAGTACCCCCCATTCGCAGATGGACGACCGGCGCATCAAGCTCGCCAAACTGCGCGAGCTGGGCGTCGACCCGTACGGCTCGAAGTTCGAGAACGTAACCCCCGCCGCCGCCGTACGGGCGCGGGCCGAGCAACTGGGCATCGCGCCCGAGCAGATGTGGACCGCGGAGCGCTTCCGGCTCGCCGGCCGCATCGTGCTGCTGCGGCAGTTCGGCAACCTGTTCTTCCTGACGCTCCGCGACGGCAGCGGCGACATCCAGATCGGCCTGTCCAAGAAGCACCTGCCGGGGCAGTGGCCCGTCGTGAAGCTCCTCGACCTGGGCGACATCATCGGCGTGGACGGCTGCCTCGGCACTACCAAGACCGCCGAGGTCACCCTCTGGGGCGACAAGCTGACCTTCCTCACCAAGGCGCTGCGGCCGCCGCCCGAGAAATGGCACGGGCTGACCGACGTCGAGTTGCGCTACCGCCGGCGCTACGTGGACCTCTTCAGCAACCCCGAGGTCCGCGAGGTCTTCAAGGCCCGCAGCACGATCATCCAGGCGATCCGAACCCATCTGGCCGGGCTGGGCTTCCTCGAAGTCGAGACGCCGATGCTCCAGGCCCAGTACGGCGGGGCGGCTGCGCGGCCGTTCATCACACACCACAACGCCCTCGACATCGATCTGTACCTGCGGATCAGCCCCGAGCTGTACCTCAAGCGCCTCCTCGTCGGCGGCCTGCCCCGTGTCTACGAGATCAACCGCAACTTCCGCAACGAGGGGATCAGCACGAAGCACAACCCCGAGTTCACCATGATGGAGGTGTATCAGGCGTACGGGGACTACCACGACATGCTGGCGCTGGTCGAGGGTCACTTCGCCGCCGCGATCGAGGCCCTTGACGGAGAATACCGGCGGCCCTTTGGCGAATACACGATCGACTATACGCCCCCGTGGCGGCGGGCCACGTATGCGGAGTTGTTCGCGGAGCACGCCGGCGTACCCATGAACGACATCGCCGCGGTGCGCAGGAAGGCGATCGCGCTCGGTATGGACCCGACAAAGATGGACGACGCAGTGGTGATCAACGAGGTCTTCGAGCACATGGTCGAAGACAAGCTGATCCAGCCGACGTTCGTTCTCGATTACCCCGCACCGCTGTGCCCGCTCACGCGGCGCAAGAGCGACGATCCCGGCATCGCCCTTCGCTTCGAGCCCTTCATCGCCGGCATGGAGGTCGGCAACGCCTATACCGAGCTGAACGATCCCGACATTCAGGAAGCGAATCTCCGAGCCCAACTGGCCGGGCAGGAAGAGACAATGGCCGTCATGGATGAGGACTTCGTCACGGCGTTGCAGTACGGCATGCCGCCGGCCGGCGGGCTGGGCGTCGGCATCGACCGGATGGTCATGCTCCTGACCACCCGCACCAGCATCCGCGACGTGATCCTCTTCCCGCTCCAGCGGCCGTTGCCGCGCTCCGAGTGCGCGGACACGGCCGACACGAGCGACGAAGCGACGGAGCAAGACAATGAATAGAGTTTCCGGTCCCCGGTCTCCGGATTGGAGAGCGACTCGGAACATCAGGCGACACAACCCGCATCCCGACCCTGAAGGCCGGACCCCGGACGCCGGACCCCGGACGCCGGACCCCGGACGCTGATGCATGTATAAACTCTTCCTCTGCCTTCGCTACCTCCGCAAGCGCCGCATCGCGTTCTTCGCCATTGCGGCGGTCTGGCTGTGCACGGCAATGGTACTCATCGTCATCAGCGTCATGGGCGGTTTCCTCGATATGGTCAAGGCACGGTCGCGCGGGCTCCTGGGCGACCTCATTATGGAGAACGGCGCGCTTCAGGGGTTCCCCTTCTATCAGGAATTCATCGACCAGATCAAGAAGGAAATGCCCGATCGGATCGAGGAGGCCACGCCGGTCATCGTGAACTACGGTCTGCTGCGGTTCCCTTCGAGCAACATCACCAAGCCGGTGCAGGTGGTCGGCATCCGCTTTGAGGAAACCTGCCGGGTCAATGACTTCCGGAAGGGCCTCTTCCTGGAGCGCTATTACCCCGGTACGGACAGCCTCGCGCCGGCGAAAATCCCGGCCTTCGGGCTCGACGCATCGGGTGAGATCGTGCTCCCGCCGGAGTTTCAGACGGCCTACGAGCGGTGGCTGAAAACGGCCACGCCCGCGGAGAAGGCCGAGGCCCAGCGCCAACGGTCCGGACCCTACCCCGGCCCGGGCCTCTTCTATCCGGCCGGGTACTTCGAGGCAAACCGGGCGCAACCCGGCTGGGTCGGCGATCCGGAGCCGGGCCTGATCGTCGGCGTGGACGTCTGCGCGAAGCGTCTGCCCAGTGGCGAGTACGAACGGTACTACCAGCGCGGATACAAGCTGCTGCTCACGCTCCTGCCGCTGACGCCGAAGGGCACGCTGGCCGGCGGAGGCACGAGCGCCCCCACGATCGCGTTCCACCTCGTGGATGACTCCTGCACGGGCGTGTACGACATCGACTCGGTGAGCGTCTACGGCGATTTCGATATCATCCAGAACGCGCTCCTGATGGGCGAAACGAAGCGGGAGGACGGGACGCGAATCCCGCCCCGCGCGACGCAGGTGCAGATCAAGGTGAGGGAACAGGCCACAGCGGAGAAGACGCACCAATTCGCCATCGAAACGCGCAAGCTCCTCCAGGACCGATGGGCGAACTTCATGGAGGCGCACCTCGATCAGACCACCGAGCCTGCGCTCCTCAGCGAGGTCGAAATCAAGACCTGGGAGGAGAAACAGGCCAAGTTCATCATGGCCGTCGAGAAGGAGAAGGTCCTCGTCACGATTCTGTTCTGCATCATCAGCCTCGTCGCCGTGCTGCTGGTCGGGTGCATCTTCTACATGATCGTCCAGCAGAAGACGCGGGACATCGGCATCGTCAAGAGCGTCGGCGCCACCTGGCAGGGCGTGGCCAGCATCTTCCTCGCGTACGGGGCGGCCGTCGGAGTGGTCGGCGGAATCCTCGGCCTTACCTGCGGGGCGGTCTTCGTCCACTACATCAACGACATCCAGGACCTGCTCACGAAGCTCAACCCGAACCTCCAGGTGTGGAGCCCGGAAGTGTACACGTTCAGCCGGATCCCGAACGATGTGAAACCCTGGGACGTCGGTGTGATCTTCGTCGTGGCGATCCTCGCCTCGATGACCGGTTCGCTGATCGCCGCCGTCAAGGCCGCCCGGGTGTGGCCGGTGGAGGCCCTGCGCTATGAGTGAGCGCGACACCCTCATCCGCGTGCAGTCGGTCCAGAAGACGTACCTGCTGGGCCGCTACCATCTGCACGTCCTCCGCGGCTGCTCCGTCACCGTCGGCGACGGCGAGTTCCTCGCCATCATGGGCGCCTCCGGCAGCGGCAAGAGTACCCTCCTGCACATCATGGGGGCCCTCGACACGCCCGATAAGGGCAAGGTTCTCTTCGAGGACCACGACATCTTCGCCGGCTCCGCCGCCGCACGCGACCGCCTCCGCAACCAGACGTTCGGCTTTGTGTTTCAGTTCTACCACCTTCTGCCCGAACTGGATGTGCTGGAGAACGTCCTCCTGCCCGCGATGGTGGGCAGCTCCATCGCCGGTTGGTTCTCGCGGAAAGCCGACGTGACCGCCTACGCCCGGAAAGTGATCGAGCAGGTCGGCCTGAAAGACCGCATCCGCCACCGGCCGAACGAGCTCTCCGGCGGCGAGCGGCAACGGGTCGCCATCGGCCGTGCGCTGATCAACCGGCCGCGAGTCTTGCTCGCCGATGAACCAACCGGTAATCTGGATACGGCGACGGGGCGGGAAATCCTGTCGCTGTTGACCCGCCTGAACGAGGAGGGCCAGACGATCGTCATGGTCACGCACGATGCGCAGGTGGCCGCCGCGGCACATCGTGTCGTCAACCTCGTGGACGGGCAGATCAGGACGAGGAACGCGGCCGGCACACGAGGCTGACAGTCCCGCGCGGCGGGTCGCTCGCCGCCGCCGCCGGGCGTCGAACATCGCACGACGGCTCCGGGCGCGGGGCCGCGGACGAACGGATCAATGGAATTACGGACCAAGGCGATGGCCAGAGAAAACCCATTCGCAC
>CAZMVY010000027.1:0-819 GCA_964569765.1 uncultured Planctomycetales bacterium
GCGTGGGGATCGAGGACAACAAGCCCGACGCCGGCGCGGCGATGCGGAAGGCGCGCGCCGGGGTCCGGGGCGTCGAGGTGGGGGGGTGCCGGACGCGCTACCCGCAAGGGGCCGAGAAGCAGTTGATCCAGTCGATCACGAACCGCGAGGTTCCGCCGGGGAAGCTGCCGATGCACGTCGGTTGCGTCGTGCAGAACGTCGGCACGGCGTTCGCGGCGTTCGAGGCGGTGGCGCGGCGCAAGCCGCTGGTGGAGCGGGTGCTGACGGTGGCGGGGCGGGCGAGCCGCGAGGCCGAGACGATCCCATCGCGGTGCAGCAGGGGCAGGAGCCGGGGGATCTCGTTGAAGGCGAATTGGCCGTCGCCGTCCGTATAGAAAACCCATTCTTTGCGCGCGGCGCGAAAGCCGGCCTGCAGTGCGCCGCCGTAGCCCTGGTTGGGGCGGTTGTGAACGGCGCGGACCTCCGGGTGCTCCGCGGCGAGGCGGTCGGCGATCTCGCCGGTGCGGTCCCGGCTGCCGTCGTCGACGATGATGACCTCGAAGTCGTCCGTGATCTTCCGGCAGGCGTCGAGAGCGGCCAACGTGGTTCGTTCCACGTTCGCCTCCTCGTTGTAGCAGGGGAAAAAGACGGACAAGCTCAGATGTTTCATGGCTGGCCGCACATGCTCACGGCAGTGCCCTCGGTTCGTCGGCGTCGCCTCGCACTGTAGCGGTACCGCGGCCCGCCGGTCAAATCGGTTTCGAGTCCGGCATCGGGGGCCGGCGGGCGCGGGTCACGCGCCGGGCGACCGGAAGTACTCGATGGTCCTGGCAAAGCCCA
>CAZMVY010000027.1:829-25981 GCA_964569765.1 uncultured Planctomycetales bacterium
CGAGGCGGCGCCTGCTGCCGGTGAGCTCGATGATTTCCTGCGCGACCTGGAGCATTGTGGCTTCGACGGGGTTGCCGAGGTTAATCGGTTCGGGGAAGTCGCTCTCCGCCCGGCGGAGGAGGCCCTCCACCAGGTCGTCCACGTAACAGAAGCTCCTTGTCTGGGTGCCGTCGCCATAGACCGTCAGCGGTTCGTGGGCGAGGGCCTGGCGGATGAAGTTCGGCAGGACGCGCCCGTCGTTGTCCCGCATCCGCGGCCCGTAGGTGTTGAAGATGCGGGCGATTCCCGTGGCGATGCCGTAGGTGCGGTGGTAGGCCATCACCATCGCCTCGGCGAATCGTTTGCCCTCGTCGTAGGGCGACCGCGGGCCGATCGGATTCACGTTGCCGCAGTATGTTTCCCGCTGGGGATGTTCAACGGGATCGCCGTAGCACTCGCTCGTCGAGGCGTGCATGAGCCTAGCCCCGGTGCGTCGGGCCAGCTCAAGCACCTGCCGCACGCCCTCGCTGCACGTCCGCAGGATCTCGATCGCATGGGGAGCGAAGTCTGCCGGCGAGGCGGGGCAGGCGAGGTTGAAGATCCGCTCGACGGGGCCTTCGACCGGGATCGGCTCGATGATGTCATGCTGGACGAAGCGGAAGCGTTCGTGCTGTTGCAGGTCGCGGGCGTTCTTTGTCTGTCCGCTGATGAAGTTGTCCACGCCGACGACCTCGTGGCCGTCGCGCAGCAGCCGCTCGCACAGGTGAAAACCGATAAACCCCGCCGCGCCCGTGACGACCACGCGCATGATCAGGCCTTCCAGTTCTCGCGATACCAGTCGATCGTCCGCGCCAGGCCCTCGTCGAATGAAACCGGCGGCTCGAAGCCGATGAGCTGCCGGGCGAGTCGGATGTCCGCCAGTGAATCGCGGACGTCGCCGGGCCGCGCGGGGGCGTACAGGGGCTTGATGCTCGTGCCGAGGTGTTCGTTGATGCGGGCGACGATCCGGTTGATGCTCACCCGTTCCCCGCAGGCGATGTTGACAACCTGCCCGGCGGTCTTGCTCGCCCGGGCGGCCAGGAGGTTCGCATGCACCACGTTGGCCACGTGCGTGAAGTCGCGGGTCTGTTCGCCGTCGCCGTAGATCGTGGGGGCCTTGCCCGCCAGAATGGCTGTCACAAACGCGGGAATCGCGGCGGCGTACTGGCTCTTGGGATCCTGCCGCGGGCCGAACACGTTGAAGTATCGCAGCGAGAGCGTTTCCAGCCCGAAGCATTCGTAGTACGCGCGGCAGTAGAACTCGCCCGCCAGTTTGTGCACGCCGTACGGGCTGAGCGGTTGCGGGAGAATCTCCTCATGTTTGGGCAGCGTGGGCGTGTCGCCGTACGCACTGCTGCTGGCCGCGTAGATGACGCGGCGGCACTTCGCCAGCCGGGCTGCTTCCAGGATGTTGAACGTGCCGTCGACGTTCGACTGGTGGGTCATCACGGGCTCCTCGACCGACCGCGGTACGGAGGGCACGGCGCCTTCGTGCAGGATGAACTCGATGTCCCGGCAGGCCCGCCGGCAGTCGTCGAGGCTCCGGAGATCTCCTTCTATCAGATCGATCTTGCCCAGGAAGGGCGTCAGGTTCTCTCGTCGGCCCGTGCTGAAGTTGTCGAGTACGCGGACGCGGTCTCCCCGCTCGAGCAGCGCGGCGACCAGATGCGATCCGATGAATCCCGCCCCACCGGTAACCAGGAAGTTCGCCATTCGGGAAGCCCCTTCGTGGCACAGATACCTTACGTATTCGTCCGGCGCGTCAGCGCCATTCGGTTCGGCAGTGTCGGCGATTCGGGGGCGAGCGTCAACCCGGCGGCCCGCCGCGGTGGCATCAGCGCAGGCCCAGCAGATGGCCGATACGTTCGCGGTCATGAAGCAGCCGTTCGATCTCGCGGATATCCGCGTCGCGGCCGCGCTTGGGCCACAATCCGTCCCGCAGCAGGCGCTCGGTTCCCTGCGTGTTCCACCACGATTCCATGGCGGCGAACCGTTCCGGCGGCCAGGGATCGGTGCCATCGAAGACGACGCCGACCATCTGTGCGGTCGGAATGAGATACTGGCGGAGCCGCTCTCTCACAAATGCGCGGAACTCGTCCGTGCCGGATTGGCCGAGGGCCAGCAGTTCGCGGACGCCGGCCGGCTGAAACCACTCCGTCCGTGCCATTGCGGCGCCGGCGACGCGATATGGCTTGCCCGAGCGGCCGCATTCGTCGACGAAGGCTATGGCCTCGGGGGTAGGTCCGCAAAGGCGTGCAAGACTGGCGAGCATCATGGCGGTCGACTCGCCGTCGGGCTGCTCGACGACGGCGCGTCGGATGGATTCGGCCGCCTGCTGATCGCCGAGCTTCATGGCCGCGTAGGCGGCGGCCTGGCGGACATCCGGATCGGGGTCGGCGGTAATCAGGTGGCGGATTGCCGGGACGGCGGCGTAGCCCTCGCGGCCACCGAGTTCACGAACGGCGGCACGGCGGACTTCGGGGTTGGCACTATTCAGTTTGTACATCCGGAGCCACGTGGGGGCCTGCGCCGCGACGGTTGCGCCTCCGATCAGCAGCAGGGCGGCGACGGCGATGCGGACGCACGTCGGCAGACGATGGCTTGGCGGTTGTCTATGTTCGGTTTGTTGCACGGCGGCATTGTATCCGCCGCGGCTCGGCGTCAACAACATCGTTTGCGAGGAAATGGCGGCCCGGCGATCCGGAGGACTTTGCGGGTTCTGTCGGTCGCCGTACGGCATAGACGGGTCATACGCCAGGGGCCAGCGGCTTGCGTGAGCCGGCGGGGGCGCGGGTCATCGGCCGCGGTACGGGGGCCGATCGGATTCAGGGGGCCTTGCGGAGGTTCTCGAGGAGCCGTTCGATTGCGAGAGCGACTTTGTCAGGGGTCTCGTAGGTGTTGTCGGCGATCATCCTGCGAATGGCGGCGATCTTCGGTTCGCCCGGCCCCTGGTACGGTTCCGCCAGTTCCGTCGGGTAATGTGCCTCGAGCCTCTGAAGCCATTTCGGTCGTCCCGTCCGTAAGACCGTTTTCATTGCAGCACCTCCTGCGCCGCCCTGCCCGACCGCGCCGCCTTCCCGCGGCTCTATAAGACAGTATCGTGCAAAACCGGCCGCAGTTCTCCCAGGTGAATACAGGGGTTTTCGGCATTTACCGGGATCGGGTCGTGCAGGAGGGAGTCTGCCGCGGCATGACCGAGCCGGGGGCCCTCGACGGGCTGCGCGGGAAACGACTTGCCCGCATTGCAGACTTTCGCTAAACGTGGATAAGCGTATTTCGCGTCTGCGGAACCTGCGATGGAGACATGTCATGTCAGCACGAATCGGTAAGGTCGACGTCTGGGCAGGGGAGATCGCGGACCGGGCCGGCGGCCTGGCGGAGAAGCTCGAGGCCCTCGCGACGGCGGGGGCGAGGCTGGAGTTCGTGGTTGCACGGCGGGCACCGGAGAAGCCGGGTACGGGGGTTGTCTTTGTAGCGCCGGTCAAGGGCGCCCGCCAGGCGAAGGCGGCGGCGACGGTCGGGCTCTCCAAGGCAACCAGCATGCATTCGCTGCGGCTGGAGGCCCCGGACAAGCCGGGGCTGGGGGCGCGGATTACGCGCGCCGTGGCGGAAGCCGGCGTGAGCATGCGCGGGCTTTCCGCGGCAGCGATTGGGCCTCGGTGCGTCGTGTATTTCGCTTTCGATACCGAGCAGGACGCCCGGAAGGCCGCAAAGGTGATCAGGAAAGCCCTCGCCGGCAAGTAGGGCACGGCTTGCCCGGTGGCCGGTGAGCACGCACGGTTCTGTTGATCCGAAGTCCGGCAATACCTGGGGCTGGCGAGCGTATCGGGTCTGCCTGTCGGAACGTGCCGGCGCGTCGGCCCCCGTCGCCGCACTGACTGCGGCCATGTTCCGGCGGACATCTGGCGCCGCGGCACGCGAACCGCACGCGCGAAAGACGCAGCGCGGTTTTGAGTTGTATCGGGCGCGGCGTTCAGATAGAATTGATGCAGTCGACAAGTCCCGGCGAGTGATGTTATGCGGCGGACCGGAGTAGTATGGGATGAGCGATACCTCCTTCACGATACCGGTCCGGGTCATCCCGAGAGAGCCGCTCGCCTTCGGGCGATCCTCGACGCCCTGTCGAAGTCTGACGTAAGCGATCACATAACTCGTATCCCCGGCGAGCCGGTAGATACGCAGTGGGTTGCGGAAGTCCACGACGTCGAATACATCGAGCGCGTGCGCGAGGCCTGTGCGCGGGGCGAGGGATGGATCGATGTCCGTGAAACTACCATTTGTCGCAAGAGCTACGAGATCGCCTGCCTGGCCGTGGGGGGGTGCCTCTCGGCCGTCGAGGCGGTGATGGCGGGCCGGCTCGACAATGCCTACTGCCCCGTGCGCCCGCCGGGCCATCACGCCGAGCGCAACCGGGCGATGGGCTTCTGTCTGTTCAACAATACCGCCATTGCGGCGTGCTACCTCCGGAAGCGGCAC
Organism: uncultured Planctomycetales bacterium; assembly: GCA_964569765.1. Taxonomy (GTDB): domain Bacteria; phylum Planctomycetota; class Phycisphaerae; order UBA1845; family PWPN01; genus CAZMVY01. Next base: position 5,324 of record CAZMVY010000027.1, read on the forward strand.
GGTCTGCGCCGGATCCTGATCCTCGATTGGGACGTCCATCACGGAAACGGCACCCAGCACACGTTCGAGGCCGACCCCGGTGTCTTTTTCTGCAGCATTCACGAGGATCCGCGTTACCGTTTCCCCGGTACGGGCCGTGCACATGAGAGCGGGTCGGGGCCCGGCCTCGGCACAACGCTCAACCTGCCAATGCTGCCGCACGCGACGGACAGCGACGTTCGGTCGGCTTACGAGGAGTCCTTCGTCCCTGCGGCCCGCGCGTTTGCGCCGGAGTTCATCCTTGCCTCGGTGGGCTTCGATGCCCACGTGGACGATCCCCTTGCCACCCTGGACCTGACCGACGCCGGCTTCGAATGGCTCATCCGCCGTACGCTGGCTCTCGCGGACGAGCTCTGCGGCGGCCGGCTCGTCACCATCCTCGAAGGCGGCTACAACCTCGACGTTCTGGGTGCCGGTTCGGTTGCCCACGTCCGCGCCCTGCTCGGGTTGGACGCCGGCAGGGCGTCGGAGGGGATACCGGCACCGGCGGAGGAGTCGATCAGCGATCTTCGCCGCGCTGCGGGTCAGGCCGACCGCGACGTCCTTTTCTGGTGGTGATGTGCCGATCGCTGGTGGAGCGGCTTTCGAGGGCAAGGGTTCTCAGCCCACCGGTTTGCAGGGGAAGATGCCTCAAGGCCGGCTGGCGGGTGCCGGCACCCAATCCGCGGCCACGGGCCGGCTTTCGTCCAGGTCGCGCAGCTCGATGTTGTTGTACTTCAGCAGCGTGCCTTTCTTCTGTTCGAGGGTAGCAATGGAGACGTTGTAATTGGCCAGCGTGTTGGCCAGGCTGTCGCGGGCCGAGGCGAGAGACTCCGTCGCGTTGAGCTCGACTTCGAGGTTTGCCGGGTCCTTGGCAAGCTGCCGGGCGATCGTCGCGCGGAGCTGGTCCTCACTGGCCTGCGCGGAGCGCAGCGTGGAGGGGATCTGCTCGTAGGCCACCTGGACGTCGCGGATGGCCCGGTGGACCTCGTTGATGATCTGCTCGATCTGCGTCCGTTGGTTGGCGATTGCCTGAGCCTGCTGAAGCCGCGCCCGCCGAACGGCCGCTTCAGGGCCGCGGTTGCCGATCGGCCACTCGAACTCGACCCCGACGTAATACTCGTTGTAGTCGTTCCGGGCAAGCTGCCGGAAGGCGTTGTTCAGATTGCCGCCGAGCCCGTCGACGAAAAAGCGGAACAACACGTCGAACCGCGGCAGGGCCTGGTTCTTTGCGGCGCCGATCGCGACACGTGCCTTCTCGATCTGGAGCGCGGCCTGTTTGAGCTCCGGCCGGAAGTCGAGGGCCGCCTGCACCTCGCCGAGGCGGTCCAGCAGGACGGGATCGAGCGTGAAATCGTCGGTAGGCACGATCTCCACGTCCACGGCCATGTTGAGGTCCGGATCATTCATCAGGGCCTTTAGCGTGTCCTCTGCGTTGCGGACGTTCGCCTTGCGCGAGACGAATTCGGCTTCGCGCAGCTCAAGACGGCTGCGGATCTGCCCGAGCTGGATCAGGTACGTGTCGAACCCTTTGCGGTTTTCCACGATGTTGTAGATGGTGTCGAATGCGGCCAGCAGCCTCGCCGAGACGACCACGGCGGCGCGGGCCTGTTTGAGTTGCCAGTACGCACGCTCCACATTGAGCAGCGTCTCCTGAAGATCCCGGCTGAACTGCTGGAGGCTGATCCGGCGATCGAGCTTGCTGAGCTCGATCTGGGCACGGTTGTAGTCCAGCCCGAAGCCCCGCAGGAACGGCTGCCGCATCTCGAAGATGAGCTGGTTGAAGTACGCCGGGTTCAGGGTCTGAAAGACGAGGTCCGTATACGTGCGCGTGGCGGCGTAACTCGCCTGAACCTGCGTACCTGTCGAGAGAAGCTTGCGGACCCCCGTGCCGAAGACCCGCGTGTCGCTGAACGTCCCCTGAAGCTGCGAACTGCTGGGCCGGTCCTGGTTGTTGTAGTTCCAGTTGAGGAAGTACACGGCGTCGAACTGGGCCTCCGCCTCCACGACGCGCGTGGTCTCGATGGCCGGGCCGTACCCGCTCGCCCGGACGGCGTAGCTGTTCCGCAGTGTTGCATGGATGCAGTCCCTCAGCGAAAGCCGGACCTGGCGCCGGAGCCGGTTGCTTTGAATGCGCCGCATCTGGTTCTCGTAGAAGCCCTTCCGGTCCGGCTGTGTCGTGGCGATCAGACGGGGCAGTTGTTCGAGTTCCTGTTCCGGGTCCGGGATCTGATAGGTTATCGCCTGCCGGCTTGCCTTCAGGTCAGTCGGGGCCGCAACAGCGGGACCGACCGGCTCTGTGGGTTCCGGGCCGTCGATCTTCGGCATATCCTGCGGATCCTCGACCAGTCGGGGGCCGTAGACCCGCGGGGCCTGCGACGGACCCGCGGCGGCCTCGCTCGCCTGCCGCGTCGGTGTCTGGCAGCCGGCGACGACAAGCAGACAGATGGCGAGACTTACAGGTTTGCCCGCTAGCGAGACATGATATCGGCGCATCGGGACTCCTCGGCAGGCGATCCGCAGCCGTCATGACCGCTCATTCGACAGCCGTCCTCGCCTGGAAACCGCGGTAAGCTGAGATTGTATGGCCGGGCGCCGGGCTGTCAATCACGCCGTCGCCCGGTTTCTCGCGGCGGGGCGCGCTGCACGCCGTGCACGGGTGTTGGCCGCCGTCTCCCGTTCGGCTAACATAGCTCGCCCCCCTTTCGGGGGGCGGGTAAGGCGAACCGGTGCAGGCGCTGTCGGCCTATTATCGATACTGTCCGGGTGAGGAGCAGGCGAAGCTCTCGGACGCTGTCTGTCGGGGGCGGCGCCGCGCCAACTTCCCCAAGTGCAAGGGATGCCAGTTCAACGACGACGAGAAGGCTGCCGGCGCGTCGGCGTCCGGCCGGTCCGTGCAGCGAAACAGGGACAAAGCAGACATGCTTGAGAAGGTGTTCAAGGCGTACGACGTGCGGGCTACGTTTCCCGACCCGCTCAATGCGGAGGTGGCCTGGCGGATCGGTGCGGCGACCGCTCAGTTTCTCCGCAGCCAGCTCCGGGGCACCGAACATGCCCAGGGCGCCACGCCCGCCATCGCGGTGGGCCGTGACATGCGCAAGAGCAGCCCCGAACTGCAGACGGCGTTCATGGACGGTGCCCGTTCCACGGGCATGAAGGTCGTTGACATCGGGATGATCGACACGTCGCAGATCTACTTCGCGGTAAACCACCTGCGAACGACCGGCGGCGTGCAGACCACGGCCAGCCATAACCCGGCGAACTACAACGGGTTCAAGATCTGCGGCAAGCGCGGCAAGCCGGTGGGCGCCGACACCGGCCTTGGGGAGATCTGCAAGATTGCTAAGGGGCTCTCCCCCGGCCCCGGCACCGGCCAGGGTCCCTTCGAGCAACAGGATCTTGCCGTCCCGTACAGACAGTTCGTTCGACAGTACCTCCGTTCGCCTCGGAAGATGAAGGTCGTGGTGGACGCCTCGAACGGCATGGCGGGGCGGTGGTTTCCGATCCTGTTCGGCGACGTGGAGGAGATCGAGATCCATCCGCTCAACTTCGAGCACAACGGCGAGTTCGTCCATGACCCGAACCCGCTGATCGAGGCGAACCTGGCCCAGCTTCGGGACAAGGTGCGGCGGAGCGGCGCAGACTTCGGCGTGTGCTTCGACGGCGACGCCGACCGCCTCATGCTCGTGGACGAACGCGCGCAGATCGTCCGCTGCGACATCCTCACGGCCCTGCTTGCGGAGAGCTTTCTGAAGCAACGGCCGGGTTCGACGATCGTGTATGATCTTCGTTCGAGCCGGATCGTGCCCGAGGTCATCCGCAGGGCCGGGGGCGTTCCGCGTCGGGAGCGGGTCGGGCATGCGTTCATGAAGAAGGCCCTCGCCGACTCGCAGGGGGTTTTTGGCGGCGAGCTTTCGGGGCACTTCTACTTCAAGGACAACTGGTATTGCGACAGCGGGATGCTGGCCTTCGTCCACGTGGTGAACCTGCTCTCGCAGAGCGGCCGTCCGCTCAGCGAGCTGGTCGCGCCGCTGCTTCGCTATGCGACCTCCGGGGAACGCAACTTCGAGAACGAGAACAAGGACGCCGTCATCAAGGAGCTGGCCCGCATTTATTCCGATGCCCGGGTGGATTTCCTCGACGGCATCACCGTCCAGTACGATGACTGGTGGTTCAATGTGCGCCCCTCGAATACCGAGCCGCTGCTCCGGCTCAATCTGGAGGCCGACACGCGCGAACGGATGGAGGAGAAGCTCGCGGAGGTCGCGAAGCGTCTGGGCAGGCCTGTGGCCCACTGAGTGCCGCGTGGTCTTGAAGAGACCGCATTCCGGAAGGGGCGGCGGCGATGCGCGGAGCGATCTTGCCGGAGCGGAACTGTTTTCGGGAGCAACGGAATCGTCGGATGTCACAAGTGATTCATCGCCACCTGTCGTGCGGCATCGAGTTTGCGGCCGAGGTCCTGCCGGGCCGCCCGCCGGCCGCCCGGGCGATCCGGGTCCTGGCCGGGGCCGCACACGATCCGGCCGACCGGCTCGGCCTGGCCCGCCTGGTCGAGGAGACGCTCGACAAGGGGACGGCCCGGCGCAGCGGCCGCGAGCTGCTCGACGCGTTCGACGCGATTGGGGCGCAGCGGTCCTCCGCCACCGGGCGCGATACGACGGCCTTCGGCTGCGTGTGCCTGCCGGAGTATCTGCCGCAGGCGATCGAGCTGCACGCGGAGATGCTTCGTACCCCGACCTTTCCCGAGGAGGCCTGTCGCGTCGCGATCGATCTGGCGGTTCAGGAGCTTTCGGCACTCGAGGATGACCCGCAGGCCCTTACGGACAAGCTGATGGACCGTCAGGCGTACGGTCCGTTCCTGGGGCGCCATCCGCTCGGCGAGAAGGAGACGTTGCAGCGGATTCGCCGTGCAGACGTTGTGCGCCACTGGCAGACGACCTTTTCGGCCGGACGTTTGCTCGTCAGCGTCGCCGGTCCGGTCGATCCGGGGCGGGTCGCCGACTGCCTGGAGAAGTGTTTCGCCGGCTTCGGCTCCCCGGAGTCGAACGGCCGCGAGGCTCAGCCCCTGGTGTTTTCCGCGGTGCGGACGCATCATCCCAAGGAGCTGGAGCAGGAGCACATCGGCATCTGCTATCCGGGCGTGCCGGTCACGCATGCGGATTACCCGGTCGAGCGCGTGCTGATCGGCGTTCTTGCGGGCGGGATGAGCGGGCGGCTCTTTACGGAGGTCCGCGAGAAACAGGGGCTTGTGTACTGGGTGGGGGCGTGGCACGAGCATCCGAGGAACGCCGGAATGATTCACCTCGGCGCCAGCTCGACGCCCGAGAACGCCGACAAGACCTACCGGACGCTCCTGCGGGAGGTGGATCGGCTGTCCGACGACCTTCTGGAATCCGAGGTGGATCGCGCCATCGTCGGCATTACCGCCCGCACGGAGACGCGCGGCGACATCACCCGCGCGCACTGTTCGGAGCTGGCCGCCGATCTGTTTCACTACGGCCATCCCGTGCCGATCGAGGAGAAGCTGGCCGCGGTGCAGGCCGTGACGGTGCCGGCGGTCAAACGTTACCTTGCGGAACATCCGCGCGACCGGCTGAGCGTTGTGACGCTGGGTCCGCGCGCCCTGGCGGCCGATGGCGGCGGAGAATGAGGGACCTGCGGAAGTACGGACGGACGGAACAACGGACCACGGAACCACGAGCGCCCATGCCATTGCCCTTCGTCGAAGAACAACTGCCCAACGGCCTGAAGATCGTCATCGAGATCATGCCGCACGTGAAGTCCGCGGCGTGCGGGTTTCTCGTCCGCACCGGCGCCCGGGATGAGACGCCCGCGCTGGCCGGCGTTTCTCACTTTCTCGAGCACATGTGTTTCAAGGGGACGCCGCGGCGCACATGGCGCGAGATCAGCATCGAGTTTGACGAGATGGGCTCGCACTACAACGCCTTCACGAGCAAGAGCCGCACCTTTTATCACGGCTGGGTGCGCGCCGGCGACATCGAACGCCAGGCCGGCCTGCTCGCCGACATGATGCAGTCCGCGCTTCCCCCGGACGAGTTCGACATGGAGAAGGGCGTGATCCTCGAAGAGATCGCCATGTCGAACGATCAGCTCGAACAGCTCGCCTATCACCTTCTTCACGAAAAGGTCTTCGCCGGGGGGCCGATGGCCTGGCCGGTGCTCGGCTATGAGGAGACCGTCCGCGCCCTCACCCGCGAGCAGATGCGCGAGTACTTCCTCCGCCGCTATGTTCCGGACAACATGATCTTCATCGCCGCGGGAAACCTCGACGCCTCGCAGACCGTCGCGGCCGTGAAGCGGCTGTGCGACGGCTGGACGCCCCGCGGCGTTTCGGGGGACGGCGTTCGCACGCCGCCGGCGTTTCACCGCGGCACGGCCGTCCGGCAGGTCGAGCGCTTCAATCAGCAGGCCATTCTGCTTGCCTTTCCGGCGGCTTCCGCGCGCGATGAGCAGCAGGAGGAGTCCGCGGCGCTGGCGGCGATCCTGGGGGGCGAGAACTCGCGCTTTTACTGGAACATCGTCCAGACCGGCATCGCGCCCCGCGCGAGCGTCTGGCATGAGGAGTACGGGGATTGCGGCCTGATGATCCTCTATGGGATCGGCGATCCGGAGAACGCCGAGAAGCTTGCCGAAGCCATGCAGCGCGAGGCGATCGAGATCACCACGAAGGGGGTCACGGAGCAGGAGGTGCAGCGCGTCCGCAACAAACGACGGACCCAACTCGCCGCCGAGGCCGAGGCCCCGTATTACCGCCTCCTCCAGATCATGGACGACGTGGATTACCGCGGTCATCCGCGTACGATCGAGGAACGCCTCGAGCGGGTAAACCGCGTCACGGCCGATTCGATCGCCGCGAGTCTGAAGCGATTCCCCATAACGCACGACGGCTACTTCGTCAGCGTGGGGCCGCGCGACTGGCCGCCGGTGTGACGCCCCGGCCTCCCGCAGGCGCCCCACGGGGCCGGCTCGCCCCGCCCCGCGTTATGGCGCGGCGAACGGCGATTGCCAGACGCGGCAGATCGCCGGTTCCCTCCGCCGGCAGCCCTCGAACGACGCGGACGCATCCGTGCTGTAGGCGCGAGCCGAGCCGTCCTCACCGATGAACTCATAGAGCGGGGTGGTTGCGGCCGGCGGATTCTTCATATCGGCCGGCAGGGCGTAGCACAGCGGCGCCCCGTCATGTTCCGCGGGTCGGGCGGTCGGCGCTCCGACCGACAGGCGCATCCCCCCCCCGGCGAGCGGTACGGCGTACACGGGGACCGTCCCCGGTGCCGTGCGGTCCGGCGCGAAGAACGCGATTCGCCAGCTCGTCGGTTCCGGGTGCGCCGTTCGCCCGGTGGCAAACCGATTCGGCAGCTCGCCGGACGCGACGTTGTAGACGGGCACCGGCAGTGCAAGCCGCGGGTCCGCGAGGTCCAGCTTGTACATGATCTGGTTGTAGTTGTATCGCGGCGTCTGACACGGGTTGCCGGAAAACGTGTTCGTATAGGTTCCCTCAAAGAAGATGATGCGTCCGCCGTCCTGGTCGAACTCCGGGTGCTGTTTCGGGTTGTAGAAGTCGTACCGGTCGTGCGTCACGATCTTGCGGGCATACACCCACGGTCCGAGCGGCGTGTCCGCCTCGGCGAACCAGATCTCGCCGAGCATGCTCGTGCCCATGACTTCGAGCATGATCGTGATCCAGCGGCGGCGATATTCGTTCCAGTAGATCGAGCCGCCGTGCGGCCGGATTGCCTTGCCCTGCTCGGCATCGCGGAGATGAAAGAGCAGTTCGCCGGCTTTCGCGTGGCCGTCCTTGAGCAGCGCTTCCTGCACCCTGGGGTCCATGGGGGGGGCGTTCTTCCGCCAGGCGTACCGCAGGCGTCCGTTCCCGTCGCGATCCACCTGCATGGAATCCAGCCGGCTGCCTTCTTTCAGGCAAGTGTACGCTTCGTAGTTGGAGAGGTCGCGCATGCGATCGGGGTCGGGCGGGACGCGAAGCGTCGGAAACGGGGCTGGGAAGTAGACGTATTCCGTACCCGCGTCGGTGTGACGGAAGGGGTGTCCGCGCGGCACCATAGGCGAGTGCAACTCGAACTGCGCGACCTTCTCGAATTGCTCCTTCTGGTCATTCCACTCGAGAAGCCCGCGCTCGTGAGCCTCCATGTTCGGGTAGACCTTGGCATAGGCGGCAACCATGCGCTCCCTGCCGGACTTGTCCTGGAAGGTTACGAACGCGTCCGCCCAGCAGGGGCCTTCGCCGGGCACGGGCGCCATCTGCTTCGTGAAACCGTCCTTGTCCGTGAAGTACGCGAGGTTCACGCCGATGTTCGGGTCGAGGCCGCCGCGCCCCGGCAGGAGCGACACGGCCCCCGTCATCTGAAAGTTGCCCAGCGGGTACGAGGGCTTGTTCGTGTCGCCCCAGAACCAGTAGAGCCGGCCTTTGTAGACGGCATTCTGCACGCTGTCCTGGCCGAGCACCTTGGCGTTGAGCACGGGCTGCTCGATCGGCGCCCGCTCGCCCAGCAGGACGGTGTCGCGGTAGATGCCGCCGCCGGTGATGCGGTACAGCCGTTCGGCAATGTTGGTCCGCCTGATCTTCAGCGTCGCGCTGCCGCCTTCTTTCACGTCCAGCGCCCGGCCCTGCATTCCGAACCCGTCTTTGGGAAACTCGTAGCCGTGACTGCGGACGAAAAAGAACACGGACTGGCCCATCAGCCCGGGCTCATGAAAGGCGACGACCCCGTTGCTGTCGGTATAGTGTTTGATGTTGTTCGTGGTCTCGAGTTCGACGAGCGGCACGCCCCGTCCCGTCTGCTCGTCCACGACCGTGATGCGGAAGTACTTCTCGTGTGCTTGCGTCGGGCCGGCGAAAAGCCCGGCTGTCAGCGCGATTGCCGCGAAGGTCAGCATCGTCATGGTCTCCCGCGTCGGATTCGCAAACCCCATGTGCCGTATCTCCCCACCGCCCGGGGCGGATGCGGCCGTCTCTCAGGACGTCACCTGTGGTTCCCGGAAAGTTCACCACTGTACGGGCTGCTCCTGCGCAGGCAACTGGCGAGGGCGGCGATGGCGCTGTTGGATGTCCTCGGGGCACCGACGGGAATCACCGTACAGGCTGAAGCAGCCGACGGCCGCACCGCGCGGCCGCCTCGCCTGCGGGCCGGCCAGAAAAAACGCTGCCGCGCTCCGCTGGAGCGATGCAGCGATTACCGGGGGTACAGATTGCACCTGTCTTCGCGAGCGGCGGGTCGGGGCCGCTCGGTGGATATCAGCCGAAACGCTATGACCTCAGCGTAGCGAGCCAGCGGCGCAGGATAGGGTCGCGGTGCCGACGGGGTTGCCGGCCGCGCAGCCCCTTGCCGTTGAACGTGGCCAGCGGTACGTCGCCGGTGCTCTGATCGCGAAAGTTCCTCACGCACACGCGCGGACAGGCGCTGTTGAAGCACGCCATCTGCCCGGGCTGATAGCTGCACTCGCCGGATGTAACAGTGCTCATACCGTTGTCCTTCTTCGAGTCACGGCGCTGGCGTGATTCCCTTCACGGGGATCGGCACCGTGCTGTGATGATATTCACAATATCCGCTTCTCGCGGCGAAGTCCAGAGGTCCTCGTGAAGTATTTCACGGATCGGCGCGAGCGACCGTCGCGCGATCGCTTGATAACGTCACGGCGTATCCGTTTTGTAACATGCACCGGCAGAACGGGTTGAGGCGATCGAGTGGCCTGGCGGGACGGCCGCATTGCCGACAAACTGCTCCCGAAGATCGGGGCGCGTAGGAAACGCCTCCACCTCGCGGCACCGGTCGGCTGCGGGTGAGGCCGGGCGACGATTCGAGTCCGACGGAACTCGCCGCGGGCGCAGGCGGTCGGTGGTAGCACGGCTTCGAAGGCGGTAAGGTATGCGGCCTATGTTTCGAGCTCGTGGCGCCATATTCGCTGTGTTGTTGGCGGTCGCGCCGGTGGTGCTGGACAGTGCAGCCGCCGAGCCCGCCGTGGACGTCTCCGGCGTGATCGCGGCCTTTCGACCTCCCTGGTTGCCGGCAAAGGGCGAGTTGCCGCGCATTGTTGTCGTTCTCGCCCCCATCCCCGCGGTGAGCGGCGACCCCGACCGTTGGCACAACGAGGGGCGGAGCCGTATGACGGCCGCATACCTCTATCACCTCGTCAAGTCTGCAGGGGGCGAGGCGGTTGTGGACGATGGATCGATCGGCATCCCGGCAGGACAGTCGCCGGAGGCGGCCCTGGCGGAGCTTTGCACCACCGCCAGATGTCATATGCTGCTTCGCATCGGCTTTGGGTCTGTCCATCGGGGCGATTCGGGCCGCCCTGGCACTGCCGGCGGCGAGGCGGCTGCCCTGTCGCGTGCGTTAGCGGAGTCGCTTGGCCGGGCGGTGGGCTCGCCGGACGCGTCGAGGCCCGGGGCATTCGTGAAAGCCGTGCCCTCGGCCGATGTTCGCGTTACGGTTCCTCTCGATGCCCATGCGGAGGACGACGGCGTGCCTGCGCATCGGGTGATGGCGGAAAGGCTCTACAGGGGGATTCTTGCCTTCGTCCGCGCGGCATACCCGGACCTCGAGGCGTCCCGGCTGAGGCGGTGGCCCGACGCAGCCACGAGGCCCGCTCTTCCGCAGATCGACCCCTCGCCCCAGGCCAAGCTGGACAAGGCCGCGCACGCGGTCTGGCCCGGTGGCGACCTGCCGATCGAGAAGGCCCCCTGGTATTGTGCCACCTACCGCGCGACCGCCCTGAGCGATCGTACCATCGTGCACTTCGAGCCGCAGGCCGTGATCGAAGGCGATACGGTCGTGCTGCGGGGCACGTCGAGTGTCGCTCCGCTCTGCCAGAGCATGCAGCAAGCGCTGGAGAAGGCGGGCGTGGCGCGCGTGCGGAACGAGATGCGTATCCTGCCGGACCGGAAGCGTCTTGGCGAGGACTTGTTTGGCGCGTGCGTCGCGCCGATGGCGCTCACGTATGCCAGGCCGTTGCCCGTTGCGCCGGTGCAGACGCAGCTTCTCTATGGCGAGCCGCTGTTCCTGCTCGATCGCGTGGGGGGATACTACCTGGTCCAGGCCGGCGACGGGTATTGGGGCTGGGTCCGCGAGGACGCGGTGCGCCCGATGGCTCGCGGGCAGTTCCGGCGGTATACCGCGGCGAACCAGGCGGTTTTCTTGGAGGATGTTGACCTCGATGGCGTGTGCGCGTATCGCGCCGCGCGCTTGCCGTTCGTGTCTCGCGATGGGGGCGTCGTGACGTTGATGCGGCCGGACGGGCGCGAGGTCCGCGTGCCCGCGTCGGCGGTTCGCGTCATCGACGAATCCGCGACGGTGGATCAGCGGCTTCGGACGGCGTTGACAATGCTGTACGTGCCGTATGTCTTCGGCGGCCGATCGCCGATCGGCCTCGATTGCAGCGGGTTCGTCGGCAGCCTGAGCGAGCAGGCGGACGTGAAGCTCGCCCGCGACGCTGCCCAGCAGTTCGCCAGCGGCCGGCTTGTCGCCACGAGTTGGTATCGCGATGGCCTGCGGGCAGGCGACCGAGTGTACTTCCTTGACGCCGCCGGCAAGGTCTTTCATACGGGGCTGATGATCTCGCCGACCCACTTCGTTCATTCTTCGCCGCCTTGCGTGCAGATCAACAGCTTCCGGGAAGGCGATCCGCTTTACTCTGCGAAATGGGATGCGGCGTTCCTTGCCGCCAAGCGCCCGTGATCGACGCCACATTCGGCGTCCCTCGTTTAACCAGAAGCCCGAGCCACATCGCAAAGCGCTTGCGCCCCGGGCGGCCGGCGGGCCTGCTCGACATGACGCATCCCGCACGCTATCGTAGAGGGCGCCATGAGCAACGGACCCGCCGCACGCCCCGGTATGGATCTGCGAGACTTCCAGCAACTGATCGAGAAGATGTACTCGCACAAGGACCGTCAGCGCGGTTCCGCCGGCACCTTCATCTGGTTCATGGAGGAGGTCGGCGAGCTGGCCGCCGCGATCGGCGAGGGCACGCTGGAGGACAAGAAGGGCGAGTTCGCGGACGTGCTTGCCTGGCTCGCGACGCTCGCGAACGTCGAGGGGGTTGACCTCACCGAGGCGATTCAGGCAAAGTACGGCACCGGCTGCCCCGGTTGCGGGAAGATGGTTTGCTCGTGCGACGAAAAACCGTGACGGACCGGAGCGACAGCCACGCGGCAGGGTCCGCGGGCGGAGGCGCGGCGATGAGGACGAAACGGATGGGCGATCGCGTGATGCGAACCGGACTGGCGGCCGTTCTGGCGGGAGGCAGTCTCCTTGCGGAGCCGACCGGCTGCGACCGGGCGGTGCAACGCGAGATGGAGGTCCTGACCCACCCCGAGGCAAACGAAACCGAGTTCCACAACAGCTATCTGATGAACCATTCCTGGGGACGCGAGCTTATCAAGTGGCTCAACCAGTTCTGATCCGGCCCGGCCACTGCCGGCGCGAAGCCGGACGCAAGCCCGCCGGCACGGGGCGTTATTCGTCACCGTCCGGCTGCGTACTTGCGCGGCGAGCCGGTCGGCTGCCGGGCTTGCCCGCCGTCGCGGCGCGCGACAGCACATCCCATAGCGGCGCCAGCGGCATGATGATCTTGACCGAGACCCAGCCCTCCGCGTTGATCTCCGGTGCGCCGGCTTGTCGCATGCGCCCCTCCAGTGCCGCCAGGTCCGCGCCGATTTCCGGGTGAGCCAGCAGGAAATCCCGTACGCGCCCGCGTTGCGGCAGCATGAGTTCGTCGATCTGCATCCACATGTTGTGAATGGCGTCCACGCGGGCTTGTCGAATGGCCGCCTCGCGTGCGTGGAGCGGATCAAGCCCCGCCGTGCCTTCCGCGCCGGGTGGGCTCTGGCCGACGGCCGTCAGCGTTTCCGTCACCCAGGCGGGGGCTTCGGTCGCGGGCGATCGTCCCGGCCACGCCAGCCCGGGCGGCGGCGGAACGCCGACTCCCTCCACTGTGATCAAGCCGCGCCCGGCCGGATCCGTCAGCGAGGCGAAGTCCAGCCTGGCGATCCGCTCATTCTCCGGCGTCATCGCGACGGCCAGCGACAGCAGCTCGCCGATGTCGCGGACGGACAGCTTTGCCGGAATGCGGCATACGCCGAACGGCTCATAGGTGGGCTTCCCGCCGATCCGCCGCTTCACTTGTTCCAGGAAAGCGTCCTCGAAACGCCCATACAGGTCGAATACCTCGCCGAGCAACTCTCCGGACGGCAATTGCAGGTCGCGGGATCGTGCCCGCACGCGTTCGGCCGCATCCGCCCGGGCCGCCTGTTGAGCCAGATCCAGGGCTTCCGGGGGTAGATGTTCCCACCCGGTCGGCATGGCCGCCGTTCGCTCCGCCGCCCCCGGCCCGGTCACCTCTGCTGCGGCGGGCTCAACGCCTTCTGCGATACCGCTCGCCGTCAGCCGGCGCTCGCCGGCCTGAAGGCTCCATTGGCGGATCTGTTCCAGTTCTTCGGCGGAGGCCAGCGACGCCTGCCGGAGAAGCCTGGCCCACAGGCGGGCCATTTCGGAGACGACCACAGATATCTCCACCCGACAGACGCTCGCACCGGGCGGCGAAACGATACGTATTTGCCGCAGCTCGTATGCCGCCCGTCTCAGCGCCAGGTCCATGTCCGCCCGACTGCCGATCCACTGGCCCACGGTGGCCCCGTGGGTCATCGGCAGCCGCAGGAGCCGGCTCGTCAGTTCCGCAAATGCCGAAGCCGCCGCCCGCTGCGCGCACGGGTCCGCCGGCCGCGCCCCCGGCAACTCTTCGGCGGCAGAGATGAATCGCGCGGCGGCTACGGCGAATCCGATCAGTATGAGCGTGTGGATTCTCACGACGGACACACCATAACATCGAACGCGGACGGGCGGCAAGCAATTCGCATCGCACAGGGCGCCGTCGCCGCTGCAGGCCGGCAGAACCTGCTTTCCGGAGACGGCGCGACACGCCTCGGCGCCGCCGCGATTACGATCCGCTGCGCCAGATGCTCAGGATACTCGAGTACTGGTCCGTCCAGATCGGAATGTCCGCCTGCACCGGCTTCCGCCAGCGGCTTGTTGTCGCCAGGATGCCGAGGTCGGACTCGGTGGCGGCCATGACGACCGCCTCGGCCGGCGTGGCCCCGAGGGCGCGCGCGGCCGGGTCGATTTCGCTTTCGGTTTCGCTCCTCACGCGGCAGACCCATCCCGCATCCGCGGCCAACCGGGCCAGCAGCGGTTCGAGGTTGAGGTAGCGGTTGGTCGTATGGAACGCCAGCAGCCCGCCTGTCGCAAGCTTCGAGCGGTACAGCCGCACGGCCTCCCGGGTGAGCAGATGCGTCGGGATGGCATCGGAGTTGTACGCGTCGAGGAGGATCAACCCGAAGGTGCCGTCGGGCGCGCCCGCAAGGGTGAGACGCCCGTCTCCGAGCACGACTTCGTACCGACCGCGGCAGTTCGCAAGGTATGTGAAGTACGCCGGGTCGGCCGCGAGCCGGGCCACCGCCGGGTCGATCTCGTAAAAGGTGAAGTCCTGTCCGGGCCCGGCGTAGCAGGCCGTTGCTCCCACGCCCAGCCCGACGACGGCGACCCTTTCCGCCCGTCCGCTCGCCTGTACGGCGCGAAAGATGTCGCCGATCGGTCCGCTGCGATGGTAATATGCAAGGGGTTCCCGCGCGTACGCCGGGTTTGTCTGCTGAATGCCGTGCACGGTCGTGCCGTGGTAGAAGGTGCGCACGCCGCCGTCTTCGCTCGCCACGATCCGCTTGACGCCGAAGAAGTCCCGCTCGATATGAAGGACAGTTCCCTCGCCCAGCCGCGTGAAGACGGCCAGTGACAGGAGCGTCGCGCCGTAGCAGAGTCCGAAGCGCATCGGTCGTTGCCGGACGGCGAGAGCGAGGCCCGCGCTGATCACGAACACCACCGCCAAAGCCGCCCACGTGCCCGCCCACGCGGTCCGGTTGAGGACGAAGACGAGCGCGAGCGTGCCTCCGCCCAGGGCGGCCGGTGCGGCGAAGTCGAGCCGGCGAGTCCATGCGCCGGCCGTCGCCGTGGGTGGGGGCCGAAGAAGACAGGCCAGCACCAGCGCCAGTGGGTACTCCGCAACCGAGCGGAAGACCGACGGGGCGACGATCGCGTTGAACGCGCCGCCCAACGCGCCGCCAACGGAGATCCACAGGTAGTACTGCGTGAGGTGCTGCGGCCCCGGGCGGCTGTCCGCCAGACGGCCGTGGCACACCATCGCGGCCACGAACAGCATCGCGAGGTGTGCAGCGATCGCCTGCCACTCCAGCCCCGGGGCGGTCGTGAAGATCAGCGGCGCGGAGAGGATCGCGACGAAGGGGATCAGCCTCGACGTCTGCCGGGTGGACAGCGGCGGCCGGCGTGCGAACACCAGCGCGAAGCTCAGCAGGTAGATCGCCAGCGGAACGACCCAGAGCAGCGGTACCGCTGCCAGATTCGTGCTGATGTGCGTCGTGACCCCCAGCATGAGGCTCGAGGGCGCGAACGCCAGCAGCAGCCACAGCATTCGCTGCCCCGCGGTCAGGGGCCGCGTTCCGCGCGGCTCCGTGCCTCGGGCGTGCGTTGCCGGCCGTGCCTGTCCGCTCGACCGCCACAGCGCAATCGCGCACGCCCAGACCATCACCACGAGTGCGCCATAGCCGACTGACCAGAATTGCGATTGCTCGGCCAGTCGAAGGTGCGGCTCGATCAACAGCGGGTAGCTCAACAGGGCGGCCATGCTGCCGATGTTGCTCGCCGTGTAGAGGAAGTACGGGTCTCCGGCGGCAGGGTGGCCGGTGGCGGCAAACCAGCGCTGGAGCAGCGGCGCGCCCGTTGCCACCACGAAAAAGGGAAGGCCGACGGAAATCGTCAGCCGGCGCAGGAGCCAGAGATTCGGATGGTTCAGCGCCGCTGGCGCCGCCGCACCGGCGGCCGCGATCGGCAGTACGATCCACGGAGCAAGCAGGAGGATTGCGTGCGCGACGGTCTGACGCCGCACGCCCAGCCACCCCGTCGTGGCGTGTGCGTAGGCGTAGCCGGCCAGCAGTGCCGCCTGAAAGAACATCATGCACGTGTTCCAGACGGCCGGCGTTCCGCCGAAAGTCGGCAGCAGCATCTTGCCGACCATCGGTTGGACCAGGAACAGGAGTGTCGAGCCGAGGAACAGCGTGGCTGCGTAAAGGACCGTCAAGACATCACTCCGGCGCCGAAGGGATGCTACGGCCGATCCGCCGCAGCGGTCAAGCCGCCGTGTTCGTTTTGACCTCGCGGATCAGGCTCCCTAGAATCCCGTCGTCCGAGTCGAGCGAACGAATGCTGCCACGCCAACAGACCCGTCAGGTCCGCGTCGGAAACGTTCTCATCGGCGGCGGTGCGCCCGTTTCCGTGCAGTCGATGACCAGTACGCACACCCGCGACGTGGACGCTACAGTGGCGCAGATCCATCGCCTCGCCGCGGCCGGTTGCGATATCGTCCGCGTGGCCGTGCCCGACCGCGCGGACACGGCGGCCCTGCCGGAGATTCTCCGTCAGGTGAGCGTCCCCATCGTCGCCGACGTGCATTTTCACTACGAACGGGCGCTGGAGGCCGTCGCCGCGGGCGTCCACAAGATCCGCCTGAACCCCGGCAACATCCGCGACCGGGGCCAGGTCGATCGCGTCATCGCCGCCTGCCGGGAGCGCGGAATCCCGATCCGCGTCGGCGTCAACGAAGGCAGCGTCGTCGAGCGCCGGGACAAGGTCCTCCGCGCGGCCGAGAAGGACTCGCTCGCCGCCGACTACCGCGGGCATCTCGTCGATCTGATGCTCCGCAAGCTCGAGGAGTACATCCGCATCTTCGACGCGAACGGCTTTCACGACGTCGTGCTCGCCGCCAAGAGTCACGATGCCGCTGTCGTGATCGACGCCTGCCGCGCGATCCGTCGGCGATTCGACTACCCGCTGCATCTGGGCGTCACGCACGCCGGCCCGCCCGAAACCGGCCGCATCCGTTCCGTCGCGGCTCTCGCGGCGCTGCTGGCCGAGGGCATCGGCGACACGATCCGCATCTCCTACGCCGCCGATCCGATCCACGAGGTCGAGGACGCCAGGGAACTGCTTTACAGCCTGGGTCTGCGCCCGCGGATCGGGCCGGAACTGATCGCCTGCCCGACCTGCGGCCGCATCGAAATCGACCTCGTCCGCCTTGTGCAGCAGGTCCGCGAGCGCCTTGCCTCGGTTCGGGCGCCGGTCAAGGTGGCCGTCATGGGTTGCGGGGTGAACGGCCCCGGCGAGGCGGAAGGCGCCGATGTGGCCGTCTTCGCCGGCCGCGGCCGCGGGGTGATCTACGTTCGGGGCGAGCCGAAGCGCACGGTTACCGAGGCCGAGATGCTCGACGCGCTTTACGAGGAGGTCGTCGCCTTCGCGCGGCAATCGGACAGGCCCGCCCCGTGAGCCGGGTCGATCGTGTGCAGCCCTGCGGCCAATGCGGCCGGCGGCGTCGGCGGCGGAGAACCAGCAGGGCAATTCCCCGGTGCAGCGACGGCCCGTGCGGGATTGAGGGTCAGCCGCCGGCGATGAAGGTCAGCAGCGCTTCCCGGTTTGCCTTCCAGCATTCGGCGGCGCTCGCGTCGCGGGGCAATTCCAGCGTGACGGTTGGGATCTTCCGGTCGACACCCGCCCATGTTCCGAAGCTCCCGGGTGTTTCGTAGCCGATCGTGGCGCGTGCCGGATAGCCGTTTCGCGCGGACATGGCCTGCGCCAGCGCTGCGGCAGGGCCGTCGTAGTTGTTGCATTGCCGGCCGCGCTCGATGCTGTGGATCGAAAGGATGCGCGCGGGCTCGATCAGTTGCACGGCCACCATGACGGCCTGCGTTTCCGGTTCGCTGCCGGGGGCTCGGCCCCGGTTGGCGGGGCGGGTCCGCGACGGCGACCAGTTCGATGCGGCGAAGTTGCGATTGATGTCCACCTGGTTGGCGTTGGTCCGCGTCCGGCGTGCCAGCCCGTCCGGGTTGATCACGGGGGCGATGGCGACCTGGCGCCCGTCACAGAGGGCCGGTTCGCTGCGAAGGCAGGCGAGCAGCGATTCGGCGAGTTCGCAGCCGGTGGGCTCGTTTCCGTGGAAGCCCGCGAAGATGAGGACGTGCTCCGTGCCGGTGCCCAGGACATGCAGCAGAATCGGCCGCCCCTCGACGGAGCGCGCCAGCGTCAGCGTCTCTTCGACGAGCGGCGAAGGACCGCACGGCGACCGGACAAGGGGGGATTTTGCCGAACCGGGCTCCTCGTGACGCGTGACCGATGGGCATCCCGCCTGCTGCGACCGCGCCGAGGATGCGTCCGCCGCCGGCGGAATCCTCGCTTCGGGACGGGTGCAACCGCCGGCGAGCGCGAGCGTCAGGATCAGCAGTCGGCCTCCCGCACCCCGGCTGGCGCGACGGGGAGCACGGTCACTCGATATACGGGCGTGCGACAGGTGCCTCATGCGTAACTTCCCGCGCCATCCGTGGCGCCCTGCCTTTGCGCGATCCTCATCGCGGCGCGTACTCTCCGGCCAGCATGCGGTCGATGAAGGCGGCGACGCCCGCCTCGTCGTTGGTTTCCGTGGAACACTTCGCCGCGCCCCTGACCGCGGGGACGGCGTTGCCCATGGCCACCCCCAGCCCCGCGGATCGGATCATCTCCACATCGTTGATATCGTCGCCGATCGCCACGATCTCCGACGGGCGGATGCCGCGGTCGCGGGCGAGCTGACGGAGGGCAAACCACTTGTTCACCTGCGGGGCGAAGCATTCCAGTACGTGCAGCCGGTAGTTCGGTGCAAAGATGGCGTTGCATTTCAGCTCCGCAGGGGGAAACGCCGTCGTCAGACGTTCCCGGGCGACCGCGGCGTCGCCGGGATCGACGATCACCCCGATCCGCAGCGGTTCCGGTGCGTCGTCCGGCCAGCGGTCCACGCGGGCGACCACGGTCGGCGCGAGTTCGAGCCAGCGCTCATACTCGCGCGCATGGCGCCGGCCATGGACGAGGTAGTAGTCCACCCCGGCCTCCGTCCGGTCGTGCAGCACGAGCGCCGGCTCATCCTGCGATGCGAAGAACTCCAGCAGACGCCGCGCGGTCTGCCGCGGAATGGGCCAGCGGTGAATCGTGTGCCCGCTCTGCGCGTCGCAGAGGAGCGCTCCGAATACGCAGATCGCCGCATCGAGATCGAGGCCGATCGCTTCGATGACGGGCCGGGTCTCCGTGTAACACCGGCCCGTGCACAGGCAGATGGTCAGGCCCGCCTCGTGCGCCCGGTGCAGCGCCTCGCGATTGGCCGGCGGAAGAGAGTTCGCCGAATTCAACAACGTGCCGTCGACATCGACGGCCAGCAGACGGTACGCACAGCGCATGGACGGGGACGATAGCGGCGCCTTCGACCTCCGGCAAGGGGATGGTCGCAGCGCTCGGCGCGAACGGGCATCTGCAAGGGCCGCCCACGTCGGGCGGCAGAGTTTCTCGCCGGCAGGCGCGCGACATGCCCATGCGTTTCGGCGGTGAGGGAACCGGGCTGCTGCGCGTTATGCGGCGCTTCCGGGAGGGTCCGCGAAAACTCCGCGTGCGCGGACGCGCCGGCGAGCCTCCGCCGGACGTCTGCGTCCTCCGGATCGTGTGGTTATCGGCGCTGGCCGTCTGCCGGACACGGACGATCATGTGCTTGACCGGACGAGCCGATGTCCTACACTAGCCACACGGGAGTCCCTGGCGCGAACGCCGGCGCCACATTGCAATCAGGATCGAGATCATGAGCAGCGCAAAGCAGCGCGGATGGGTGGCGGGCCTGTGCGTCGCGTGGGTGATGGCCGGCACAATGGCCGGCTGCGGACCGGATCCCCGGGATCGGTTCGGCCGGACCTACTACATCGACGGCGCGGGTAACTGGGGTTTCGGCGTCGCGGAGATGCAGGAAGGGCTCCGGGCGGCCGGGTATCCGGGCAACATTGTGAACTGGCGGTGGTCGCTGACGCTTAACCCCGCGCTGGATCAGACGGTGGGCCGTCCCGCGGCCCGCAGCAGCGGCGCGCTGCTCGGTGAGGAGATCACGGCGTACCGGAAGGACTACCCGCGGGCGCAGGTCAATATCATTGCGCTGTCGGCCGGGACGGGGGTGGCCGTGTGGGCGTGCGAGAACGTCAAGCCCCCCGCGACGGTCCACAACGTCATCCTTCTCGGCTCAAGTCTTTCGTCCCGGTATGACATGCACAAGGCGATGAAGAACATCGACGGGAAGGTGTACGTCTATTACTCCCGCAGCGACCCGATCCTGGACGGGCCTGTGCGAACGCTGGGTACGATCGACGGAACATTCGACGATTCGGCGGGTCTGGTGGGCCTGCGCGTTTCGCCCGACCTGCGGGATCGGGTCGTCAACATACCCTGGTCGTCGAAGTACGAGCGCTACGGCTGGACCGGCTCGCACACGGACTGCACCAGCGAGCCGTTCGTCCGCATGGTCCTCTCGAAGCACATCGTGGAGGGCGCTTCGTCGCGGGCTACTCCGGCCGTCGCGTTCCGGCGGGCCGGCGGGCTCGTTGGGGGGCCGGTCGCTCGCACGCGATAGGCGGTTTCCGGGCCGGGCGCATCGCGGAGTTGCGCCGCCGGTGCGTCGTTCAGCCCGCGGCGCCCACAAGGATCGCCCAGA
>CAZMVY010000027.1:25991-30323 GCA_964569765.1 uncultured Planctomycetales bacterium
AGCACATCGTGGAGGGCGCTTCGTCACAGGCGACCCCGGCCGTCGCGTTCCGGCAGGCGGGCCGGTTCGAGGGGAGTCCGTCCGCTCGCACGCGATAGGCTGTTTCCGGCGGCCGGGCGCATCGCAGACGTCACGTCGTTGGGGTGTCGTTCAGACCGTGGCGCCCACAATGATCGCCCACAGAAGGAATACATACACCACGATCAGCCAGACGAACGGTCCGCCCCGATCGTGGAGGTAGAACTGGATGAGCAGCAGCCCAGCCGTGACCACTGCCGAGACATACCAGCGCGGCGAAACATAGACACGAAAGTCACACAGCACGCCAACGAGCAGGAACCCGGCCGCCGCGATTACGCTCGCCACCGACAGAACGATGTACTGCCACAACGGGCGGCGGTATGTGAAGTGAAACTCCCATGTGCTCTTGATGTTCGCGTGAAAGGTCTCGAGCGGGTCGAAGGGCGTTCCGCACTCCGGGCAGACGCGATTGACCAGGCCCGTGAGCGGATATCCGCACTGCACGCAGCGGAGATTGAGTTCGACCGGGATCGGCTGACCGTCTCTCGGCATCGGAGGTGAGTTCACCGGGATTGCCATCGTTTCCGTCACCGGGCTACGGGGCACAGTTGCCAACCTATCGTGATGTCGGCGGCGGTTCAATCTGGGATTCGCGGCGACGGATCGGGCGGACGGTTGACGCCCGTGCCCGTTCGGATAACCTATTGTGCTTTCGGATGATCCGGATGGACAGTACGCGATTCGCATTCAGCCAGAAAGCCCGGCGCACGCTGGCGCCGCCGATCAGCTATCTCATGGCCGAGGGGGTTACGAACCCGAACCTGATCAGCCTGGCGGCGGGACTTGTGGACTACGACTCCCTGCCGGTGCGTTGCGTGCGGGAAGCGATGGCCCGCCTGCTCGAAGACGAGACGGCCGGTCGCACAGCTCTCCAGTACGGCACGACTTCGGGGCTCGCCGAGCTTCGCGAGGCCGTCCTGACGCACCTGGAACGGCTCGAATCGCGATCGCGGGCGGCGCTGAACCTTACGGCGGACCATGTGGTGGTGACCACGGGCTCGCAACAGATGCTCTACCTGCTGACGGAATTGCTCGTGGACCCGGGCGATATCGTGATCACAGCGGCGCCGTCGTACTTCGTATACGCGGGGGTGCTCGAAGCCGCCGGCGCGCGTGTGCTCACGGTGCCGACCGATGACGGGGGAATGAGGACGGACGCGCTCGATGCGCTGCTCGAACGGTGTCGGGCGAACGGCGAGCTGGGCCGCGTGAAGCTGATCTACGTCGTGTCGTATTTCGATAATCCCACGGGGGTGAGCGTTGCGGCGGCGCGGCGGCCCGAGTTCGTGCAACTGGCGCGAACCTACAGCACGGATCATCGGATTCTCGTGGTCGAGGATGCGGCCTACCGCGAGTTGCGGTACGAGGGCGACGATGAGCCGTGCATCAAGGCGTTCGATACGCGAAACGAGTTTGTCGCCCTGACGATGACGTTCAGCAAGCCGCTGGCCGCGGGTCTGAAGACGGGCTACTCGTTCCTGCCCGCCGACCTGGTCGGCCCCGTGCTGGACCAGAAGGGCAATCACGATTTCGGCTCGGCCAACCTGATTCAGCATCTGTTGTATGATCTGCTGAGGCGGGGCGAGTATGACGCGCACGTCCGCGAGCTTTGCCGGGCCTATCGGGCGAAACGCGACGTGGCGCTCGCGGCGCTGGACCGCGAGCTGGGCGGAACGGCGGGCGTGTGCTGGACGCGGCCGCGGGGCGGGCTGTATATCTGGCTTACGCTGCCGGAGGATGTGGACACGGGCCGCGAGGGGGAACTGTTCCGGCGGTGTGTGGAGGCCGGGGTGCTGTACGTGCCGGGTGAGTACTGTTACGTGCGGCAGCCGGGCCAGGCGGTTCCGCGGAATCACCTGCGGCTGAGTTTCGGCGTGGCCCGGCCCGATCAGATCGAGGAAGGCGTGCGGAGGCTCGCCCGCTGCGTGCGGCGGCAGGTGACGTCGGCTCGCGGCATCGGGGCGGTACGCTCGGCGAAGGCGGTCTGATGTTTCTGCTTCAACGGTACATCGCGCGCGAGCTGGTCAAGACGTTCCTGCTCACCGCGCTCGGGCTGACGCTGGTGTTCAGTCTGGGCGGCGGCGTGCTCAACATGATCCGCGTCGAGGTGCTCACCGCCGTGCAGCTCGGGAGCATCCTCCTGCGCGTCGTGCCCGTGGCGACCACGCTCACGCTGCCCGTGGCGGCGCTCTTCAGTACGGCCATGGTGTACGGCCGGCTCAGCTACGACAACGAATTCAACGCGTGTCGCGCGAGCGGCATCAACATCCACCGGCTCCAGGCGCCGGCGATTGCGCTGGGGCTGTTTGTCGCGGCGTTCACGTTCTACTTCAGCAACTACGTGATCCCGCGTTTCGTCGAGGGCCTCGAGCAGCTCGTGCGGAGCGATCCGCAGAAGGTCGTCGCCCAGATGCTGGCCACCCGCGGGTACCTCGAGGTGCAGAAGAAGTACATCATCCACGCCGATTCGTTCCGTGAGTACGAGACGCCGGAGACGGCCGGCCGGCCGGAGTCGCAGCGCGACCGGTTCGTGCAGATGCTGGGGGCTTCGTTCATCGAACTGGACCGGGGCGAACTCATCCGGTACGGCACGACCCCCGAGGTGACGATCCAGTTCACGGCGGCGACGCCGCAGCACGACCCCACCGTGGTCGCGAAGATGCGGGACGTGCGGCTGTTCGATCAACAGCGCCGGCAGTTTTACGCGCTCGGGGAACAGCGGCTGGGCCCGGTGCCCATTCCGTGGAAGTTTCCGCGGAAGAACAAGTACATGAACCTGCCCGAGTTGCTGTATTACCGGGAGCATGCGTGGGAGCTGCCGGAGGTGCAGGACAGCCTTCCGAAGCTCCGCGGTCTGATCCACGAATTCCTCTTCTACCAGACGCTTACGGCCGCCCTCACCGGGCCGGAGCGGAAGTACCGCTTCGGCACGGCGGAGCGCGGGTACGAGATCACGGCGGCGGCGGTTCCGGTCGATCCCGACTCGGGCCATCCGCGTCTCGACAAGCCCGTCGTCCGGCAGTGGTGGGACGGCATCCGGCGCACGTTCAAGGCCGGCAGCGGCGACGTTGCGATCGAACGGACGTTCGGCGAGGATGTGCCCTTCGTCTACATCAAGCTGGGTAACGACGTGTCCTGTACGGATGAGGTGGACCCGGACAAGGTGATCCGGCGGATCCGCGTCGAGCTGGAGGCGGTTCCGATGCCCGCGGAGGTGGTGAACCGCGCGGCGGCGATTTCCGAGGCCGACCTGCTCGACTATCGCAAACCGCTCGGGCTTTCGCCGCGTATCGACAACGCCCGTCGGAGCGTCTTCGAAGGCGAGCAGGCGCTGATCCGCCGGCTTACCTGCGAGATTCATTCCCGCGGCGCGTTCAGTGCGGGCGTGCTCGTGCTGGTGGTCCTTGGGGCGGCGCTGGGGATCATTTTCCGGGGCGGTCAGATGCTTACGGCGTTCGTCATCAGTTTCCTTCCCGGGCTGTTCACCACGGTCATGAACATCATGGGCCGTCAGCTTTCCGAGCGGGACAATACGGCCCTGGCGGGGCTGGCCGTGATGTGGGGCGGGATCGCGATTGTGGCGCTGGTCGATGGGGTCGTGCTGACCCGGTTCTTGCGGCGATAGGAGCGTACGGCGCGTGTTCAAGACCGTCGATCGGTATCTGCTCCGCTCGTTTGTGGCGAACTACCTCCTGTCGCTGTTCGTGATGATCAGCCTGTACGTCTCGCTGGATCTGTTCGTCAACCTGGACGAGTTTACGGAGGAGTCCTCCTCGCTGCCGGTTGTGCTCGGGCACATCGCCAGCTTCTACGGGTACAACCTCTTTCTCTACTTTTCGCAGCTTTCCGGCGTGATTGCGTTGTTTGCGGCCGCCCTCACGCTCGCCCGGATGCAGCGCTCCAATGAGATGACCGCGCTGTTGTCCAGCGGGTGCAGCATGTATCGGATCGCCGCGCCGGTGATCGTCGCGGGGCTTTTCATGAACGTCCTGTGGATCGTGGATCAGGAGGTAGTCCTGCCGCGCGTGGCGTACAAGCTTGCCCGGCCGCGGGACGACGTCGAGGGCCACCGCGTCTATGGGGTGTGGTGCCTGAAAGACGGTCCCAGCCGGCTTCTCTCGGCGGTACGCTTCTACCCGGCCAACCGCCGCCTCGGCCGCATGATGGTCATCGAACGTGACAACCACGGGATGCGCGAGGGCGTCATCACGGCCGACCTTGCAGAGTGGGATGCGCGCCGGGGCGGGTGGG
>CAZMVY010000028.1:0-29523 GCA_964569765.1 uncultured Planctomycetales bacterium
GTGCTGCTCGGCGTCATGGGGCCGGACGAATACAAGCCGATCTCGAACAACAATGCATACACGAACCGGATGGTTTCGTTCGCGCTGAGGGCGGCGGCGGAGGTCGGAGAGGCGGCGGGCGTCGGCGTCGAGGAGCGCGAGCACTGGCGGCGGCTGGCCGGCGAACTGCCGATTCCGCGGGCGGATGACGGCGTGCTCATTCTGCAATGCGAGGGGTTCGATCGCTTCGCGGAGCCTGACTTTGAACGGCTGTGGAAAGATCGCTGCCGACCGTTTGCCGCGCAGGTCTCGCAGGAGCGGCTGTATCGCAGCAAGTGCCTCAAGCAGGCCGACGTGCTGATGATGATGTCGCTGTTCCCGGATGAGTTCAGCGACGCCGAGGTCCGGCGGGCGTGGGACTACTACCTGCCGTACACGACGCACGATTCGTCCCTGTCGGCGGGCGTGCACGCGATCGTCGCGTGCCGGCTCGGGCTCGCGGATGCGGCGTGGGAGTTCTGGCAGAGGGCGAAGGCGATCGACCTGGATATCGAGCACGGCGGGGCCGCCGAGGGCATCCACATCGCCAACGCGGGCGCCGTCTGGCAGATGGCCGTGTTCGGCTTCGCGGGGATGCGGACGGCGATGCAGGCGGACGTGCTCACGCTGTCGCCACGGCTGCCGGCGGCGTGGTCGCGGCTGGCGTTTCCGATCGTGTGGAAGGGCGCGGCGGCGTATGTGGACGTTGAACGGGATGGCGTAACGGTGACCAACCGGGGCAGCCGGCCGCTCGAGGTCTGTGTTCACGGAGAGCCGCGCACGATTCCGCCGGGGGGGCGGACGCTATGGAAGGGCGAGGCATGATCCGCGGCGTGATCTTCGATCTGGACGGCGTGCTCGTTACAACGGACGAGTTGCACTATCGGGCGTGGAAGGAACTCGCCGACGCGGAAGGGATCCAGTTCGACCGGCGGATCAACGACCGACTTCGCGGCGTGAGCCGGATGGAGAGTCTCGGCATCCTGCTCGAACGGTCGCCTCGCACATACAGCGAAGCGGAGAAGGCGGCCTTGGCGGAGCGCAAGAACGCGCGGTATCGCGAGCTGTTGCAGTCGCTCACGCCGGCCGACGTGTTGCCGGGGGCGCGGGAGACGCTAGCCGGATTGCACACGCGGGGTGTGCGGACCGCAGTGGCATCGTCGAGCCGGAACGCGGCGGCAATCCTGGAGCGCACCGGTTTGGCCGGGGCGTTCGATGCCACCGTGGATGGCAATGACATCCGGCATTCGAAGCCGCATCCCGAGGTGTTTCTGCTGGCGGCCCGGCGACTCGGGCTGCCGCCGGCGGAATGCCTGGTCGTGGAGGACGCGATGGCCGGCATCGAGGCCGGACGGCGGGCGGGGATGGCCGTCTTCGGGATCGGCACGCCCGAGACGCTCCCGGGGGTAAGGAACCTGGCGACGGACCTGGCCCATGTTACCGTGGACGAACTGCTGCGCGCCGATCGCGAGTGAGCCTCGGCGTGCCGCACGGATCTGGAGTGTACCATGCCTCATACCGTACTGTTCCTCTCGATCGGTCTTTCGCTGGGCAGCGCGGGCCCGCAACCGATGATCATCACCCGGGACACGGTCCTGGAGAAGGCGGCTACGCTCCGGCACGGGCTGGTGATCGGGGCCGACGGCGTGACGATCGATGGCAACGGCGCGACGCTGGTCGGGCCGGGCAAGGCGGGCGATCGGAAGTCGTTCGTCGGCGTCGGCGTGCTGGCGGAGGGGCGGTCGAACGTCACGATCCGTAACCTGAAGGTGCGTGGGTTCGAATGCGGCCTCGCGGCGAGCGACGGCCACGGCTGGCGGATCGAGGACTGCGACTTCTCGGACAATTATCACGACCCGGAGTACGGCTGGGGGGACTACGGCCGTGTCGGCGGGATCATCCTGACGCGGATCTCCAGGAGCATCGTCCAGCGGAACAAGGCCAACCGCGTCTGGAACGGCCTCGACCTGTGGGAGAGCCACGACAACGCGATCGAAAAGAACGACTTCTCGCACTGCTCGAACGTGTGCCTGAAGCTCTGGACCTCGTGCCGGAACACGGCGCGGGACAACAATCTCTCGTACGGCATCCGAATCAGCCCGGGCGAGGTTCACGCCCGCGATTCGACCAGCGTGCTGATCGAGAGCGGATCGAACGACAACCGGTTCGAGCGGAACGACATCACACACGGGGGCGACGGCGTGTTCATCCGTGTGCTGAACGGATGGGTCTCTACGGGCAACGTCTTCATCGAGAACGACTGTTCCCATGCGAACAACAACGGCTTCGAGTCGTGGAGCCCGGACAACACGTACCTGCGGAACAAGGCGAATCATTGCAGCTTCGGGTTCTGGCTGGGCGGGTCGGATCACACCGTGCTGATCGGGAACGAGGCCGGCTTCAACGGGCAGCCTGATGGCCCGCACAACGCACCGGAGCCGGACTTCATCCACGGCGGCATCGTGATCGTGGGCGGCACCGGCAGCCACACGCTCATCGACGGCAACTACTGCCACGACAACAACGGCGCGGGGATCGTCTTCCGCGGCGATCTGGGCACGCGCGGCGCGAAGTGGAAGATGTACCACCTCGTTGTCCAGAACAACCGGCTGGAGAACAACCGGTGGGGCCTGTTCGCGCGATTCACGGACTGGCTCGACCTGGCCGGCAATACGTTCAAGAACAACAAACAGGATGAGCTGATCGAGGATGTGACGAACCTGACGCGGCGCGAGGCCGACCCGCTCAAGCGGCCTGCTCCGACGGTCGTGCTCGAGGGGCCCTCGCGGGCGCTCGTGGGCGAAAAGGTGGCCTTCGATGCGTCGAAGAGCCTGGACGCGGCCGGACGCCCGCTGAGGTTCCGCTGGGACGTGGGCGGCGAGCGGCTCGACGGGCCGAAGGTGGAGCGCATCTTCGAGAAGCCCGGCTTCTACCGCGTCGGCGTGACCGTGACCAACGGCTACCTCTCGAACCTCGCGTTTCGTGACTTGTACGTGGCCCGGCCCGTGCAGGAGATCGCCACCGAGGGACAGGCCTCGCAATGGACCTGGACCATGGGCGACAACGCGGACGGCAAGGGGCGCGTCCGGTTTACGGACGATGCGATGGCGATCGTCGGCAAGACCTCGCTCCGCATGCGGCCGGAACCCTACACGGGCGCCGATGTCACCGCCATCTTTCCCGGATCGAAACGCGCGGGGTGGGACCTCAGCGGGAAGAAACGCCTCACGTTCTGGGTGCGGTTCGCGAACCCCAACAATGGCGGCTTCGAGGGGCCGAACCCGATCGTTCGGCTGCACGCGGGCAAGGCGGCGTATACCTACACGCCGGCCTTCGGCGGCATGCCGCGGAACCTGCTCGGCGATCTGCCGTACAGCGAGGCGCGACACGGCTGGCTGTATGTCGAGATCCCGCTGGCGGGCGGCGATACGTGGATGCGCTCCGAGACATTCGAGGGGGCGCGGCCGCCGCACATCGACAACGGCCTGAAGTTCATCACGCTGAGCACACCGGTCGAGACACAGAGCGCGTCGGCCCTCGCCTCCGACGGCAAGAACCTCTACTGTGCCTGCCTCGACGGGGATCGCCTCTTCCGCTCCGGGGACGGCACGGTGTGGACCGAGCTGGCGAACCCGGCGGCGGCGCTGGGCGGCAGCGGCAGTTGGATCAACGGCATGCTCACGTTCTATGCCGGCGCCGGCGAGAAGGGCAGCCTGTACCTTCGCCTTCGCGACCCGAAACGGAACGAGTATGGCAACGAGGCGTTTCGGCTCGCACGATACGACATTGCGACCGATACGTGGTCGTGGATGCCGACGGCGACGGCGATGGAGCATGGGGCCGCCGTTGTCGGGGGGTACCTCTACGGCATCGCCCACGCGATCATGGGCAACTACGGCGGGCCGATCTGCCGCGTGAACCTCGCCAAGCCCGCGGCGACCGACGAGCGGACGGTGCTCGGGGGCATCCAGGGCAAGGATGCGGCGTGGTTCAGCCGCGCGGGCCAGCTCGCCGTGCTGGGCGGCCGGATCTACGGGACCAAGAACGACTGGACGACGCCGCAGCCGACGAAGGCGGACGAGTGCGGCGATCGGCTGTATAGCTTTGATCCGCGCGTTTTTGCCGCCTCAAAGTTCGCCGGCGGCCAACCCTGGGACGACAGGAACTGGAAGGCCGCCGAGACGCCCGCGAGCGACCTGGGCCCGCTGCCATTCGAGATCGGGCACGGCTCCGCCCTGGTCGCGCTGCCGCCGCACTGGTATCCGGCAGTCGGGGCGAAAG
This sequence comes from uncultured Planctomycetales bacterium, assembly GCA_964569765.1. GTDB lineage: Bacteria > Planctomycetota > Phycisphaerae > UBA1845 > PWPN01 > CAZMVY01. The sequence continues at coordinate 4,300 of CAZMVY010000028.1, forward strand.
GCGGCCTGTTCCTCGTTGCCGGCTGCTCGCCGTCCGATAACGAAGGCCACGGTCCGCCGTCGAGTAAGTACGCCATCTACGATGTGGCAACGGGCAGGTTCACCGTCGGCAATCTGCCGGACACGACGGGCATGGGAACCTCAGCGGCGTTGCACGACGGCCGGCTGTATATCAAGCGCGGCGGGATGAACTACGGGGTATCAAACGGCGAGCTCTGGGTCGTGACGCCGATTCCGGCCGGTGAGGGGCAATCAATCCGGGCACGAGGCGGGCGTGAGCGGATGAGCCTCGAGCGGGTCGATTTCCTGAGCATCCAGGTGGACTCTGTCGGCGGGGAGCCGTTCGACCTGTGGATCGACGGGCTGGCGTTCGAGTAATCAGTAGAACAGGAAGGGCCACCAGTTCTTCATCGGCCTGCCGTCGTCGTCGATGCACTGGTTGTCGAGGCCCGGCATGCACTGACGCCAGAAGACCATCCAGGCGCCCTGGCAGTCGGGGGCCAGGTCACGGTAGCGGGCGAACTTGTCCTTGTTGAAGTCCAGGACGAGGTCCTTGCCGTCGGGGCCGTTGCGCATTCGCCAGTTCTCGATCGTGCTCTTGACGGTGTAGGGGCTGTCGAGATCGTAGTGGTGGCGGGCGCCGGGCGCCCAATGAACGCTGCCGCCGGCCGCGATGTACGGTTCGAGGGTGTACTCCTTGCCGCGGATTCTGACCCTCATCGACGTGGGAGTCGGATACGTCACCCAATCCTTCTCCGGGGCGTCATAGGGGACGTGATACAGCGAATCGATGGGGATCTTGTAGCGCCGGTTCAGATTGAAGTCCGCGAACTCCTCGAAGTAACGGCTGAAGCAGGCGATGGCGTTGGCGTTGCGGTAGGCCTCGAGGCCGTGGCCGAAGTTTTCCATGGCGCAACCAATGCCGCGGTGCGGGTTGAAGAAGGCCATGCGGAAGCTGCGGCCCGACCAGGGAAATGAATCGTCAAAACCGTTGCCCGCCTCGCCGTGTTTGCCCGGGATGGGGCGGCATTTTTCGTCGTAGTACTGCTTGTACTCGATGACCTCGAAGGCCGGCCAGCCCTCCTCGTACACATGGACCGCGTAAAACCACAGCTCGTGCACGAGCCCGGAGTTGATCAGCTCGTGCAGGTTGAGGTACCGGCCGGGCTTCCCGGGGGCCTGGAAGCCGTAGCGGCGGGCGAAGGCATCGCCGTAGAACGCGCGGTAGTCGCAGTTGAAGTCCTTCGGCCCGTTCCGCTTGCGCGGGAAAAGGCCGCTGCTGCGATGTTTCCGCTCAGGCGGTACGGGATCATCCCGCATGTCCACGTATTTGACGACCTGGTACTCGAGAAAGGCCGGGGCGTTGGGATCCTTGAATCCGTGATACCGCGTAGCTTCAGCCAGGGCCCTGATGAGCTGTTCGGCGTGTTCGCGAATGGCGGGCATATCGACGTCGTTCGCGAAGTTCAGGACCATCACGCGGGGACGCATCTTGCGGATCCGCTCGTGATTCTGCCAGATCCACGGATCGGAGTTTCGGAAGCTGACGCGGTTCGGCCAGACGGTCAGATCGTCGGGGAGATTGTCGGGGATCACGACCGGGCGCGTTGTCGGGGCGCTCGCGGCTCCGTTCGCGTCCGTCGGCGCGGCCGCCGAGGCCGGACCCCACGGGAACAGGACAAAGGACAGGACAAGCGAGGTCGCCAACAGGATTCTTGACACGCAAGGGTCTCCCTGGGGCCCGGGTGGTGCGGAATCGTAACCGAACCTGTGCGTCCTGTCACCCGGCAGGGGCGCCGGAACGGCATCGGGCGGGTCGCCGGCGGCGGTTGCATCCCCTCGCGGCCCGGTATACTCTACGCCCATCGCCGGATACGCGGACATCGCGGCGGCGGCCGGCGCCGTCGCATGTTCTTTCAGCGGAAGCCATGCGGAAACCCGCGATTTACGTCGCCTTGGCCGTCGGTATTGCCGCCACGAATCTGTGCGGCCGTTGCGACGACGATCAGTCTGACCGTCGCACGGTGCTTCGCGTTGCCAACTGGGGCGGCCCGTCCGTCGATGCGTCGTTCATGAAGACGGAACGCGAGATCTGGGACGAGTTCGAGCGCCGTCACCCCAAGGTCCGCCTGCAGATCGAGAACATCCCCGGGTTCGGTCAGTACGTGCCGAAATTGCTGATGACCTTCGTGTCTGGAAACCCGCCCGATGTGCTTTCGCTGGACGGGTCCGCGGCGGCCGTCTTCATCGACAACAATCTGCTCGCCGACCTGACGCCTCTGATCCGCGACGATGGGACCTTCCATCTGGACGATTACTTCTCGAACGTCCTGGAGATCGCGCGGCGCGGCGAGCGGCTGTACGCGATTCCGCTCGACTTCACGCCGATGGTGATGATGTACAACAAGCGGATCTTCGACGAGGCGGGCGTTCCGTACCCGCGCGACGGGTGGACGTGGAGCGAATTCCTCAACACAGCGGAGAAGCTGACCGTCGTGGATCCGAAGACATCGGTGCCGACGCGGTTCGGTTTCAACTTTCAGAAGGAGATGCCGCTGTGGTTTCCGTGGATCTGGTCGAACGGCGGGGATGTGCTGAGCCCGGACGGCCGGCACGCCGTCGGTTATCTCGACGGGCGGGCCACGGTGGAGACGATTACGTTTCTCGCGGACCTGGTGCGGAAGTACCGCGTGGCCCCGAGTCTGTCGCAAAGCGCGGCCGCCGGCGTGGATCTCTTTCGCGCCGGGCGGGCCGCGATGAACATGACGGGGCATTGGTCGCTGATCGAGTACCGGGTGGATCGGATGGACATCGGCGTGACCACCATTCCCACGCAGATCGACCGGCCCGTGACGGTGCTCTATGCGACGGGCCTGGCCATCTCCCGCGCGAGCCGGCACAAGGATCTGGCGTGGGAATACGTGAAGTTCCTCACGAGTGAGGCGGTGCAGAAGAAACGCGTGGCGGGCGGGCTGGCGATCTCCGGCAACCGGAAGGCGGCCGAGTCGTTTGCCGGCACGCCCGTCGAGGACGCCTTTCTGAATCAGGTGAAGTACGCGCGGCCGCCGTGGGGCTCGCGGGTCGAAGGCTACGAGCTGGTCGAGGATCTTGGCCGTGAGATGATCGAGGACATCCTGAACGGCGGCGTGCCGGTGCAGCAGGCGGCTTCGCGCACCGCCCGGCTGGTGGAGATGGAGTTGAACCGTCCGTGATGCGCGCACGATCCGACTGGCGAGGCTACCTCTTCATCGCCCCCGCGACGATCTACCTGCTCGTCTTTTCATTCGTGCCGATGGTGATCGCGGCGTACCTGAGCCTCCACCGGTGGCACCTGTTGAAGGAAGACCACCCCTTCGTGGGGGCGGATAACTACGTCGAACTCTTCCGCAGTCCGTTCTTCCGAAACGCGGTGTGGAACACGGCCGTGTTCGCGGCGCTGAGCGTCCCGCTGGGGATGGTGTTCGCGCTCGCCGTGGCGATCCTCGTGAACCAGAAGCTTCGCGGCGTGGCGGTCTTTCGCACGCTGTACTATATTCCGGCGGTCAGCTCGGGCGTGGCCCTTTCGATGGTGTGGATCTGGATCCTGCTTCCGCAGGACGGGTTGATCAACTACGTGCTGCGGTGTTTCGGCTATCCGGGCGACTACGATTTTCTGAACGTTCCCGCCCCCGGGCGTTTTCTGCCCGCGCCGGCGATGCTGTGCCTCGTCGCGATGAGCGCGTGGATCGGGCTCGGGCCGCGGATGGTGATCTTTCTGGCGGGGCTGCAGGGGATCCCCGACTCCCTGTACGAGTCGGCGGAAATCGACGGATGCAACGGCTGGCAGCGCTTCCGGTATATCACGCTGCCGCTGCTGATGCCGACGACGTTTTTCGTGCTGATCACTTCCACGATCGCCGCGTTTCAGCTCTTCACGCAGGTGTACGTCATGACGCGGGGAGGGCCGCAGCGCGCCACGGACGTCGTCGTGTACCATATCTACCGGGAGGCGTGGCACCGGCTTCAGATCGGCATGGCCAGCGCCCAGTCGTATATCCTGTTCGGTATCATCCTGCTGATCGCGATCGTTCAGTTCGCGCTGATGCGGCGGCGTGTGGAGGATGCAGGGGAATGGTAGGCGGTTCCGCGCGGCCGCGTGCGAACCGGACGGAGTCCGTGCATGAGAATCCTTCGGGCGACAGTCCTGTATACGCTGCTCGTGCTCGTTTCGCTGACGACGGTCGCGCCGCTCGTCTGGATGCTCTTCACGTCCTTCCATCCCCCGCTCTCGCCGGTTCCCACGCCGGAGACGCTCTTTCGACCGAGGGAGTGGGCATTCCGGAATTACTGGTACGTGCTGACGTTCGCCGAGCTGCCGGTCGCCCGCTTCGCGCTGAACAGCATCGTGGTGACGGCGGCCGTGGTCGCGTTTCAGCTTACCCTCTGCTCGCTGGCGGCCTACGCGTTCGCGCGGCTGTCCTTCCGCGGCCGCGACACGCTCTTCTTCATCCTCATGCTGACGATGATGATCCCGGCGACGGTGATGATCGTGCCGCTCTTCATCACCGTTCACAGGCTCGGGCTTCTGAACAGTTATCTCGGTCTGATCCTGCCCTATCCGTACCTGAGCACGGCGTTCGGGACGTTCCTGCTGCGGCAGTTCTTCATGACGATCCCGCGGAGCCTCGATGAGGCGGCGCGGATCGACGGGGCGTCGGACCTCCGGATTCTCTGGCACATCATCCTGCCCGCCTCGAAGCCGGCGCTGGCGACGCTGGCGGCGTTCGGGTTTATCTGGACGTGGACGGACTTCTACTGGCCGATGTTGGCCACAAGCTCCGTGCCGATGCGGACGCTCGAGGTCGGGCTGTCGGTCTTCAAGGATGCCTACGGTACGACGAACTGGCCGCTGCAGATGACGGCGGCGGTGATCGTCATGGCGCCGGCGCTGCTCGTCTTCCTCGCGCTGCAGCGGTACTTCGTCAAAGGCGTCGTAATGAGCGGCATCAAGGGATAGATCCTGCCGTCGCGCGCGCCGGTGAGAGATGCCATCGCCGGATGCCGGCAGAGATTCGGTACAGGCTCCGGTCGTTCGTGAGCGCGGGACGCGAACCGACCGTACCGTCGCATGATGCGTCGGCTCAGTCTGCCAGGAATGGCCGCACGCGGTCCGCGAGCAGACGATACCCCTCGGGGCTGAAGTGCAGCCGATCGGCAGCGAACAGCTCCGGGCGCGGCAGGCCGTCCGGACCCAGGACCATGTCGTACGTTTCCACGTATTTCAGATACGGTCGCGGACGCGCGTACGTTTCGATCATGGTGTTGAGCGCTTTGGCGGCGTCGCGCTCCGCCCAGCGGGCAGGGGTCGGGTTGGTCGCGATGTATACGATGCGGGTCCGGGGCAGGCGGGCATGCACCCGGGCGACGAAGGCCTGATAATCCGCGAAGACCTGCGCCGGCGTCTTGCCCGCGTGGAGATCGTTGCCGCCTGCGCGGAGGACGACGACCCGCGGCTCGTAGGGGAAGATGATTCGTTCGGCGAAACAGGTCGAGTCCGCGATCTGCGATCCGCCGAAGCCGCGATTGATCACCCGGTGGTCGGGGAAATCCCTTTCGAGCGTCTTCCAGAGGCGGATGGTCGAGGAGCCGATGAAGAGCACCCCGCCCCTGGGCGGTGGGTTTACGCGATCCATCGCTTCGTAGGCGGCGATGTCCTTTTCCCACCTGGCGGAGCCCTGATCGCGATGGGCGGCGGGTTTCGTCGCCGGCGCGGGCCGGTTTGCAGCGGCGGGCCGCGTTTCGGTGCAGGCCGGCGAGGCCGCGAGCAGGAGCGGGCAGAACAACAGTGTCGTTGCGAACGGCCTGTTCGATCGCATGAGAAACTCCCGGGATTCGGGGCCTTCGGCGGGCCCCACCGCCAAGTCGCGTCTGCGTGGCAGGTTCCGAAAGTATCATGCCACGGCGCGAGGGCGATCCTTTATACCCTCGATCTCCCGTTCCGGCAGCCCGGTCCGGAACAGGTTCTTATGTGCCGCCTTCGGTGCAGGAGAACGGGGCGGCCGTGGTCCCCTCGGATTCGACCGTCGCTTCGTCCGCCGGGCAGCAGGGGGCGCTCTTTACGCCGGGACCGGCAGTTACGCCGATCTCCTCGTCCGTGAGATAGCACGCGGGGTCGGCGGCCCAGGGGTCCCCGGTGATCAGTTGGGCGCGGACGCGCGAGGCACCGCCGCAGAGCCGGATGAACCGGCAGGCGCCGCAGCGGCCCTTGAGCAGCGGGAGGCGGTTCTTCAGGCCCGCCATCAGCGGGTGGCTTGTGTCCTCCCAGATCGCGCTGAATGGGCGTTCGCGCACGTTGCCAAGGTTCTCGTGCATCCAGAACTGGTCGGGGTGGACGTGTCCCTGGAAGTCGATGCAGGCGATGCCCACGCCGGAGCTGTACGCCCCGCCGCCGTTCCACTTGAGCATCTCAAAGACTGTTTCGGCCCGCGGGTGGCGTTCGGCCTTGAGCTTCAGATAGAGGTAGACGCCGTCGCAGTGGTTGTCCACCGTGAGGATCTCGACCGGCAGGCCCTGTTCATGGAGCTCGCGCGTCCGGCGGAAGATGGTTGAGACGGCCCGGCGTTCCTCCTTGGGGCTCAGTTGCACCAGGGCGGAGCCGCGGCCTGCGGGAACGAGGTGGTAGAAGCACGCGCGGTTGATGTTCTCGCGGACGATCAGGTCGAAGAGGGCGTCGATGTTGTCTGCGTTGACCTTCGTGAGCGTCAGGCGGAGACCCACCTTCTGCCCGGCCTCCTTGCAGTGGCGGATGCCCCGCATGGTCCGCTCGAACGCCCCGGCGACGCCGCGAAACCTGTCGTGCGTGGCCGGATCGGCGCTGTCGAGCGAGATGCCGACGTAGGCGATGCCGAGATCAACGAAGCTCTTGGCGATCTCCGGCGTGATCAGCGTGCCGTTCGTGCTGAAGACGACGTGGAGCTTTTTTGAGCGGGCATACGCGGCGATCTCGAAGACATCGGGCCGGGCGAGCGGCTCACCGCCCGAGAACAGCACGCCGGGCACGCCGTACGCCGCCAGGTCGTCGACGACGCGAAAGGCCTCTTCCTTGGTCAGCTCGCCGGGGTACTTCTTCGCCTCGCTGCTGCTGTAACAGTGGACGCAGCAGAGGTTGCATGTGCGGGTGATGTTCCAGACGACGATCGGGCGGCGCTGCTCGGCCGTCTTGGGCGTCGAAAAGCGCTGATGCTCGGGGACATCCCGTGAAATGCACCGGCCGTAACGGTGGGGCAGCGAGGGGGAATCGTAACCGCAATAGAGGGCGCTGACATCGATCATTTCGGGCTCCGCGAATCGCGAATACGCGCCGACGCCGCACGTGCGACATTATAGGCCCAGGCGTTGCCATCCTCTCGTCTCGCGCACATGCGGATTCTATTGCTCGGTGCGGGGCGCGACAATTCGCGTTGGGTCGTCAGAACCACGCGGGCGCGCCGTGGTTGCGGCCGCCCCGCGAAGGGTGGTCCATTGCCCGGCTACACGGCATGGCGGGGGCGGGTTTACGTGCACACCGCCGGTTCGCCATCCGATGTTAGATCAAGCGCAGCGGCGTGTCGGGATCGGGGGGCTGGAGGTTCTCCCGCCAACGGCGCGCTGCGCAGCCGTGCGGGATGCGCAGTCATGTTGGACAACGCCTTTACCGACTTCGTTACGCTCTGGGTGGTCGTCGATCCGATCGGCACCGTGCCGCTGTTCGTTTCGTTCACTGGGGTGTCGTCGCCGCACGAGATGGGGCGGATTGCGATCCACGCCGTGCTGATTGCGGCAGCGGTGCTCTTGGGTTTTCTGGTGCTCGGGCAGTTTCTGCTGCGGGAGATGGGCATCACCATCCACTCGTTCCAGATCGCCGGCGGACTTGTACTGTTTAAGGTCAGTCTGACGATGATCTTCTCGGACCACGCGGGCGCTTCCGGCCCTTTGCCCGGCGGCCGGGGGAACGTGGCGGCGTTTCCGCTGGCGATGCCGTTCATCGCGGGTCCGGGGGCGCTGCTTGCGGTTGTCGTACTGACGGATAACGACCGGTTCAGCGTGATGGCACAGTGCCGGACAGCGGTTGTGCTGCTCGTGGTGCTGGCGATGCAATGGGTGCTGCTGCTTCTGGCCAATCCGATCCGGCGGCGTATCAGCACCGGTGCGATCGCCATCCTGAGCCGCGTGATGGGAATGATCCTGGCGGCGTTGTCGGTGGAAACGGTCATTGCCGGCGTCAGGGACGCCCTGCGTTCGTGGAGCGCCTGAAGAGGTTTTGCGGGCACATCGGCCTTCGCGGGATCTGCCGGAACCTATGAGCTCTTCGGCGACCGATTCGGGCCGTTGAAACACGTCTGGAACACAAGGAAGTCGGCAAGGTCCACGTCGTTGTCCATATCGAGGTCCGTGTTGCCGCAGTCGGCGCTTCGGAGGGCACGATTCGGCCCGTTGAAACATGACTGGAAGCGGCCGAAGTCCGCGAGATCCACGTCGCCGTCGCAGTCGAAGTCGGCGGGGCTGACGTTCGATGTCGCGAAGCGGATCGTGAAGGGAACGGACGTCGCGTAGCCGGTGCTGCCCGCGTCCCGGAGCCGGAACGTAACCCGCCATGTGCATTGCGTCGGATCAAAGGCGGGGCTCGTGCTGTCGATGAGCCAGATCAGGTGTTTGTGTAGCTGGTAGTTGCCAAGGCGCGCGGACTGGCCCGGAGAATCGAGGATATCGTAGTTTGGCGGAACGACGACGACGAAGGCCGGGTCGATCGAGACGATATCGAGCCAGATGTCAGCGCCCGGCGCGAGCACGTATGAATCGTTCGCCGGCGACTCGGTCCGAATCGCATCGAACCCCGGGCTGTCGCCGCTCCAGCCCTCGAAGAACCCGGACGTGGGCGTAAGCACGACCAGATTGCCGAGCGGATCAAAGGGATCGAAACCGCCGATGGCAACCGCGACCTTGAGTTGGTTTCCGGTCGCCTCGGACGAGCGACCGATCCAGACGTCGCCCTGGTGCTGCGCGTGCAGGGGCAGAGAGGCGAAGACGAACGCCGCGAGGGACGCGGCGGGGATGGATAACCGTTGAGCTTTCATGGAAAGCGCTCCTTTCGCGACAGATACTGGAGAAACCCCGTTTCTTGCGCCCCATCGAACGCATTCGGATGATACGCCCGGGCGCGCCGTCGCAGCGAGGATTGCTGCGACAGCGCGCGTACTCGGGCGATACGACACAGCGGCCAACCGGCCGCGCCTCTATGCACAGACGGCTCTTCGCACGCCTCCTCGTCGTCGGAAGGCCGCCCATGACCCCAGAAACAACAAGCCCAGCGTTCCCGGCTCCGGCGCGTTCGTGAAGCCCAGCGTGAAGGGATCGGAATCGGAATACGCCGTCGTTCCCTTGTCCACGAGCTTGAACGTGCCGTACCAGACCGTCTGGAGCGGGTTGAAGCCCGCGTCCAGCGAGTCCACGTGCCAGATCACGTGGTCGTGAAGCTCATGATTCCCGAGGAACAGTTGATCCCCCGGCGAATCCATCAAGAGCAACGGATTCAGCGGATCGTGCGCCTTCAGCGCCGGGTCGAGCGAAATGGCCTCCAGCCAGATCTGGGCACCGGGGGCGAGCTTGTAAAGCCCCTCGTCAGGCACGTCTTCCATGAGGGCCTCAAAGCCCGGCTCGTCCCCGGCCCACCCCTTCAAGAGACCGTTGACGGCCTCCAACGGGCGGATCTCATTGAGGTCCGCCTCGAACAGGAGCCGGCTTGAACTGGACCTCCCGATGATAACGTCGCCTTCGTGCTGGTGTTGGCCGAGCACCGGGGCGGCGATTCCGAACAGAACGCATGAAGACAGCGACAAGAAAACAGGACGTTTCATTTCGACCTCCTTCGCCAAGACTGTCGAACATCACAGAACCAGAATCTGCACCGATCATGCGAACGCATGGACTACCAGGCCACTTTCGGATCGTAGAGGTTGTGTTCCCACTCAATGACCAGGCGGCTTCCCTCGCGCCGCATGCCCTTCTTTCTGTACGTCCGCTCGAAGCGGAGCGTCTCCGCATGGCCGTCCGCGAACGCGTAGTTCGCCTTGCCCGCGTGCCGATCGAGGGCGAGCTCGTTCCGGGCTGCGTCGCGCTCCAGTATGACCCAGTTCGGCGGGTGAACGTGGTCGGACGAGGCGTATTCGGTCGTTTCGTTCAACTCGACGAACATGACCGTAGTCGCCGGGCGCCGGATGCAATCGAGCCGGCGAAAGCCCTCGTAGCCCTCCACCCGTCCGGAGAGGTAATCGTTCACGCCGTAGCTACAGCGCCGGATCTGGCGTGTAACCGGATGCGGCTGCGTCCAGTACAGACTCCTGTCCGAGGGACAACGGGCGACGAGCCTGTCCCGATACTCCCGGCGCAGCGTGTTGAGCCACGTCTCGTTCTCGTCCACCGACCCGCCGTGCGACAGGCCGAAGTTGACGAGGAAGCCCTTGTTGTTCATGGCGTACATCTGCACCGCAAGCCCGAGGCTTCGCATGTTGCTCAGGCAGGCGGCGCTCCTGCTCTGCTCCCGTGCCCTCGAGAGCGACGGCAACAGGATCGCGATCAGCAGGACGAGGATCGCCACAACCACGAGCAATTCGATCAGCGTGAAAGCCCGGTTCATCGCCGCACTTCCGGATTCGCCAGGGACGGCATAACGTTTCCACGACGCAGTCGGGACCGCAGACCCACACGTATGCAACGTGCTGTTCAGGCCCCGGTCTTGTCGGTCCACAACGGGGGCGTCACAGACGTTGCATCGCGATGGGAATCAGAGGATGCGGAGACGTCATCCCGCGATCGGCGGGGCGCGGGGGTTGCCGATCCGGTAGCGTTCGGTCGCGGAGGGCGTGTTCCCGGGCGCGAGTGCCGCGAAAAACCAGTCGCCGGGAGCGGCGAGACGAACCTCTTGCGGCATCACCGCCTTGGAGCCGACGGTAAGCAGAAAGCATGTCGGGCACTGGTCGTGCGTGTGGGAGTGCGAATGGGCCGCCAGCCGCAGATGCACAAAAAGCCCGAGGCCCGTGAGGGACAGGCACAGGGCAGCCAGAAGCCCGACGCTCACCATCCGGCGAAACGGCATGATCGACATTCTACGCAACCTCTGTCCCCATGTCAAGGGTTGGCTACGTTGTAATACAGGCCCCTTGCGCGCGGGGACGATCGGCTTTGCCGCCGGCATCCGGCGGGTGCGTCGGCGCTGCGAAAACCGGCCCGGAAGGCTCCGTTTCCGGCGATACCGGTGCCGGTGCTTGTCCTGCGGCGACAGCGGTTTATTATGGTTCCGGCGGCGCGGGAGGACATGGAGACATGTTGCGGAGGCGATGCGGATGAATGGCGGCGGGATGGCTCGGCATATCGGTGCAGTGGTGCTGGCGGTGTTCTTCGGCGGGTTGGCGATGCCGACGGGGGCGGCGCAACGGCCCCACATCCTGTTTCTCATTGCGGACCAGTTCCGGGCCGATTGTGTCGGGGCCGACGGAAATCGGGTCATCCGAACGCCGAACCTCGACCGACTCGCCCACGAAGGCGCGCGGTTCGATCGGGCCTATACCTCGACCCCCTCGTGCACGCCCGCCCGCTCGGCCATTCTCACGGGGCTTTCGCCGTGGCATCACGGGATGCTCGGGATGGGCCGGATGGCCGAGCACTACCCGCACGAGATGCCGGCCATGCTCCATCAGGCGGGTTACTACACCATCGGCATCGGCAAACAGCACTTCCACCCGCAGCGCAACCCGCACGGCTACCAGCGGTTGATCCTCGACGAGTCGGGACGGGAGTTTTCCGCCGACTTTCGCAGCGACTATCGGAGCTGGTTCTGGGCGCTGGCGCCCACGCTGGATCCGGACGCCACGGGGCTGGGGTGGAACGACTATCGTACTCGCCCGTATGCCCTGCCGGAGGCCCTGCATCCAACGCGATGGACGGCCGATGTGGCGGTGAGTTTCCTCAAGGACTACCGGGGGCGAGAGCCCTTTTTTCTGATGGTCTCGTTCGCCCGGCCGCACAGCCCGTACGATCCGCCGGAGAGGTTTCATCGGATGTACGAGGACGCCGAGGTCCCGCCGGCGGTCGTAGGGGACTGGGCCAAACGCAATGACATCAAGGCGAATCCGCAGGATTACGCGCTATGGCGCGGCAATCTCGGCCCCGAGCAGGTCCGGCGTTCACGGCGCGGCTACTATGGGTCGGTGAGCTTCGTCGACGAGCAGATCGGGCGGATTCTCAAGACGCTCGACGATCGCAACCTGACGAATCAGACGCTGATCCTGTTCACTGCCGATCACGGAGATATGCTCGGCGACCATCATCTCTGGCGCAAGACGTACGCGTACGAGGGCTCGGCGCGGATTCCGCTGCTGGTTCGCTGGCCGGAGTCGATCCCGGCGCAGCGCGGGCAGGTCCTGCACCTGCCGGTCGAGCTTCGGGACCTGCTGCCGACCTTCCTGGAGGCGGCGGGCGCGGCATTCTCGGCGAAGGACTTTGACGGGCGGAGCCTGCTGGGGCCGATTCGCGGGCAGGCCGACTCGTGGCGGCCCTATATCGATCTCGAGCACAGCCAGTGTTACAAGGGCTCGGAACCGTGGAATGCCCTGACGGACGGCCGGACGAAATACATCTTCTACGCGGGCACGGGGCGCGAGGAGCTTTTCGATCTGGAAAAGGATCCCGGCGAGCAGCACGACCTGGCGCCGGATCCGCAGGAGGCGGCGCGGCTTGCGGCCTGGCGGTCGCGCATGGTCGAGCATCTGGCCGAGCGCGGCGAGGCGTTTGCCAAGGATGGGCGTCTCGTTGTGCCGCGGAAGGACATGCTGTACGGCCCGCGGTTTCCTCAGCCTGCGGAGGATGCGGGCGCCCCGCTACCCCGACGCGCAGGGCGTCAGAGGACGCCGGGTTGACGAAGAGGCCCACGCGGCACGCTGCCGCGAGGGGGCCCGGCGGTACGCGCCATCGTGTGTCCGTCGTTTATTCCGAAGACGAGCGTGCGGCCGGGGATGACGCCGGCATGTCGGCCGGTTCAGAGGCGGCCCCGGCGGTGGTGCGGCTTGTGGCCGGGGCCTCACGTCTTTGCGGAGGTCGGGTTTCGGGCAACGGCCGTTCCACATAAACCGGGATGGCACGTTCGAGGCGATAGATCCGCGTTTCCTGCCCCGGCGGAAAATCGGCGGCGGCGAGGCTGTCGGCCCGCTTGCGCAGGGCATCGGCCTGCTCCGGATCGTCAGCCCGGATGGCGTCGGACCATTGCCAGAGGCATTTGATGCGGAAGGCCGCCAGCGTGAGCTTTGCGGGCGGCGATGCCTTCGCATCCTCGCCGAACCAGCGGTCGCAACGTTCCTCCATGCGCAGCGTCAGGGCGACGACCAGCGCGTATGACCCGTCTGCCAGGAGGCTCTGACAGCGCAGGATCCGGCTGAAGAAGTCGTAGGGGAGTCGCTCGGGCGGCACGAGCGCCAGATCGAGTACGGCCAGTTCGCGCCCGGAGCGGTCGCCGGCCTCGAGCAGGGCGGCCTGCCACAGCCGGGCCGCCGCGGCCGTATCCGGGTCTTCATTCTCGCGCAATTCGGCGAGGCCCAGGGCTGCCTTTCGGCAGGCCTCCTGAACCGCTGCCGGCGCTGTGGCGGTGGGCATCGTGCGGGCGAGCGCCTCGTACGCCGCGGCGAAGAGCCGGAGCGTGTTGATCGTCTCGCGCCAGCGGGCACGCCGCCGCATGACGGCAGTGTCGGCGGACTGGGCGAGCGATTCGATGTCCTTTTCCGCGCTGTCGAGGGCGCGACCGGCAAATCGGGCGACCCCGGCAAGGTCCTTGAGATCCTCGCGCGTGCGGTAGCCGATCATCCATCTTGTGGCGGCCGGTGCCGCAACATCGGCCAGTTCCCAGTTGGCCCAACCCAGCGCCAGCGGGATGCGGCTTTCGGGGTCGGTCTCGGATCGGAGGCGGGCCTGGATCGCCCGACGCTGCTCGCGAGTCTCGCGCCGGCGGTCCGGGTCGTCGCGCAGCGGTGTGATCGCCTCCGCACGCTTTCGCATCGCTTCGTCGAACAGGCTCGGCGCGTGCGCCGCGGGCGACGATGCGGCGGCATTCCGTTTGGCCGACGCGTCGCCAAAGGCAGGAGAAACGGCGAGATAGACGGCGATTCCTGGTAGCAGAGCTTTTGTCATGGCCGATACATCATCGGCGAATTACAGCCCGATGCAAGAGGAGCCGGCCCGGGCGCCGGCAGGTGGTTTCCGGCCGTTACCGGGGTACATAGCGGCACCAGGGGCTGTGGCATTCGGCGAGGACGTAGTTGTCCTGCAGGGCCTGCCGCAGGGCCGGCCACAGCGCTTGAATGTCCTGATGGATAAACGTGGGCTTGGCGTCAAGGGGGCCGACCGTTACCACCGAAGCGAAGAATCGGCGCTTCACGCGGGCGGTGAGGACGTCGCGGTCCGGTCGGGTTTCGCACATGCTGCCGAAGGCGATGGGGTCGTTGACATAGCCGTCCGCGCCGGCGCACCAGGCGAGCCAGGGATCCATGCACAGCAGCGGTTTGTCCATGCCGGCGAGCCAGCGGCCGCCGCCTGCGTAGTCCGGGCCGAGCAGGGTTGCGATCTGCGCGACCTGCCGGGCACTGATGACGTGCGCGTCCAGGTACAGCACGGTCGGATTGAACAACCCCACGGCCGCGAGCACGCGCCCGATGGTTTTCGAAAGCCTGTCCGTCGTTGCGGCGACGGAGCGTGCCCAGAGCGCAAGAATCCAGCCGGCGGCGAGGATGGGTTCGATGAGGTAGTTGATGTTACTGCCCTGACGGCGGGCAGTGACGAGGGCCACGGCGGTCGCCGCGAGGAACCAGGTCGTCGCCCATCGCCAGGAGCGGCGGAGTTCGCCGGGCAGGCCGTCGAAGCGGGGACGGACGAATCGGGTAAGCAGGGCGATGGCCACCATCGCGGCCAACGCGCGGGGTTGGTCTTCTTCCCGGCCCTTGGTCAGGACAAACAGGGTGTACGCCCACTTCTGCGGCGCGGCGAGCGTTACCTGCTGGTGCAGCCAGAAGAGGCCTCCTGTGGCGGCCTGCATGGCAACGATTCCGCCGACGGCCGCGCCGCACAACAGGCTGAGCAGCAACAGAAGGCGTTTGCGGTCGGCTTCCCAGAAGAACGCCAGGGCGACCGTCAGGGGGACGGCCAGCGCCGTCGGCTTGCAGAAGACCGCGAGCCACAAGGTGCCGGCAGCCCCGACGGCGCTCCAGGTTCCGCTCCGCATGACGAGCATCAGGCCCGCCAGCGACAAGGCCAGCACGAGGGTGTCCGGCCGGGCGCTTGCGATGAACTCCACGCTCTGCACGGGGATCGAGCCCAGCGCGATCAGAGGGACGGCCCAGGCCCATGCACGGTTCCCACCGTGCGTCGCAAGAAGCGACAGAAGCAGCAGCGTGACCACGAACGCCGCGACGCTCAGTCCGCGGGCGAGCGCGACCAATTGGAGACGATTCAGATCGGCAAGCCTCGCAAGCGTTCCAATCAATTGATAATACGCCGGTCCGTACACGCCGACGTGCACCGGTCCCTCGCGCCAGTCGGCATACATGGCCTGGCCCTCTCGGACGCGCCAGGCGATCTCCAGCGGTGCGCTCTCCCACGTAGTCTGCGGCCGGGCGAGCGGGAGAATCGCTGCGATCTCGATTCCCATGCCGACGGCGAACGCCCCGCCGGTCAGCATCCACGCCGCCGTCAGGATTCGATCCACCCATCGTGCCGCCGTCGAGGCCTGCCGCATTCAAACGCTCCGCCGCCGACCGTTCATCACCGGCCAGGGGCGGCATTCTACGGTTCGCATTCGCGACCGGCCAGCGTCGCAGTCGGCGCATTCGGCAGCGGGTGGTCTCTTGAAATAACAGGGTATTGACCGGCGCCGCCCGTCGCGGATATCACGTCGGCATGGAAAACGACCGCGCCTTAGGGCCACTGGATGCCGGCAGGCGACGGGAACTGACGGCCCGCGGGAATCGGCTGCGCGCGGGGCTCGTGGTCGGTCGGAACGGGGTCAACGATGCGGTCATCGCGCAGGTGCGGCGGATGCTGGTCGCACGCGGCCTGATCAAGGTCCGAGTGGATGTCGATCGGGGCGAGGAGGCGGGGGCGGTCGCCGAGATATTGGCGCGGGATGTGCCGTGTCATTTCGTCAAACGCGTGGGCAAGGTGATCCTTCTCTGGAGTGGAAATCAGGCTCCGGGATAGTCAAGCTCCGGGGGACGGTCTGGCTTTGGAGCGGACAGGGCTGTTATCGGCCTTCGATCGCTCCCGCGGGTGAGAGGAGAACTGAAAGCGGCTGAGCGGGTGCGAGCGGATCGCAATCCCAGACGCGGTGGTGACTGCCCGTCAGGATTTCAGCCTTGGGCAAAGCCGCCCATATTCCTTCGGCCTCGATGTGCTGTTGGGGCCGGGTATGCAGGTCGGCCCCGGCCCCATGCGCACCGGGGTTGCCGTGCCAGGGAAAGCCGGCCCGCTCGCTCTGCCGCGCAACGGCATGAGTTTCTCGAAGCCCGATCCGTTATAAGCCGTTTGCGTTTGACTTTTGTGCCCGGTTTTACAACGATATAGGTGGTCGGGGGCGGAGTGCGCGTCAGGCACCCGCCCGGACCCGCTGTCGCCTGCCCAGTTGGAGCCAACGGATGCGGACGGGAACGTGGACGGTTGTCGCCGGGATCCTGTTCGCTCTGATCAGCCCTGTCCTGTATGCGCA
Source organism: uncultured Planctomycetales bacterium (assembly GCA_964569765.1). Classification (GTDB taxonomy): domain Bacteria; phylum Planctomycetota; class Phycisphaerae; order UBA1845; family PWPN01; genus CAZMVY01. The sequence continues at coordinate 21,055 of CAZMVY010000028.1, forward strand.
ACCGAACGGCACCGGAGGGCCCGTTACGGCTGCCCAGCGCCGGCAACTTGCCGAAATGCTCCGAGGCCGCAGCGAGGCGGCGAAGGCCGCCGCATGGTCGCAAGCGCGGCTCAAGGGCTGGGCTGTCCGCGGTGAAAAGGACGGCGTCGTTTTCGAGCTGATGGCCATCGAAAACGGCAAGGTCTACATGTACGCCACCGAGAACGTGAATGCCGCCATATCCACGGCAGCGAACCTGATTCGCAACACGCCGCCGTACGATCTGAACGGTGCCGGGTGGACGGTCGGCATCTGGGACGGTGGCGCCTTGCGGGCGACGCATCAGGAGTACGGCGGGCGCGTAACCGTGCGCGACGGCGCCTCCATGATCGACCACGCCACGCATGTCGGCGGGACGATCGGTGCGGCGGGGGTTGTGGCGGCCGCACTGGGGATGGCGCCGAGCGTATTCATCAGTTCCTATGACTGGACGAACGACACGGCCGAGATGACGCTCCAGGCGATGTCGTACCCAGGGGAGGCCGGCCGGATCCAGGTTTCCAACCACTCGTACGGGTATCTGGCGGGCTGGTCGTGGAGTTTTTCGCCGCCTCGCTGGTACGGGACCTGGGGGTATCGTGAGTCGGAGAGCTTCGGAAGCTACGACGACATCACGCGGGAGTGGGACACGGTCTGCTACAATGCCCCCTACTACCTTCCGTTCAAGGCGGCGGGCAACGACCGCAACGAGACCGCTCCTTCCGCCGGCAGCAGCTTCCAGTATTGGAGCAACAGCGCAGGCACCTGGGTCACGAAGGCCTACGATCCGGCGACCGACCCGTATAGCGACGGATGGGACAACGGCGGCTTTGATACGATCGGGATTGTCGGCACGGCGAAGAACGTGATGACGGTCGGGGCCGTCAACGACGCCGTTTCCGGCGGCCTCCGCTCCGTCGCCGCCGCGAGCATGGCGGCGTTCAGTTGCTGGGGCCCGACCGACGACGGGCGTGTCAAGCCGGACATCATGGCCAACGGCGTCGGGCTGTACTCGTGCACCGCCGGCAGCGATGCCAGCTACGCTACCTACTCGGGCACGAGCATGTCCACGCCCAATGCGGCGGGTTCGGCCCTGCTGCTGTGCGAATACTACGGGAAGCTCTTCCCCGGGCAGTACATGCGGGCCGGCACGCTGAAGGGCCTGATTATTCACACGGCCGACGATCTCGACATCCCCGGCCCCGACTATCGCACCGGCTGGGGGCTGATGAACGTCAAGGCGGCCGCCGACCACATCAGGGCGTTCTACGATCTGCCCTCCGCCAAGGGCATCGTCGAAGATCGGCTCGACGGGTCGCGGCCGACGGCCACATATCGGCTGAACTGGGACGGCACGCACCCGATCCGCGTGACGTTGTGCTGGACCGATCCTCCCGCGGCGGCGCTGGCAGGGCTGGACAATCCTGCGCCTCGACTGGTGAACGATCTCGACCTGCGAGTCGTTGCGCCGGACGGTTCGACGGTGTACTATCCGTATGTTCCAGATCCGGCCCACCCGGATCTGGCCGCGGGCGTCGGCGACAACAGCCGCGACAATATCGAGCAGGTGTACATTCCCGCGCCGCCCGCCGCGGGCGTGTACAGCGTGCGGGTCTCGCATAAGGGGCTGCTGACGAATGGGCAGCAGTATTATTCTCTGCTGATGAGCGGTCAGGGGCCGGGCTCGGCCGGGGCCGTGTCGTTCGCGCGGGATGTTTACAACTGCAGCGCCACAATCGAGATCACCCTGAGCGATGCCGATCTGCGCGATACCGGTACGTCCGTCGTGTCCGTGACCACGACAGGGGGCGATGCCGAGGCGGTGACGCTTACCGAGACGCCGGCCGGGTCGGCGATTTTCGTCGGATCGGTCCTCGCCGGTCCGGGGCCGGTCGTCGCCGGCGACGGCGTGCTGGAACTGTCGCACGGAGAAACGCTCGTCGTAACATATCAGGACGCCGACGACGGTACCGGTCAGCCTGCCACGGTGCAGGCCGCGGCTGCCGCTGACTGTCTTCCGCCGGTGATTTCAGATGTCGCCGTTGCGGGCCTTACCGGATCGACGGCGACGATCACCTTTACCACCGACGAGGCGGCGACGGCCCGCGTCCGCTACGGGACCGCGTGCGGCCAACTGGATCGAACGCAGGACGGTTCCGTTGGGACGGCACAGGTGGTCAACCTGAGCAGCCTGGTTCCCAGAACGACGTACTACTTCGCGGCAGAAGCGACGGACGCGGCGGGCAATACGGCGATCGACAACAATTCCGGCGCGTGTTATGCCTTTGCGACGCTCGAACAGCCGGATTACTTCACCGAGCTGTTCACCTCGAACGATAACGACCTGCGGGGAAGGACCATCCTTTTCCGGCCTGACGGGTCGGGCGACTTCTACCATGCGTGCAGCGACGCGGCCGTCGCCTTCTTTACGGATCCCAGCGGCGGCACGGTGCTTTCGCTGGGAGATGACTCCTTCGCGGCCGTTACGCTCGCGGGCGGGGCGCAGGTGCGCCTGTATGGAGCGTCCTACTCGAACTTCTACGTCGGCAGCAACGGCTATGTGACCTTCACGATGGGCGACACCAGCTATCAGGAGTCGCTCGCCAACCACTTCAACCGCCCCCGCATCGCGGCGCTCTTCGACGATCTGAATCCCGGAGCCGGCGGCACGGTTTCCTGGAAGCAGTTGGGCGACCGCGTCGCCGTGACGTACGCGGGTGTCCCGGAGTGGGGAGCGGCGACGACGAACAGCTTCCAGATCGAGATGTTCTTCGACGGGCGGCTCCGCCTTACATATCTCGACATTGCCGCGACGGACGGTCTGGCCGGGCTGTCGGCCGGGCAGGGAGTGCCCGCGGGCTTCGCGAAATCGGACCTGACGGCGTACGGTCCGTGCCGGGTTCCGGCGGACTTTGACGGCGACGGCGACACGGACCTCAGCGATTACGAGTACTTCCAGATGTGCTTCCAGGGGCCGAACCGGCCGTACCTTCCCGAGTGCGTGCCCGCGGACCTGGACCACGACGGCGACGTCGACCTCGCGGATTTCACGGCGTTCCAAGGGTGTTTCAACGGTCCGAACCGGCCACCCGCCTGCGAATGAATGAGGAGCCGAACGGCAAAGCCCCGTCCGTGCGGTATGCGCACTGGCAGACCCGCCCCGTCTCTGGTAATTTCTTGTCGGCCGGGTATTACGTATGACAACAACATCCATCGAACAGATTGCGTCGAACGGCGTTGTCGGGGCCGGCGGGGCGGGGTTTCCCACGCACGTGAAGCTCCGCGCGAAGGCCGAGTTCATCCTGCTGAATGCGGCCGAGTGCGAGCCGCTGCTGCACAAGGACAAGGAGCTGCTCCGGGCGTACCCGGACGAGGTCCTGGCGGGCCTGCGGGCCGGCGCGGAACTGGTCGGGGCCCGCGAGGCGGTCGTCGGGATCAAGTACAAGTATCACGACGTGATCGATGCGATTCGCCCGAAACTCGGGCCGAATATGCGGATTGCCGAGCTGTCCGACAGCTATCCGGCGGGCGACGAGTTCATTCTCGTTTACGATGTGACGGGGCGGATCATCCCGCCGGGGAAGATCCCGCTGGCCGTCAACGTGGTCGTGGTGAACGTGGAGACGGCGTATAACGTGGCTCGCGGCAGGCCGGTGACCGAGAAGTTTCTCACGGTGGCCGGTGCTGTGGCCGCTCCGGCGACGGTTCGCGTCCCGATCGGGGTCACGTTTCGCGAAGCGATCGCCCTGGCGGGCGGGCCCACGGTGCGCGATCCGGTCGCGCTGGTCGGCGGGGCGATGATGGGCCGGCTGTCGGAGGATTTCAACGAGCCGATCACGAAGACGACCGGCGGGCTGATCGTGCTGCCGCGGGATCACCGGCTCGTCGAGCGCTATCGCCTGCCGTGGAAGTCGATCGCGCGGATCGGGGCAAGCGCGTGCGATCAGTGCAGCTTCTGCACGGAGTTCTGCCCGCGGTACCTGCTCGGGCATCCGATCGAGCCGCACAAGGCGATGCGCTCGCTGGTGTTCAGCGCGGTGGGCGAGGCGAACGTGATCGGGACGCAGTTCTGCTGCGAGTGCAACCTCTGCACGATGATGGCCTGCCCGGAGGATCTTGACCCGAAGAACGTCTGCACGCAGAACAAGCGGCGGCTCGCGAAGGAGGGCAAGCGCTGGGACGTTGCGGCGAACCCGACGCGGGCTGAGACGCACCTCAGAAACCGGCGAGTGCCGATCGGGCGGCTGATCCGCAAGCTCGGCCTCGCGTCGTTCGAGAACAAGGGGCCGCTGCGGGATGCGCCGTACGCGCCCGCGCGGGTGACGCTTCCGCTCAAGCAGCACGCCGGCGCGCCGGCCGCGCCGACCGTGAAGGTCGGCGACCGGGTGAACCTCGGCGATATCGTCGCGCGGCCGCCGGACGGGCAACTCGGGGCGGTCATCCACGCGAGCATTGCGGGCAGGATCACGAGCGTGAATGAGTCAGTCGTCATTGAAGCATAGCGACCTGCGCCTTGTAAGTGGTCAGTTGTTGCGGCGGCCGCGCGTGACGGACAGCAAACAACGGACAACCGACCGGGGAGGACGGACAACGGGCCATGCATGAAGCCATCGGAATGATTGAACTGACGAGCGTGGGCATCGGGTACCAGGTGCAGGATGCCATGCTCAAGGCGGCCGACGTGTCTCTCGTGCTTGCGCGGACGATCTGCTCCGGCAAGTACATTAATGTGGTGACGGGCCGCGTGGCGGCCGTCGAGGCGAGCGTGGCCGCCGGGCTGGAGGCGGCGCCCGACGGTGTGATCGACACCATCACCATTGCGAACGTGCATCCCGGCGTCTTCCCGGCGCTGGCGCAGTCGGTTCAGATCGCAGACGAGACGCCCGGGGCGATCGGCGTTGTGGAGACCTTCTCGGCGGCGAGCATCCTGCTGGCCGCCGATGCCGCCGCAAAGGCTGCGGCCGTCACGCTCTTTCGCATCCACCTGGCCATGGCGCTGGGCGGCAAGGGCTTCCTGCTGATGGCCGGCACCGTGGCGAACTGCCGCACGGGCGTGGACGCCGGGGCGGCGGTCGCGCGGGAGAAGGGCCTGCTCGTCTCGGCCGTCGTCATCCCCGGGCCGAGCAAGGAACTTTTCTCCGAATACATCTGAACGGCCTTGTGCGCTTCTCTCGTGTGCCGCGGCGGCCGGCGGCGTTGGCAAGCGGCGCGGAGGCTGCTAGGATAATCACACTGCCGTGCCTGCGGGCGCTGCCGTCCGGGACGAGGGGTGTATCGACCCTGGGCAGGACCCTGCAAAAACGGAAGGTGCCATGACGAACCATGCTGAACTGAAGCGTTGGGTTGAGGAATGCGCGGCTCTGTGCCAGCCCGACAAGATCGTCTGGATCGACGGCTCGCCGGAGCAGACCGCCGTCTTGCGAAAAGAGGCCCTCGCTACGGGCGAACTGATCGAGCTGAACCAGGAGAAGTGGCCCGGGTGCTACTTCCACCGGACGGCGAAGAACGACGTGGCTCGTACGGAGCACCTGACGTACATCTGCACGAAGAACAAGGAGGACGCGGGGCCGACGAACAACTGGATGAGCCCCGAGGAGGGCTATCGGCGAGCCGGCGAGATCTTCAAGGGCTCGATGCGCGGACGGACGATGTATGTCATCCCGTTCTCGATGGGGCCGATCGGGTCCGTCTTCTCCAAGATCGGCGTGGAGCTGACCGACAGCATCTACGTCGTCCTCAACATGCTCATCATGGTTCGCTGTGGCGCCGAGGTGCTCAAGAAGCTCGGCACGGACGGTGTGTTCACCCGCTGTCTGCACGGCAAGGCCGATCTCGACGTGAATCGCCGCCTGATCCTCCACTTCCCCGAGGACAACACGATCTGGAGCGTCGGCTCCGGTTACGGCGGCAACGTCCTGCTCTGCAAGAAGTGCATGGGCCTGCGCATTGCCAGTTACCAGGCGCGGCGCGAGGGCTGGCTCGCCGAGCACATGCTCATCCTCGGCGTCGAGAACCCCGCCGGGCGGATCGAGTACGTCGCCGCCGCCTTTCCCAGCGCGTGTGGCAAGACGAACCTCGCCATGCTCGTCCCGCCGGAGGGGCTTACACGCAAGGGCTATCGCATCTGGACCGTCGGCGACGACATTGCCTGGATGCGGATCGACACCGACGGCGCCCTCTGGGCGGTCAATCCTGAGATCGGCTGTTTCGGCGTCGTGCCCGGCACGAACTCCACGACCAACCCCAACGCCGTCGCGATGATCCGCCGCAACACGATCTTTACGAACGTCCTTCTGCGGCCCGGCAACACGATCTGGTGGGAAGGCGCCGACGGCAACCCGCCGGCTCAGGGCATCGACTGGAAGGGCGACCCGTGGAAGCCCGGTATGATCGGCGAAGACGGCAAGCCGGTCCCCGGCGCTCATCCCAATGCCCGGTTCACCTCGCCGATTTCGCAATGCCCGTCGGTAACATTCCGGCTGGACCATCATCACGGCATGCCGATTTCGGCGATCATTTTCGGCGGACGGCGGGCGCGCCTGGCGCCGCTCGTGTACCAGAGCTACAGTTGGCAGCACGGCGTGTTCATCGGGGCGACGATGGCTTCGGAGCGGACGGCCGCCCAGTATGGCAAGCTCGGCGAAGTCCGGCGCGACCCGATGGCGATGTTGCCCTTCTGCGGTTACGACATGGCCGACTACTTCCGCCACTGGCTCCAGATGGGCCAGCAGATGACGCGGCCGCCGAAGATCTTCCACGTGAACTGGTTCCGCACGGACGAGAACGGCGATTACCTCTGGCCGGGCTACGGCGACAATCTCCGCGTCCTCGAGTGGATTCTCGACCGCTGCCGCGGTGAGGCCGATGCGGTCCCGACGCCGATCGGCTATGTCCCGACCCCGCGCAGCCTCGACCTGACCGGTCTGACGCTTTCGGACAAGGTCATCCAGGAGCTTCTGGCCGTCGATCCGGCGGAGTGGCGGCAGGAGGTCGAGAGCATCCGCGAGTTCTTCAAACAGTTCGGCGAACGATTGCCGCACGCGATGATCGATGAATTGGACTCGCTCGATCGCCGCCTGACAGCAAAGTAGAGCACCGGCCTGCTCTTGTCCGAGCCGTGGTAATCCCGCTGCCGCGACGGATACGCGGCCCGAATGCGATCCCGGATGTTTCACGCCCGGCCTGCGAGGGTCACAGCGCGGGCATCGCCCACTGCGCGGCCCGGCGGCTTCATCCGTCGTCACGCGGGTCCGGGCGAGGGGCTCGGCATAACGGGCGTCGTAATTGGCGCGTTGTATCGGAGCGACGCCCAGACTGCGCCGTGGAACGCTTCGCGCGGTGCGAAACGTGACGCCTACTCCGGCCAGTGCAGATGCTTGTGCAGGAACTCGAACGTGCCCACGCCGTGGATCTCGTGTCGGCCGTTGAAGAACTCGATGCCCGTGCGGTCGCCGATGCCGAGATCGACGTACAAGCGCCGGACCCGGGCATATTCCCATGCGACCATCTCATCGGTGCCGACGGGGTCGTGGTGGCCCCGCTCGACCATGAACGGGCGCGGGGCGATCAGACCGGCGATCTCGGCGTAGTTGAACGTGTTGCCCAAGTCGAACTCGGGCATTTCGTATTCACCGGTGAACATGTAGCTCGGTACGAGATCGAGCGATGTCATCTTGCCGATCCACTCGTTGAAGTCGCCCGAGCAGATCGACAGGCAGTACTGCGGAAGCAGGGCCGGGACGCGCATGGCCGTCTTGCCGCCGTAGGAGAGACCGTAAAGCGCGATCCGCTGCGGATCGACGAACGGCAGCGCAGCGAGCCAGTTGAGCGTCTGCTCGTGTTGGCGGACGATAACGGAGAAGAGCGAGCGTTTCAGCGGGTTCGCCTTGCGCTGGATCACGCGAAACGCTTCGTCGCCGATGTACGGGTTCTGGGGGGCGTAGACGACGAAGCCGCGGTCGGCGAGCTGCGCGCCGAAGGCGTGGTAGAACGGGGACGTGGCGGCGGGGTCGCAGATGACCTGCGCGCGGCCTTCGAGCCCGTGCTGGCACACGACCACCGGGCGGCGTTCGCCGGGTTTGAGGTCCTTCGGTACGAGCAGGATGCCGTAGGCGAAGACGTCGGGCCAGACATCGAGCATCACTTCGTAACCGGTCCACTTCGGCATGTCGTAGGCGCGACGGGTCCGCGGGTTGGTCGGGAGGCTTGGCGGTTCGCATCGGCCGATGATCTCATCCCGGAAGTAGTCGCGATACCACCGGCAGGAATCCTGCCAGGTCTGTAGCGATGACGCGTCGGCCTTCGCCCAGAACTCGCGGCGGCGGGCGGGCGACTGTCGCACGAGGCGCTGTGTGTACTCCACGATCTGGTCGAACTGGCGATGAAGCCGGGCTTCGGCGGCGGGACTCCATCGCGGGGCCGGGCGGCTCGCGGGCTCGTCGGGGCGGGAGG
>CAZMVY010000029.1:0-29147 GCA_964569765.1 uncultured Planctomycetales bacterium
TCGCCCCCGGGGCCAGCCTTCCCCTGCTCGCCATCTTCCCCGCCGGCCGCCCCGAGCAACCGATCGTCATGCTCGGAATCGTAACCCAGCCCCAGGTGCTCCAGGCCCTTGCGCAGGCCGGTCCCTCGCGCCCGTAGCGGACACGCCTGCTCGGGGCGCCCGGCGTGGGGCACGGCCGGGGCCTTGGCCAGCGGCGCAGCCGAGCCGTATGCCACAACATGTATCCCTCCTCTTCCTTCCGCTGGCGCCTCCGCCCTCAGTTGCCAACACCGTACGGCCGGCGTATGATTATTATGTAGACGCTTCGATGCGCCACCTCGCTGTTGTTCGTTGTTCAGCAGTTGGTCACCTCTCCGAACGCGCCCCTCGACGGCAACTGCGGCATCTCAAGGTCGGCTACTGGCATCTCGTGACGACGCTTCCGGGAGAACAACGATGTCCGCACAAGCCATCGTTCGCTGCCCGGCCTGTTCGCAGAAGTATCGGGTAAACGCCGCCGCTATCGGGCGAAGCGCCCGCTGCAAGGTTTGCGGCGCCGGCTTCGTCATCGGGCGCAAGACCCGTCTCGACGACGACACGGTAGTCTCGTGGATCATGCAGGATGCGCCGGCCTCCGCTTCCGTTATGGGAAGCACGGGGATATTTCACGATCCCGACGACGCCGCTTCGCCCGCCCCGGTCGGATCAGATGCGCCCGGCGCGCCGCCGGATGCGCGCCCGTCGCCTGCCGGCGACCTGCGCGTCCGCCTGGTTACCATCGATGCCGACGGCGCCCACTTCGAGTTCCCCGCCTCGGCGCTCACGAACGAGGACCTGCGAAACTCGTTCCCCCGCCAGTGCGTCGGTTGTGCCGCTACGCACGGTCTCGGCGTGCACCTGATCCACTGGCCCGAACGCATGACCCCCGACGAGCGGTCTCGCTGGAATGAGCTGCAGAATCGCCCTGTCGGCAGGCTGGACGCGTTTCGGAATGCGGCGACCAAGGCGCTGCTTGGCACGCTGCCGGCCTCGCGACACGCCGGTGATCCATTCCGATTGCCGTTCCCGATCTTCGTGTGCGGTCACTGTCACGCATCCCGCGACGTACGGGGCCATGTCCTCGTCCGCCAGGGCGCAGACGTCTGCTATCTGACCATCGCCTCGCTGGGTGTGGCCGTCGAGTTCTTCCGCAACAACGGCGGACGCGGCACGTCCGCCTATGATCAGCTTGTGGAGGAGCGCAATCGCCGGCGAGATCCCTGGCACGATCTGGCGGCCGATGTCCGACAGCGTATTTCCCACTGGTTTGAGCCCCGGCCCGGCGAGCAATTCGTCCGTTTCTTCCGCGATGCGGAGTTCTCGCCCCTTGAGACCGGCGTCGCGGGCGTTGTCGTGACCAGCAGTCGGCTCGTGTTCCGGAAGTACGCGGCCCACCGCGACTACCTTCTCAACGAACCTTGCCGCGTCGAGATCCGCGCCAAGGGCTCCAACGCCAGCGTGCAGATCATCGAGCCGGCACAGCGCCCCGCCGTTCTCACGCTGACCGCCACCGATGCAAACGAGTTTGCCGCCGTCCTGCGCGCCTGCGGCAGTTGTTGGACCATCAGCGTTTGAACAGTATCAGAGCAACCGGCAAAGGCCGGATCGCCCGCGCCCGGGGTGGGCCGGCATCCTACCCGCCTCTTGCGGCCGGTCGAGCGCCCGGGCCCCATCGTCACCACCGCGGCATGACCGCCCGGCCGAAACCGAAGCTACGAACACCGTGGCGGGCGAGTCGGGCCGTTGAAACAGGCCTGGAATACGGCGAAGTCAGCCAGATCCACATCCACGTCCGCATCCAGGTCGGCCACGTCGCAGCCCGAAGAGCGTCCCGGGCGGTTGGGGCCGTTGAAACACCCCTGGAACACCGCAAAGTCCGCCAGATCCACATCGCTGTCGTGATCGAGATCGGCCGCGACACGGTACGTCGCGACGATGGAGTAATCGTACGTCCCGTTCGCCGCATCCTCGCCGTTATAACCCTGCACGTGCAGATACCAGGTACCCGCCGCGCCGGGCACCGTCGAAAGCATCCCGTTCGACCACATCGGCTCCGAGCCCGTCCAGACATGCGAGGCGCTCTGATCCCATGCGTACCGGTAGTACTGCACGCCGCCCGGACCGAAACCGCTCGTCGCCGTCCACATGACCGTCGTGTTCACGCACGGCGACAGTGCGCTCGGTATCACGCTGTCGGCTGTCGGCACTGCGGAGAGCGTCCACTTCGTCACGGCCGCGCAATCGGCCGTCTCGTATGCATCGCCGTTGCGGGCCCGCGCCACGAAGCTGTACGCCGTATTGGCGGCCAGCGACGAACAGACCCACCCGTTCGTATTCTGCTGCCAGCCCGAATCCGTGCCGGTCGTAACATTGGTGATGCGCACACCGGAGTTTCCGCTCGTCAGGTTGGAGAACGCGCCGACGGGCGCCACGGTGATGCTCCCCGCCGTAACCGCCGTGATGCTCACGCCGCCCGGCGTTTCGATCGCCGTGTAACCCCAGCCTTCCGGACCCATCGGCGTCTGTACGCCCTCGGCGTTCGCCGCAAGCCCCTTGAAGCCGTATCGGGTGTTCGCCGAAAGGCCGGAAAACGTGGTCGCATAGCCCCCGACGACGTGGTTCGCCAGCACCCACGACGAACCATTCCACCGGTACAGATCGGTGTACGAGCTGCCGGCGTTGTAGTTCGGAAGCACCGTTTGCGTCGCGTTGTCGCGGTACAGCCGCACCTTCATTCCGGTCGTTGTGAGCGTCGCGTCATGCACAACGTACGGCACATCCGGCGTCGCCTGCAGCGTGTAGCGGCTCTGCCCTGCAGAACCCGCGGACTCCCCACAACTGCTGAACGCGTACACCCTCCGCGTGTACTGCGTGTTAGCCGCGAGGCCGCTCTCCTGCCACTGCGTCGTATTGGCCGGCAGATCGCCGGAAACAACCGCGCCGCCCGTGTTCTTCACACGGTAGCCGGTCTCGCCGGCGATGTCCGACCACTTCCACGTGATCCGGTCGGTCGCGTCGGCCGTCGGCGTGCCGTCGGTCGGCGCTGGCAGATTCGCCCCGATCGTCAGGGACGCCTCGTTCGAGATCGTGCTGCCATATGCGTTGCTCACCACACAGCGGTAGGTCGCGGCGTCGCTGCCGTCGGCATTGGAAACAGTAAGCGTCGCGGTCGTCACGCCCGAATAATGCCCGCCGTTGCTCAGGTTCACCTGGTTCTTCTGCCACTGGTACGCCAGCGTGCCTTCGCCGGTGGCGGCAACGGAAAACGCCGCCGTGGATCCGGCGCAGACGATCTGCGATTGCGGCTGCTGCGTGATCGTCGGCGCCTGCGCCGCGCTGATCAGCACCCAGCGGATCGCGTCGGATCGCCCGGCGTTGTTGGCAGGAGCCGAACCGCTCCCGGTCGAGCCGTCGAGCGTCACGCTGTACTCCGTCCCGGCGACGAACGTGTACTGTCCGAGCGAGTACCACTTGTTGATGGCGTTGTTGCCGCAGGTCGAGTTCTGACAGACAGGCACGTCGATGCTGCCCCCGGCGTGGCTGACCCGGTGCATGAGCGGATTGCCGCTATTCGACGTGTTGCAGTTGGTGGTGAAGACCTCATACGTTCCGCCCACGGACGGCGTGAACCGGAAGACCGCCGCCGCGAAACTGCTCGTGATCGTGCACCAGCGGCTGCCGATGCCCCCCGTGCAGCCGGCCGCCGTGCTCTTGCACGAAGAGTCCGACCATGTGCCGGTCTCCGAGTAGTTGGCGTGATTCAGCCCCCCGGCCCGGCTCTCGACGATAAACGTAACCTGCGGGGCGCCCCCGATGACGAAGGCCTGCAGATCGGCCGCCGTTCCGTTGAACACATCAAGGTCCTTGCTCCCGCTGAGCCGCGGTAGCGTAGCGTTGGCCGTGTTTTGCCAGTAGTTCCAGGTCGGGAAGATTCCTGTGCTCGGACTGCCGTTCTGGGGATCGGGGTTGGTCAGATAATGCGCGATCCAGACATTGCGGTTCGCCAGCGTCGAGTCGAGATAGTTCGTTGCGTAGTTCGGGTTACAGTACAGGATCGGTTCAACGCCCGTCTGCTGCTGCACGGCGTTCATCCACGTGTTCGCCCATTGCGACAAGGCCGTCCTGCCCAGCGTATCGCCCCGCTCCAGGTCCAGCACAGGACGAAGATACCCCGCCGATATGTACGACCGCGCCACGCTCACGAAGTAGTTCGCCTCGGCCGTCGCGGTGTTCACCGTCGGGTCTGCAAAGTGATAGCATCCCATCAGGATCCCCGCCGCCCGCCCGCGGTTCATGTTGTTCACGAAGGTGCTGTCCGTGATCGTGGTCCCCTGCGTCGCCTTCGTGAAGCAGAAGGCATAGCCGGCGTTGTACAGTTGTGCCCACTGCGCCGCCGTCACGTCACCGTCCCAGACCGACAGATCGAATCCAAGCGGCCGCGCCGCCAGAGCCGCCGATCCCGCACAAGAAACAAGGGCCCAGCCCCACACGCCGACCCGGGGCATCCCGCGACACCGCCCGCCCCGCGCCGCGCCATCGCGCAAACCCGACCCTTTCATACGATCCTGCTCCGTTCGGCGACTTGTCATAGCCCGCTCCTCGAACAAGACCCGCAGCCGCGCACCGTATCGCCGGTTGCGCAACGAGAGTCCAGCATATGCGGATGAATCCATTCCCGTCCCGGCATTGTCCCCCGCGACCTGATTCCATCCTCTCCGTAGTGTCGCCCCGGGACTCGCCCGGCAGCCATACACCGCACCCAAATCTATTATACGAGCCGGTCTTGTCAACAAGAAGTGCCAAACCGGGTTGACCGCGAGTCGCCGGCATGACGAATCCGCGCCGCCCCGGTAGAGTAGCTGCAGCCCGATACGCCATCGAGGATCGCGACGAAAGGAACGTCATGCGCGAAGCAAACGCTGGAAACGCTGTCGTTATCGGAGCCTCGTCAGGGATCGGACGCGAATTGGCTCGCGTCCTTTCCGAACACGGCTACGCGGTAGGGATTGCCGCGCGGCGGATCGAACTGCTCTCTGAGCTTCAGCGGCAGTTGCCGGGCCCTTCGTTCATCAGGAGGATCGACGTCTCGCAGACGGACGAGGCGATGGCCTCGCTGAGGGCCTTGATTGCCGAGATGGGCAGCGTCGATCTCATCGTTGTCAACGCCGGCGTCGGCCTCCCTAACCCCGAGCTCGACTGGTATCCTGAGAAGGCGACAATCGACGTGAACGTGACCGGCTTCACCGCCATGGTCAACGTGGCCGTGAAGTACTTTCTGGAACGGGGATCCGGCCACCTCGTCGGCGTCTCGTCGGTTGCCGCAATCCTCGGCCACGGGGAGGTGCCCGCCTACGGGGCCTCGAAGGCCTACGCATCGAGCTACCTCCGCAGCCTCCGCAACAAAATCGACAAACTGCACAAGCCCATCACGATCACAACCATCGAGCCCGGATTCGTCCAGACGGATATGGTTAAGGATCGCATGGTGTTCTGGTGCGCTCCGCCGCGCAAGGCGGCGATGCAGATCTTTCGCGCGATCGTGAGGCGCCGCCGACACGCGTACGTCACCCGCCGGTGGCGCCTCATCGCGTGGATCATGAAGGTCATGCCTGAGCGACTCTGGTCCCGCATTGCCTGAACCTACGGCCGCGGCACCGCTTTGCCGCGACAGAGTCCGGTTTCGCCATACGCCGCGGACCACTCGGACCGGCCCCGGTAGAGCCCATTGGCCGCCCAAGTCCGTCTCATGGCTCCGTAACCGACTCCGTCTGTCCGGCGAGCCCACAGCCGGGATCCTTGTCCATTATCGGGTGACCGCCCCGCGTGCGTCTTGACGAGGCAGGAAGCCGCCGAACCTGCTCCGTTGTTTTTGCTGCCGGTTCCGTCGCATTCACACGACCTTTCGCGGGTACTTGCAGGACCGGCCGCCTTTCGCACGGTCGCATGCGCACAGCGGCGGCAAATCGGCGTTGACATGCCCGCCCAGCCGGCTGTAGACTCTTGGTCTCGACAAGGCGGCAACGCCCGCCTGCGTCTGAGCGAGCGTCGCTAGCTCAATTGGATAGAGCATTGGCCTACGGAGCCAAAGGTTGCAGGTTCGAGTCCTGCGCGACGCGGTTTCCAAGTCGTTCACAACACGCTACGGGAAAGCAGCCTGCATTTGCGCCTTGACGCGAGGCTGATGTCGAGTGTTCACGCTTCCGCGGCATCTGCACCGCGGCGCCCGGCCACAGCGACCCGGAAGACCGTCCCCGGGCAACCGAGCGGGGCGCGTGCGGCAGCCGGAATTGGCAACCGACGGTTCAGGGCGTTTGGGGGCGCGGTGCCCCCGCCGTGAGCGAGCCGATCCGGGCGTGCCACTCCTGCATTTCGGTCAACAGGTTCTCGACCACCCGCCGGGGAAGTGCCGGTTTGCCGGCGGCAACGCATTGCCGCAACGATCGGTGCAGCGCTTCCATTTCGGCCAGCAGCTTGCGGAGCGCAATCCACCCGTCGTCTGGCAGCGGGCGTCCCTGGCTGCGGGCCAGGAGCAACTGGGCCTGCGCATAGGCCCGCTGCCAAGGCACCGCATATCGCGATCCGCCACGAGAGAAGATGGCGTCCAGGATAGCCTCCTGGGCCCGGGCCTGGTCGAAGCGCGCGGGGTGAGCGCCGAAAACGGCGGCCAGGGCAATCGCATAGGGGGCTGAGGCGCCGCACAGGTAGACGCCCTCCATACACTCCGGGAGGTGGGCCAGTTCCTGCCAGGAGGCACGAGGAATGATCGTGCGGCCGTTTTCGTCGCGCGCAGCCTGAGCGAGCGGAGCGATGCAGCGATGAAGAGACGGATCAGCAGGCTCATACCCGGGCATGAGCCAGCCGTTCTCGAACGGCGGAAAGAAGCTGTGGAAGTCCTTCAGGCCGGGGATCGCAAGCCGCGGCCCCCACCCCTCGTAGTCGCCAAAGTCCCGGCTGACCATGTAATACGCAGTCCGGATTCCGTTGTACCACCAGACGCGATGCGTGAGACCCTTGGCATCCAGATAAGCGTTGAAACGACGGTCGAACGCGCAGTGAAACATATACGCCTGCCGGACGCGCGACGACCGGCCCAGAATCGAAAAGTAGGCGTCCGGTCCCTCCGCGCCTCCGAGATAACCGGTCATGCCGAGACTGTAATAGGTCGGGCACCAGATGAGCCGGCGGTCCGTGCCATACTCCAGGAGGACATCGGCCAAGGCGTCGAGGATGAAGCGCTGTTCCGCGGCGAGACTCCCGCCGAATCGGCGGACGCACCGCTCGCAATGCCCGCCCAGCCGTTCGCGCGGAAGGTCGTCGAACAGGACCATGAGGAAGTCGCACCCCAGCGCCAGGAGGTGGCGGGCTTTGGAAAGCCAGGCATCCATCGCGGCGGCGTCGCTCGGGCAGAGCGATCGGCCGCCCAGGCTCATGCCGACCTTCATCCCCCGGGCGCGGGCAGCCTCAACAAACCATCGGAGGGCCCCATCGTGTGCCACCGCGGTCGCCGCCGCTTCGCGCGGAACGATCGCGTAGTTCAGTCCCCACCGGGCCCACCAGTCGAGTTCGCAGCTCCGCCGTTCCTGTGCAGTTATCCCCGGCAGGGTCTGCGAATCCGAGAATATGCCCCGCGTGAATCGCATGCGCATGTCTGGCGTGTCGGAGATGAGCACCTCCGGCAGGAAGCATCCGCGTCCGTCGCTCCCCGCGAGCCGGGCCAGGGCGAAGACCCCGCGGACCACACCATTGCCGCCGTACCCGAGCACGACGGCTGCCTTCTCCTGGGGAAATACGCCGAGCCGGAAGCCGTCCTCCCCCGGAATCGGAAGCTCCCGCAGCATTGCAAAACACTCCGGCAAAGGCTCCTCGCCCGCGTCGTTCACGAAAATCAGTACGCTGTCGGAATGCAAGGCGTCGCCCGGAAGCGAGACGGCCACGTCCATATTGAACAGACGCGAAAACTCCGCCTGGAGACAGTGCGCCGCGTAGCGGGCGGTCGGCGCGGCCGACCGGCCCAGAACGATTGTCGCCTTCGATACCGCAAGCCGCCCCGGACCACCACGCGTGCAGGCCGCCGGCGGAACCAGCGAAGCAGCCGCCGGCGACGCATGGCCCATATCGGTTGGTAACGAGGCGGGTCCGACACACCACGCGGTCGGCGACACGATCAGGACGAGCAGCGCCCCGACCCGAAATCCAACGGGCTGCATTCGCCGACCCCGCGCAACCGGCGTCCGGCGCCAATGACTCGCGCGGAGAACCCGCCATTCGCGAGGGCGCGGCTGGTGCGATTGAATCGGCAACGATTGTGCTCCGTCGGCTGTATCCGTCGGCATGGCGTCACCGTCCGTACTCGACGGACACCTGCACGGCACCCTTGGCCTCGATGGGCGGCAGAAAGACGGTGCGGCCACTCCATTTGTCGTACGGCCGGCGATCGACGCGGACGGCCTTCAGCGGGCGATCCAACGTTACCGTCGCGGTCCGCGGCTCGTCGTACACGTTGCCGATGGTCAGGACGTGCCCCGCATCCGTTCGGCGGACCGCCGTCATGAGATACGGCTCGACCCGGACGCCGCGCCGCTCGAGCGTCAGCGCGTCGATGATCTGGAGGAAACAGAACTGGCGCATCTCGTAGCCGTAACCGCACTCCGTCAGATCGTCCGTATTTACGTAGTCGGAGAACTTCACCGTGGAATAGACCTGCTTCGCGCCGGCGTCGTACGTGATCATGGGTTGACGGGTCTCGCTGCTCAATGCGATCGGCTTACCGGTGTAACGGGAGATGACGGCATTGTTCAGGAATTCACCGTAGGTTCGGCTGGGAATCAGAGAAACCCGCTGCTTCCGGACGCCGTGATAGAAAGATGGATCCGTATAGGGCCGGTAGAACGACGAATCACCGCGCTGCGGGGAGACGGTCTCAAAGATGAAATCGAACCACGGGGATTCGAGGCAGAGCACTTCGTTCTCGACGTTCAGGTGCCTGTCGCTCAGCGACAGCGGAGCGGGGAGATTCAACACTTTGTCGGAAGATCGCGCCCGCGGCAGGTCGTGGCGGCCCGTACCCCACCGCTGCCCCTTCTCGTCTCTCACGCCGGTAAGCCCCGCGATCAGGATGGGGATCTTTGCCGCCGCGACCCGGTCGATCTCGCCTTGGCTGAGACACTCCACGTCTTCGAGGTAGAGCAGGTCAAAGGCATCCAAGTCGTCAAGCGAGGTCACCGCGGCCGCATCGAGCCCCAGACGTTCGAAGCCCAGCACGGCCCGGTTCACATGGCGGTCGCGCCACTGCGGGGCCGAATCGCCATGAGCGGCTCGCGTGGCGTCGGAGTCGTAGACGGCAACACGGATCGGGACGAGATGGGACACCGCCGCCTCGTGGGCGTAGATCGCGTCTTCCCGCGTGGACGGATCCGCCCCCTGACGGTGGCACGCCCAGAATGCCAGGTTCACACCGTCAGGCAGGTTGGCCAGCATCAGCCGGGTGTGGCAGGTGTGATACTCGCGGAAGTATCCGAAGATCAGCCAGAGCTTGTTCGGGATGATGTGGTCGTGCCAGTACTTCCAGTTGCGCATAAAGTTGGGCGGCAGTCGGCGCCCGGCGTAGTACGTGTAGAACATCACGTAGTCGACGGCGTCGGCGGCTTCCGGCCCGATGATCCAGCGGCACACGCCGGCGACAGTGACCTTCTTGCCGATCGCGTGGATCGGCTCCGCCATAAGCCGGAGGTGTCGGGCGGTGCGCTTCTGATCCCAATCGAGCAGGGTCGGGTCAAACGCTACCGTGTCCTCGTAGTGGGGCGTGGGATAGACCGCCCGCGGAAACCCGTTCTGTCCCGTCTCCCGGGCGTAGTCGGCCGCGCACGCCTAGCCGTCGCACAGGGCCCGGTGCAGGTCCTCCTCGAGAATCACGCCGTCTTCGCGCCACTCGCTCATTCTTCCGGCGAGTTTTTCCCCCGCGAAGCAATAGGCGGGGTCCCAGCCGGCGCAGACCGAATCCGGGTTGGTGTACTTGTTGTTGCCGGGGCCCCGCTTGAGGCCGCGGCGCTCGGGCGGAACCCGCTCCGCGCCCATGTCGGAGATGCGGACCTCCCCTAACGAAGTCTTGAAATGCTCGAGGCCGAGACGATCAAGCATAGCGTGAATGGCGGCCGGCGTTGCATCGGGGCCGTCGCCCCGACCCACACCCGCAAAAAGGTCGTAACCCAGATCGATGAACGTCTGGAGGTCCTCATACGGGAGGTTGATGGCACCGAGCCGGCAGACCTTCGTGGCGGGACGAGACGGCGCGGATACGTCCACCGGGCACTGTCCGGGGGCTGGGGCGCGCGGACGAACCTCTCCGCGCGAGACCGCGTTCGACGTTGCCAAGGTAACGAGCGCACAACCGATGAGTGTCTGCCCGTGCCGCAGAAAGCATCGCAGGCGCGGGAACGCGAGCGGTTTCCCGGCACTCGGCGGATTCATGACCGGCTCCGTCAAGGGCTCCGAAACCGGCGTCCATCACGCCGCGGGCGCCGCACCCTTGCGACACGCGCCCGGAAGTTCAAAAGGAACGACAAACTGGCTGTCCGGATCGGTTTCGAACTCGTTCAGGACCGGTGAGTACGTCCGAACCTCAATCTCGCCGGCCGCCGGCCTGATGCGAATCAACCGCAACCAGCCGTCCCCGCCGTTGGGCCGGCGCTGGTAGTCGGCGAGAATCTCCGCGACCTTGTTGCCCGCATCGTTGGTCGAGACCTGGTGGTACTCCACCGTCGCCTGCACGTGCCCGCACAGGACCATGAAGATTTGCGGATGGTTGCGAATCAGTTTGCACCAGATTTCCTCGCCCGAGTTGAGTCCCTCGCCCCTGCCCTTCTCGACGGATCTTCCGACGCCGTCGCGCCCCTTGAGATAGCTGTGTGTGGTGACGATCGCGGCCCGCCGGGGATAGCGACGCAGGACATCGGCCGCCCAGGCAAGGGAGGCATCCGGAGCCTCCATCTCCAGGTGCAGAATCACGAAGTCCGTACCGGCGCCCGAGAAAAGCTGGTACGAGCTGAGCCCGTTGGGCGACGCGCCGCCGTACCAGGGCAGCCCCTTGAATCGTTGCGGGCCGAAGTGCTGAAGGAAGCCCCTCGCATCGCGTGCCCCCTCCTTCGAGGCCGCAAAATCATGATTGCCCAGCGCAACGCCCCAGGGCACCACGCCGTCGAGGCGCGACAGGGCCTTGTCCGCGACATCCCACTCGCTCATGTTTTGGTTGCGGTCGTTGACGATGTCCCCGACATGGGTCACGAACACGATGTTCTCCCGGTCGCGATTACGCCGGATCCACTCCGTTTGCGCCAAGAACGACTCGGGCCACTTTCGGCTGTAGTGTTGCGTGTCCGGGAGCATGACGATGGTCAGAAACGAGCGTTCCGCCGGCCGGATCGCGGGCTGCGTGCACGCGAGGCCACCGAGCGAGAGGGCCGCCATGCCGAGGCACGCGGCCTGACGGCGCAATTTCCGAATGACAGGAGAGAGCATTGCGTTTCCTTTCCTTGCCGGTCAGCGTATCCGAACCACTCGAGACGCCTGATACGTCCTGCCGTACATGTCCGTCGCGCGGACCTGAATGAGAATCGTCCCCGGGGCCAGATCGGCCGGCAGCGTGGAGACCCAGAGGTGCGGCGTCTTTGTGGGCTTCTGAAGCTTCTTGATCGGGCCGAACTGACCCTTTTCCTGTGCCTCTGCGAGGCGGAGCATCATGGGATCCTCTCGGGTCGTACGGCTCATGGGCACCCAGGAGCCGTCTGTTCCCACACGCATCTCGATCTTCGACCGCTCGGAGCCGGCGAACACGTTGACGAGCACCTCGGTTTGCCCAGCCTGTGCGGCCGACACCTCCTCTGGCGCATAGATATTCATCTGATAGTCGGCGGGCCTGCGGGCGGCCTTGAACTCGATCGAAGCGTCGTGTCCGTCAAAGCTGACGAGGAAGTAGCCGTTCGGCGCCCCGTCGCTCATGGTCGAGTGCGGAATTCCTCGTTCATCGGGCGCGCCGGCCCACTTGCTGCCGCAGGCGGCGCCGGCGATGAGGTGATGATGCGGTTCGGCGCCCTGCCAGCCGTCCTCCCGGGTGAGGAAGCGGTGTTGCTGCGAATGCGTGTGGCCCGAGAAGGAGAGGGTGTGCGGCCGCTTCTCGATCAGGCGATAGAGCTCCTCTCGGTCCTTCAGGTCCGGCAGGGGGATATGCATCAGGAGCACGACGAGCCGATCGTCCGGCACGAACGACAGATCGTTCTTCACAAAGTCGAGCTGGGTCGGCCCGAGGGCCGGCCTGTAGGAACCCCCCCTGGGCGAAGTCTGTCCCGTCCACGTGATGTCGTCCAGGACGAGAAAGTGGACCGGTCCGTAGTCGAAGGAGTAGTAGTTCGGGCCGTAGAACCGTTCGAAGGTCTCATCCGAATACCGGTCGTCGTTCGTGTCGCTGTTGGAATCGTGATTGCCGATCACGTTGTACCAGGGGATGCCGATCAGCCCGATCGTCCGGTTCACGGCATCGTACAACGCCGGGTCGCAATGATTCACGATGTCGCCCAGTGTGATGCCGAGCGCGGCGCGGGTACCGACGAGTTCCTCGACCACGTCGTGTGCCAGGAACTCGACCTCCTTCATCTCGGCGGGCTGCGTATCGCCGAAGAAGATGGCTTGAAACCGGTCGGGCTCGTTCTGCGGCCGCAAGGGAAAGTCGATCGACGACGGCAGCGGCCCGGTCGCCTCGACACCGGGACACTGGAGCGGCGGCGAGCCCTTCGGCTTGTAGATATAGTAAAAGCGCGGCAGACGCGTGTGTTTATCCACGGGCGTCATCCAACCACGCGGTTTGATCACGAACAGGATGGTGTCGTCCGTGACCGGCAGACGCCATCGACCGGCCGCGTCGGTCCGCACGACTTCGTGCTGGTTGGAGACGCGCACGTCCGGCAGGCCCTCTTCGCCCGGGTCGCGCACGCCGTTGCGGTTCCGATCGTGAAAGACGACGCCGACGGCCTCGGCGGCCGGGGCGGCCGCGTTCCTCGTCCCCGAGTCGGCGCGGGCGGAAGGCCCGGCCGGCAGGCCCGACAGAGCCAGAAGAAGCGAAACGACAACCCTTTCTGATGCCATAACGTCTC
The DNA here is from genome assembly GCA_964569765.1 of uncultured Planctomycetales bacterium. GTDB lineage: Bacteria > Planctomycetota > Phycisphaerae > UBA1845 > PWPN01 > CAZMVY01. The sequence continues at coordinate 13,161 of CAZMVY010000029.1, forward strand.
CTCACTGCAGGTTTGGGATATCACATCAGCAGGCGGGCGGACGGTTAGGACCGTTGAAACAGCCCTGGAACTCGCCAAAGTCGCCGAGGTCCACATCGGCGTCACCGTCGAAATCCAGCTTTCCGCATCCGGCCGTCCGATCCGGGGGGCGGTTCGGCCCGTTGAAACAGGCCTGAAAGTACCCGAAGTCGCTCAGATCCACATCGCCATCCTGATCCCAATCGGCGGGGCACGCCTCCGTCGTCAAGAGGGCCTCATCCGATGTCGCGCTGCCGTTTGCGTTGCTGACCGTGCAACGATAAGCGGCCGCATCGCCGGCATTCGTCCTGGCGATGGTCAGGACACGCGTCGCCGCGCCCGTGTAATGACCGTCGTCGTTCAGAGGCTCGCCGTCTTTCTGCCACCGGTATGTCAAAATGCCGTCCCCGATCGCGGTCACGGAGAAGACGGCCGTAGCCCCCAGCCAGACGTTTGCCGGCGCGGGCGGCTGCGCGATGACGGGAACCCGCGGGGCAGGCCCGACAAGCTGCCACTTTACGGCGTCGGCACGAAAGACCGCCGCGTCGTCGCGGTGCTCGTTCGTCTGCGTAATCGTACAGGGGATGCCCGCGGCAAGGTAGTACTGGCCGATCGGATTCCAACGGTTTCCGCCGCCGGGGTTGGATATGCTGTTCTGGTTCAGGAAGACGCTGGTCGCTCCGGCGGCGTGCGTGACGATGTGCTCGACGTTCGTACTGGCGTTTGACGACGAAGGCCAGGTCGCGAACATCTGGTAGAGGCCGGTCACGGCGGGCGTGAAGGTATAGATCGCCCGGCTCACGCCATAGCTGGCCCGGTCCATGTACGCCCAGCGGCTGCCGATGCCGGCCGTCGTCCCCGCCGCGCCGCTCTTGGCCGTGCTGTTGAACAGCGTACCGTCTTCCACGTACTCCTCGTAATTGTTGCCGCCGATGCGGCTCTCCACAATGAACTCGGGGCCGCTGCCCTGGAGTGTCAGCGTGACCTCGTTGGACGTAAGGCTTCCGCAGCCGGCAGTCACTACGCAATGGTAGCTTGCGACATCGTCTTCGTCCGCGGCGGAGATCGTCAGCGAGGCCGTCGCGCAGCCGGCGTAGTGCCCGCCGTCCGCAAGATCGACTCCGTTCTTCTGCCACCGATACTCGAGCGTCCCCATCCCGGTCGCCGCCACGGTCAACACGGCCGTTTCGCCCGTCGGCACGTTACAGGGCTGCGGCTGGAGCGTGATCGTGGTGGGAGCGAGGCTCAGCAGCGCAGAGGAGGACGTGACGCTTCCGCCCACGTTGCTGACGACGCAGCGGTAGGCGGCGGCGTCGCCGGCCTCGACAGCAGAGACGGTAAGCGTGTCGGTGGTCACGCCGGCGTAGTGCCCGCCGTCGCTCAGGTTGGCGCTGTTCTTCTGCCACTGATAGAAGATCGCCTCGTTGGCGGTGGCTGTTACGGAGAACTGAACGGTCGCGCCCGGGCAGACCGTCGCGGACTGCGGCTGCTGCGTGATGACGGGCGGCGGCGGCCCGCCGGCGAAGACGAAATCGTCGCGCCGAAGGCTGCCGGCAACAACCTGCACGCCGGTGTGCGACAGCGAGGTGTATCCGGGCTTGCTCGCCGTCACCGTGTAGCTGGTGCCCGCGCCGCTCGCGGGGATCATCGTAACCACGTAGTACCCGTTGCCGTCCGTTTTGACGGCCGCCATGCTGCCCACTTGGACGCCGGCATCGTCGATGGGCAGTCCGGTGGTTCCGTCGGTTACGCGGCCCCAGAGCGTCCCCTCCGTGGCCGTCGCCGGATTCCGCCAGTTCATCGCAGGAACGGACGCGGCCCCCGTAAAGAGGCACGAGGCCACATAGCCGTACCAGGTCCAGTCGTTTGCGCTCGGGTCCTTCGTAGCCCAGTAGGAGTACGTGCACAGCCCGTCGGCTCCCGCGCTGCGGGCATATTCCATCTGGGTGATGCTGTCCTGGAACGTGTTGTTATAGATCGCCGGACCGACGACAAGGTGCCGCTGGTAGCGCCACGTCATCTCGCGGTTGACCCAATTGCGATACCAGGTCGGGTAGACGGCTTCGTCGTAGTAGGTCATCGCGATGCCCGTGTCGAGAAAGCCGAGCCGGAGCCATTCCTCCCAGTTCTGAAACCGTGCCCAAGCGCTCGACGAGGAAAACGTGGATGGCGCATCCCCCCACGTAACCAGGGCCGCGCTGTGCCGGAGGGGCTGCCGCGGGTTAGACGAGATCGCGGCGATCTCCGCGCGAGTACGGCGAACGAGTTCGGTAACACCCCGCCGCCGGAAATCGTCCCAGGGCGCATAGCCCGTCGGGGGCGGTGTTCCGGGATAGCCGGTGATCCGCCGGAAACGGGCCAGGCCCGAATTCGTGTACGAGGTGCTCGACGGATAGCCAGCGTCGGACTGCGTATAGCGGATGTAATCCCAGTGAATGCCGTCGATGGCGTAGTTAGTGACCAGCTCGCGTACGATGGAGACGAGGTATTCCTGGGCGCCCGGGCAACCAGGATCGAGCACGTAGTCGTCGCCGACCGTGGCCAACGTGCCCATGGCGGCCTGCGGCACCATGAAGTATTCGGGGTGAAGAGCGAGCGTTCCGTTGCCCTGCGGCGGCCACACCGCACAGACGCGGTAGGCGACGAGCCAGGGGTGGACCTGGATGCCGTAGGCATGCGCGCGCTGAACCAGGTAGCCCAGCGGATCAATGCCGCCGCTGATATCCGGAGCCTTCGGCACGAGGCTGGAGTTCCAGTAGGCACCGTGCGAGTTGCCGCGGTTGTCCTGGTAAGCCATGACCTCCGGAATGATGACGTTGTATCGGCCCTGTACGGCCCGGGCGACCATGCTGTCGATGTCCGCAACGCTCTTGAATCCCTCGTGGAAGGCGTCCGCCCAGAAAGCGCGGAGCTCCGATGTCTGGCCGACCGCTTCGCGCGAGGCCGTGCCCGACCCGATGCACAGAGCCACCAGGGCGGCGGCGACCTTCAGGCGAGAAAGCCGCCACACACCCTCCTGCTGGACGAAACGGAGATTCATGCGGGCAACGATCCGGTCTTCGGTATCTTCCGTTCGACGGACTCAGCCGGGCAGGCCCGCTCGGTTCCCTCGGCCCGCCGGCATGATTCCAAGCTCGACGGGGGCGGGGTGCGGAGCCGACGCCCCGCCCGTCTGCGCCGGTCCCGGGGGGTCGCTCCCGGCAGCCGTCCGTACGAGCTTACCGATCGCGGCCCCCCGGCCGGGCGTCAGGAAACAACAAGCGGGAGGTCTATTATGCCTCCCTACGGGCATCGCGGCGAACGATTCGGCCCGTTGAAACAGCCTTGGAACGTCCCGAAGTCCGCCAGATCAACATCCCCATCGCCATCCTGGTCGAGGCAGGCGCACTGTTGCGCCGAAGTCGATCTGGTGGCCCACGGTCGATTCGGCCCGTTGAAACAACCCTGGAAGATGCCAAAATCAGCCAGGTCGACGTCATTGTCGCCGTCGGCATCCTGCCCGGGCACGAAGCAAGTCGGAATCGTGCCGGGGCTGCCCACGTCGCTCGTCGGCGGGACATTCCACAGCGGCGTGGCGTAGGCCCCGTCGAATCCAACTGCCGAGAGCGCCCAGTTAGTCCCCTGATCGTTGGCAATGGCGTCGAACTTGCCGGTCTTCAGGTACAGGCTGCCCCGGCCGTCTACCATGGGCCAGGTGGAAGACGCACCGTTGCCGAAGTAGACCTCGTCCATGAGTTCGTAGTTCTCATCCAGAAGCTGCAGGCGATCCGTGGCGCTGGCAACCTTGTCCCACCCGGTGGCGGGATACCAGATGACGGAAGCGGGGTTCAGGTGATACCACTCGGCGAGAAAGACGGCCGCGGTGCGGCTTCCGTTGTCGCCCGTAGTTATGACCCGCACCGCGCCCGCGGGGATCACCGTGTTCACGAGCATGTGCGGCTGATTCTTGGTCCGGGTGGTTACGGCCATGAGCGTGAGGTCGTTCGGTGTCGGGTTGTAGACCTCATAGTACTGCCAGTCGTTGCGCGCCTTGTTCTGCGGGCTGGACATGATCTCCGTGAGAATGATGCCGCCCTTCTGAACGGGAAGGTAGATGGTTCCGTCGGCGCGCGACGCCTTCGCCCCGTCGTTGGCGTTGTAGCTGAACGAATCCTCGTGCAGCGTCAGAGTACTCGGGTATTCTGCGAGGTTCCACGCGCTTGTGAACCCCGGGTTCGGCTTGTAAAGCACCTTGTTGCCGGGAAGCGTGTAGGGAACCGTGGTGATCGGAACGCCGGGAACGCTCGGATCCTCAAGCGTGCCGTTCGTTACGGTACTCACCTTGGTAATCTGGAAGACCAGCGGTCCGCCCGGCTGACCATCGTCGCAACCGGGCAGGGTCACGAGCGTCGGCGTGTCCTTCAGGATGCCGATGCGGGTCGTGACGGCCGTCGGCGGGACGTTTCCCGTCTTCGGCGTTACGCCCTCCAGGTACCCGGGCGAGCCGGAGTCCACCTTGAACTTGCCGCCGGGCAGACAACTGTACGCTCCGCCTGCGCAGTCCACCGAAAGCCACCACGCGGACACCCGGTCGTTCGCGCCGGCGTTGTAGTTGCCGGCCTTGAGGTAAATGCTCCCACCGCCCCCGTGCGCTACCCAGGGCGACCCATCGCCGTAGATCACGCGGTCCTGAATACGGCCGGTGGCATCAACGAGGCGTACGTTGTCTCCATCGCCCAGTCCGTCCGCCGTAATGTTCCCCGGGGTACTGCCCGCGTCATTGACCAGCGTAGGCTGGATGATCTGCGGGATCGTGTACCCGTCCCACGCCGTCGTGAACTGCGCGGGATCCATCAACCGACTTCCGCTCCCGGGCGGCACGATCACCGCAACGCCGTGCGCGGGAATCGTCGTGGCCGGCCAGTCGCCGGCCCGCCCGGCCGTATCGGCGAGATACCAGTTCGTCACGTCGATCGGCGCGGCCGTGGTGTTGTAAACCTCGATCCACTCGACCACCTTGGGCGTGCCCTCGGTCGAATTCGGGTGGTACATGATCTCGGTGATAATGACGTCGCCGCACTGCACCTCGAGGGTGACCGTGGCGGTCGCCGAGCTCAAGGCATTGTCATCGGCGTGGTAGTCGAAGCTGGTGTCGGCGCACGCGCCACCGGTATTCGTGTAGCGCAGCACCTTCTGCTGATTCGGCATTCGGTACGGAAGCTCGCTCGGCGCGATCACGTGGTTGTTCCCGACGTCCGTCAGCGTGCCGTTGGCGGGAAGCGTCTCCACCGTGAAGCTGATCGCCGCCGGCACCGGCTGACCGTCGTCCGTCGCGGCCAGCGTGATGTCCACCCAGTAATTCCGGGCGGCCAGAACGGTCTGCGGTCCGACCAGCGGCGGCGTGTTCGTATCAGGCGAAACGCCGGCGATAAAGCCCGGCGAACCCGTATCGATCTTGTCGAACGGCCACAACACGATGTTGTTTCGCGCCATCTGGACGCCCGGCACCGCTTCGATCCAGCTTGTGGCGATGTCGTTGTCGTAGGCGTTCAGGTGGTTGCGGTCCAGCATGATGCTCCAGCCGTGCCATTGCTCGAACGGCCAGCCGTTGCCGGGTTCATCGTCCCAGTTGACCTCATCAATGATCTGATCTGTGTTGTCGACGAGGAGGAGCACCTCGTTGTCCGGCAGGGCCGGATAGCAGAGGGGTTGGCCGTAGTAACACGGCGACACCGGGTCGAACGGCGTGTTGATCAGGTCATTCGACGGATTGGCGTCCGCCGAGGCGCGAGTATTGTCCAGCCCGTTCCCGACGATACCGCCCAACGGCAGGTTGTCGGGGCGGTCGCCGGACATGTCGTTCACCTCGGTCGGCTGGATGAGCTGACTTGCCGGCGTGCCCCATGCCGCGGTGAATTCCTCCTTGGTCAGATACCCGACCGTGTCGTTCCCCCGGGGAATGATGACGGCAATACCGTGGGCTGGCAGGACGTAAGGCTCAAAGTTGCCGGACCGGCCGTCCTCGTCCGCCATGTACCAGCCGGTCAGGTCAATGTCGTTGTCCGTGGTGTTGTAGATCTCGATCCATTCCGTCAGCGGACACCCGCTCGCCTGCGAGGAGTTCGGATAATACATGATCTCCGTGATGATCACGTCACCCGGGTTGGCCGCCCAGACAGACGACCCCGCCGTGCACACCAGTGCGGCGATCCACATCAGCTTCTGTACTTTCCCACACATGTTTCGCTACCTCCAATTCCCGTAACAGCGCTACACCGTGCCGCCACTTGCTCGACATCAGGGCGGGCGCACCACCAACCGCTGGCGGCACGTCGCTTCTCTTGCCCCGACCGTTCGCGTTTTCACCGCGCCATCGTATGCCCCGGATCCGGGCTCACGGACACTCTGCTGCGGGCCTCCGGATGCTCGTCACCACCAGCCGATCCGCGTCCCCAGGACCCACTCTACGTGGAGATCTCCGAAAATCGCATTCGTCCCGCCGCCGGCGCTGGCCCGATGGCTCCCCACGTTTTCCCGACCGATCCATCCGCTCGGCTGATCACCGAGCATCTGCTCCCCCTGACCGCAGAAGGCGATCGTCGCATCGCTCATGCTCGGTACCTGAAGCCGCCGAAGATCCGCCGCAGTCCATCGCCGGTACGTTCTCTTCGACGGATCCTTGTACGAAGAACCCACGTCCAGCGTGTCCGTCGCCGGCAGAACAAACCGCCCATTCGGGAGAATCGCGTTTTTCGCCGGCTTCACCTTGTTCCAGGTAAGTACTGTGTATTTGGCGATGCCGTTCAGCGCGGGACCGGGCCCGGGCGGATTGGGCCAGGGCATGCCCGTCGGCGGCGTCATCCCACGGACCACGTTCTCCCACAACCACGTCTGAACACTCTCGCACCTCCCGCGCCGCTCGTAATACTTGTACGGCTTGCTACCCCAACTTATCTCGTTTTCGGGGCCGCTGTCCCGCACAAAGGGGCACGCGTATTGTTTCGGCATGATGCGGGCTTCGTACTCGTTCTTGAGCGTCGCATTCCACGGCAACTCCGGATTGAATCGCCCCCCGTACCGCTTGCCCAGATTCACCGTTCCTGCATCGTATTGACGCAGCGCCACCGAAAGCCAGCACGCCCGGGCCGGAGGATTCGATGCGCTCAGCACGCTCGCCGCGTAATTGAACATGACCGGTACGTAGCCGTTCTCTTCCGTCTGATACTCGGCAATCGCCGTGGCGATCTGACGGCAGTTCGCCTTGCACGAGGCGATCTTCGCCGCGCTTCGCGCACGCGACAGCGAAGGCAGGAGGATCGACACCAGCAGCGCGATAATCGCCACGACCACCAGTAGTTCGATCAACGTGAACGCCCGCTGCCGCCCGTCGTGTGCTCCTCGTGTGAGAAGACGACCGCACGGCGATGGAACTACGATGGCAGAGGTTGCCGACATGATGCGAGACCCTCAGGGCCAATGCGCATTCCGCGGTCCGCTGCTTGCGCGTGAACGATGCCGGAGAAGGGCAAAGCTCGAATCGTTCGCGCCCTCGCGTTCCCTGATGTGTCTCCCGCGGCGACCGGTGCAGTCACTCATGGGCCTGCCCAGCCGCCACGATGCCCATCAGAGAGATGGAACAACCGACGGATACGCCGGACATATTTGAATATACTTGGTCGCGGCCCCTTTGTCAATACATAATCGCGCTATTTTCTGCGACCAGCACGCAGCTTCTTGGGGCTGGTGCGCCTGAAAGCGCCAGCGAACCAGAGCGTCTGGGTTCTTATCCCCTTGTCAAATAAAGCGATACAAATACGCATCGCGGCGTACCGGAACCAGAAAAGATAATGCAAATCATCCAACGGCCGCCCATGCCGAAGCCCGTGTCGCAGCGATCCTCACATGATGCATACCAGAATCCATGGTGAAACCATTGACCCCCTTGCTGGTAGGTGTCATGACATAACCTCCTTCTGCTCTGGGATGTTACGTTCACATAAACCTGTTGGTCTCAGGGCCTGTTGCATTTAACTACTTGCAACTCTGACCCGACCTTTGTATTATCTTAACAGGCGACCGCGCGCACTGGCTCGAAAGGCCTCAGAGATGTCGGATAACAAGGTCAAGTCGAAACACCGGTCCATTTACGAGCACCTTCGTAACGCCATCGCATCCGGCGAGTACGCCGTCGGTCAGCGCGTGCCGACCGAGGCGGAGCTGGGCGCCCACTTCGCGGCTTCCCGCTTGACCGTTGCGCGAGCCATGAGGGAACTGGAACGTCAAGGGCTTCTCGTCCGCCGCCGGGGCGCCGGCACGTTTGTCCGCCGGCGCCACTCGATCGAGCGAAACCTCTTCGGGTTGATCGTTCCGATCGGCGAACCCGGCAAGAGCATCTTCGGCCGGATGTGCGGCGAGGTGGCGCGCGTGGGGCAGGCCAACGGGTTCGGGCTTCTCTGGGGCGACTCTTTGTCAGCGGAGCCGGCCGTGCAGATTCAGCGTGCCGAGAAGCTCTGCGAGGAGTGCATCGCCAGAAAGGTAGCCGGTGTTTTTTTTGCCCCGCTGGAGGTGCCCCGCGACCAGATCGCGGTCAATGAAAAAATCGCGAACAGCCTTCGGGCTGCGGGCATCGCCGTCGTGCTGATTGACCGGGATATCTATGACTACCCGGATCGATCCCGATTCGACCTGGTGGCCATCGACAACCGCCGCTCGGGCTATATGGTCACGAAGCACCTGCTAGATCTCGGTTGCCGGCGCATTGATTTCATCGCGGGCCCGATGACGGTTGCGACGGTAACCGCCCGCGTCGAGGGCTATCAGGATGCGCTGCTCCGGCACGGCATTACGCCCGATCCGAGATGGATCGATCACAGCGACGTGCACAAACGGGACGCCCTTGCCGCGCGGATTTGCACGAGCGATGCGGAGGCGTTCGTCTGCGTCAACGACTACACGGCGGCGCTGGTCATGCATCACCTGTCGGCGGCGGGCATTCGCGTTCCCCAGGACATCCGGCTCGTAGGTTTTGACGACGTGGAACTGGCCCGGTTCCTTCCCGTGCCGCTGACCACGCTGCATCAGCCGGCTGAGGAAATGGGAGCCGTCGCCACGAAGCTGATGCTGGAGCGCCTGGCGTCGCCGAACTCGGCACCACGTCATGTGATGTTGAGCTGCGAGCTGATCGTCCGCGAGTCTTCGGGCGGGGTCGCGTCAGGCGAAGCGGATGCGTCCACGGCCGGCTCGCAGATCGGCACGAAGGCGCGGGGCCCGTGCGGCCCGAACTGAGCATGCGCGGGGCGGTACGTATGAGTCGAACCCCTTGGCTTCGCCGTCACGCGGTCGGCGGAGGCATGCAGGGCGCAAGGCGGCAGCAAGTACGGAGACAATGCGATGAGCCGGTCGCGTATCAGGCCGCAATCGGGCGCCTTCACTCTGATCGAATTACTCGTGGTCGTCGCGATCATCGGGCTGCTTGTTTCCATCCTGTTGCCGTCGCTGGCGAGGGCCCGGGCGCAGGCGAAGCTTACGGCCTGCCTGGCTAATCTCCACGATCTCGGCGTTGCGCTGCATACCTACGCGCACGATTACGACCCGTACTTTCCGCTTACGCCGTACATGGGTTCGAACCTCAACGTGGATGACCCGCAGGCGGATGACAACCTGTTCGTACTCTGGTACAAGAGATACGCGAGAAACATCGCGAGCTTCTCCTGCCCCGCAACGAAGTACCGTGTCCGCCCGCCGGAAAAGATCCTTCAGCAGCCCACGCAATGGGGCATCAAGTACGTCCTGGTGATCGGCAATAAGGTCCAAAACGACTTCGAGCGGCTCGCGCAGCAGGTCGTCAACAACGGGTTCGGCACGAGCTATGAGTACAACGTGTGGATGAAGTCGGGGAACCGGACGACCGACGTAACGTGGTGCGCCGTCCGAAAGCCGATTCTGGGTTACAACCGTGTGCTGAAGACAGTCCAGACCTTGCGTCCGGCGCCCGCCTTCTCGATCCTGATGCACGACGCGGACACCGGCAGCAGCAACGACGATCCAGGTGCCGTGTACCTGGACGTCATCGGGGCGAACGGCCGCGCGACGAACAACTGCCCGGAACCGTGGGACAATCACGGAAGCCGCGCGATGAATATCCTCTTTGTGGACAACCACGTGATGCCGGCGCGTCCCGAGCAAGTCAAGCGTATCTGGAAGATGCAGGACGTGAAATGACGCCTCGACCGCAGGATGGGGCGTCATGGGGCAGGCTGCCCGGCCCGCACCGCCCGCCGATCGCGTCAACCCGCTGCCGAAAAGCAAGGCGGGCCGTCGCTACGTATCCCTGCCGGAACGACACAAAGAAGGTACCGGAGCGAGCAGCCGCCACGGCCATCCCGGCCGGCACAGCTTTTTCCACCAGGCTGACCTCGTTACCGTCGCCGGCCGCGAGCCGACAGCGCCGTCCGGCAGCTCACCGAAGACCCTTGCACAGCGAAAACGGAGGATTCAGGCACACACACGCGAACATCAACGGCCGCCTACGAGGCACCTGCAAGGGGCCGCGTTGCGGACGCCTCCCGTCCGCGCGCTATGGATAGCGGTTTTGCGCACCCCCTGTCTTTCACCTCGCAGATACCGTCTCTGGTGGCTCTCCCGCCCGCTCCCCGCCCGAAGCAAGAGAGCCTCACACCGCCGGCGCGTTGCGGCTCAGGTAGGGGTAGCTCTCCAGGCCGCGCTCGTACTTCTCCAGGAACTGCCCCGACTCCTCGAGCGAAATCAGGTTCTGGCGGACGGCTGTCTCCACGCTTCGCCGGAGGCGGTCGATCAGGTCTTGCGACGAGTACTGCACGTAGTGAAGCACTTCCTTCACTGTGTCACCCTTGACAACGTGCTCGATCCGGTAGCCCCCCTCGTCGTCCAGCCGCACGTGGATCGCGTTCGTGTCGCCGAAGAGGTTGTGCATGTCGCCCAGGATCTCCTGGTACGCCCCGGTGATGAACGCCCCGATGAAATACGGCTCGCCGTTGACCGGGTGCAGCTCGATCACGTCCTTGACATCCTTCAAGTCGATGAACCGGTCGATCTTGCCGTCGGAGTCACAGGTGATGTCGGCCAGGACCGCCCGCCGCGTCGGCTCCTCGTTGAGCCGGTGGATCGGAACGATCGGGAAGAGCTGCTGCACGGCCCAGTGGTCGGGCAGCGACTGGAAGCAGGAGAAGTTGCAGAAGTACGTATCGGCCAGCACCCGCTCGATGCCCTCCAGGTCGTCCGGCACGTATTCCAGCTCGCGGACGATCTTGAGGATTTTCTGCGCGCAACCCCAGAAGATCGTCTCGGCCAGGCTCCGCTCGGCGAGGCTCAGGTAGCCGAGCTTGAAGACGGTCATGCACTCGTCGCGGTAGTGAATCGCGTCGTGGTAGGCCTCCTGGAAGTTCTTCCGCGTAATCCCACGGTACACCTCCAGCAGGTTGAACAGCAGATCGTGGGACGATTCCGGAAGCAACTCGGGTACATCCACGCTGCCGAACTCGCTCGTGCCGAGCACGTTCATCACGAGCACGGAGTGATGCGCCGTGATCGCGCGGCCCGATTCGGAAACGATCACCGGGTGCGGAACCTCGGCGGCGTCGCACGATTCCATGATCGCCGACACGACGTCGTTGGCATACTCCTGGAGCGAGTAGTTCGTGCTGCTGACGAAGTTCGTCTGCGAACCGTCGTAGTCGACGGCCAGCCCGCCGCCGACATCGAGGAGCTTCATTGCCGCACCGGCCTTGACCATCTCCACGTAGATCCGGCACGCCTCCTCCAGGCCACCCCGGATCGCGCGGATGTTCGTAATCTGGCTGCCGAGGTGGAAGTGCAGGAGCTGGAGGGAATCCAGCATGTTGCTGTCGCGAAGGTAGTCGATCGCCCGGACCAGTTCCGTGACCGTCAGCCCGAACTTGCTCCGGTCACCGCCGGATGACTCCCACTTGCCCGAGCCGCGCGCCGCGAGCTTGGCCCGCACGCCGATCCGCGGCACCACGTTGAGCTTCTGCGAAAGCCGGACGATCAGCTCCAGCTCGCTGAACTTCTCCACGACCGGAATGACGGCCTTGCCCAGCTTGGTCGCCAGCAGGGCCATCTCGACGAAGTCCTCGTCCTTGTAGCCGTTACAGATAATCAGCGGCTCAGGATCCTCCAGCAGGGCCAGCGCCGCCAGAAGTTCCGGCTTCGAACCGGCCTCCAGCCCGAAGTGGTACGGCCGGCCGTAGCTGACGATCTCGTCGACGACCTGCCGCTGCTGGTTGACCTTGATCGGGTAGACGCCGAGGTAGCGGCCCTTGTAGCCGTACTCGGCGATCGCCTTGTGGAACGCCTCGTTGAGCGCCTCGACGCGGGCCCGAAGAATATCCGAGAAACGGATCAGGATCGGCAGCGCGATCCCGCGCCGTTGCAACTCGTCGACGAGCGCCTTGAGGTCCAGCGACGGACCGCCCGGCCCGCGCGGATGCACGGTCATGTTCCCGAGGTCGTTGATTCCGAAGAACCCAAGCCCCCAGTTCTGGATGTTGTAGAGTTCCATCGAGTCGCGCACCGACCAGTGTCGCATCGTGTCGGAGCGGACGAACAACTGCCTCTGCAATTTGCCCATCTTCGGCTGGCCCTCAACGGAACTTGCGCGGAAGGACCGCTGTTTCCTCCATCAGACGGCTCGTCTCCGAGGACCAGGTGAAGGCACCCGGGCCTACCGTTCACGAACCTCTGATACCGTGGCGCGCCTCAAGCCCGCAACAAGCTCCGAGGCATGTTACAGTTATGTCGAACTTGAGCCTCCAGGTCAAGAGGTTTTCCCGTTTTTTCGCGCCGCGCGGCGAAGTTTTTTTCCCCCGGCTACCCGACCGGTCAGACCTGCGCCACCTCGCCGGTTCGCAGCGACCGGCGCAACGCCTCGCAGGCGGTGACGGTGTGCGCGCGCTCCTTGAGCGTCGGATGCCAGGTTGCTTTGCCCGCGAGCGAGTCGAGCCAGGCGAGCAGCTCCCGATGAACGGGATTGCCGAACGGACTGTCGACGGCCTCTTCGCGGGGCCCGCCGTCGTCGAAGACCTGGATCCGGGTGTCGGAAAGCGTCCGGACGACGCCTCTTTCGCCGAAAACCTCGACTTCGTGCATGGGAAATCGCCATTTCGCGCCGGCCGCGAAGTAAATCCGGAACGACCAGCAGGTGCCGGTCTGCGTGGTGCCGGCAGCGGCGATGACCTCGTGCTCTCCCCGGACGGCGTTGGTAACGTTCACGCCGGCGGCGGCGATCGTGGCGATCGGCGCGCCCGCCAGCCAGCGGACCGTCTCCAGCGGGTACCAGCCGAGCCAGTATGGCACGCCGCCCTCGGCAGGCTCCCGTTACCACGTCTTGGCCGGCCAGACGCCATACGAGCCGTGCTGATGCATCACGCTGACGGAGACCACCCGGCCGATCCGCCCGTCTCGGATGGCCCGGTGGACGGCCTGATAGTGGGGAAAACACCTCGTCGTCACCCCGGCGGTGCACGGAACGCCCGCCTTCTCGGCCTTGTGGCCGAGCATCAGGGCATCGGCAGGTGCGGCGGCGATCGGCTTGGAGATGTAGCAGGGGATGCCCTTGTCGATGAGCAGGCCCGCCGTCTCGGCCGTCCGCGAGTTGCGCGTGGAGACCAGGGCGGCGTCGATGCGTTCCTTATTGAGAAGCTCCTCGATGGTCGAATAAAGCCGAATGCCGTACTTGGCCGCGTAGTCGGCCGGCGTCATCCCGATTTCGGCGGCCACATCGTGGGTGGAGATGCCCAGATCGCAACAGGCGACGAGCCGGTGCGTCTCCCGCTGGGATGCCGCCGGGGCGGTTGCGGCGTGCTCCCGGAGCGCCTCGGCCCACGCGATCGGCCAATACATGCTGTCCAATCCGACTTGTGCAACGTTCATGACCGCTTCCTGTGTAGTCGCGCTCCAGGAGGGCACTCTGAGCCCGATCTCAGCCGTACGACGCCTCCCTGAGCCCGACTTTCATGCCCCGACGCCCGCGCGCTCGTCGCGGTCGGAAACCCCTCCTACACGCGCAATCCCTGGTCGGCCCGTCCACTACTTCCCTGCCCCGCTTGACCCCCGCGACGTCGGCTGCAACGGCGTGATCCGGAAATCCTTGTCCGAAATCGAATCGTCTGGGCGAACGTCGGCATAGAGGTAGAGGCCATCCATCCTGCCGTCCGCCAAGTAAAGGGCCGTGCCCGCCGGCAACTGCGTCTGCGCATCGACCCAGAGATCCTGCCGTGGATGGGGATGGCCCGGCGCCACCGCTCGCCAAATGACCAGATGGTGCGCCTCCTGCCGCGTCTGCTCGATGCGGGTCAGGCCGCGGTATTCGATCCGCGCCGGCACGCCGCCCGGCGGGCTGTCGATCGTTCCGGTCGTCCGTGCCATCAACTTGCTCAGGCCAAAGTCCGTGATGGGCCGCTTGGCCTGCCCCAGCTTCACGGGCGAGGTCGGATCGAGCGAATAGGTCGTCGGGGGCAACCCCAGGAAGCCGCGTCTCTCGCGAACCAAGAGCTTGTCATCGTTTTCGCCTGCAACGTAGAGCGACTCGACAAAGGGGCTGCTCGGATCCTCCCATACGAACCTGACGGCGAAGGGGTCGGCACGGAACGTAACACCGATCTTCTCGATCCTGCCAAGCGTCTGAAGCACGCCCAGCCGCTCCTGCCGGTAGAAAGTCAGCCGGTACTTCGGGATCGCATCACACCGCTGTTTGACCTGTCGGAGAAAAGCGATCGGATCACTCGCAATCTGCCTGGCCGTAGTCCCGTAAGCAGATGGCACTGGGACGCCGGGGGAACTTGGCTTGCCCCCGGGCGGGGCCTGACAACCCGCGACTACGCAGGCGGCAACCAGCCCGCAGGCGACTCCAACCACCGAAAGCCTGCACATGGAGTGCGGCCTCTCCAGAGGCCGCGTGCGGTCTCGGAGAAACCGCGCAGGAATCAATACCATATCGTCCGCGTGCGGTGGTGCTGGATTTCCACGTCCCTGTCGTGCGACCGCTGCCATAACCACTCGTCGATCAGCCACACGGCCTTGTCGATACCGCGATCTCGCAACGCCCGGTGCATCAACTCGACGCCCCAGATCGTGTGTACGCGAAGCTCGACCTCCTCGGGCGAGCCCGCCTGGATCTCCTCGCAGCGCTCAATTCGCGCGTCCAGACCCCGATCCAGTCGCATGATGCCCAGGTGCCGAAGTGTCTGCGGCAGGCGATAATCCGCAAACGCCGTCAGCCGCTCCAGCCCGGTGATTTCGGGCCCGCCCGCCGCCTTCATCGCCACGGCGACATCCGCCGCAAGGATCTGTGCCCGTTTCAGGAACCAGACGGCTTGCCCCTCGTACTCCGCCTTATCCGCAAACGAGGGAAAGGTGCGGGCGAGCGTGCGGGCGATCTCCGCAGCGTCGTACCGGGCCGCCTCGAGAAGATTCAGAAAGCTTCCCCCGTAAGTCTCGGCGAGGTTACAGCCGATCTCGCGGACAATGGCCGCCCGCTCACTGAGCATCGGAATCTCGCCCTCGCCGCGAAAGACCTCGGCGAGATCGTCGCGTGTGACGCATTTCCACCAGGCCGCCTTGTACCAACTCTTGTCGGCCTCGACGGCCCGGGCCAGGCTCGCCACCAGGGCATAATAGCGGCCCCACTTCCGCCCGCGGTACGTAACGAGCCAGGGCGGCGTGGCCCAGAAGCAGAAGTTCAGCGAATCGAGCAACAAGACGAGGTTGGCCAGCCGATCCGGATCGGCCTTCGGCATCAGTTCGTGCGGCTGCGTCGGCAGGCGGATCGCCTCCGGATCGACCGTCGCCGCCCAGCAGGCGATCGCATCGGCATCCGTGCGGACGAAACGACTGCGATCGAAGACCGGGCGCGTGGATTCGAGTATGTCCATCGCAGCGCATTATCCTGCCTGCAATCAGCGGCCGCAACCGATGCACAAGACATGAACGGACTCA
>CAZMVY010000030.1:0-28090 GCA_964569765.1 uncultured Planctomycetales bacterium
TCATCGCATGCGGACATCCGCATCGCGTTGCTGTGGGGCCTCTGCGCATACGGAGGGGTCGTGCTCTACAACGTTATCTATGCGGCGGAACTGGCGGTGCTACGGCTCTTTCTGCCGACGC
This sequence comes from uncultured Planctomycetales bacterium, assembly GCA_964569765.1. Classification (GTDB taxonomy): domain Bacteria; phylum Planctomycetota; class Phycisphaerae; order UBA1845; family PWPN01; genus CAZMVY01. The sequence continues at coordinate 122 of CAZMVY010000030.1, forward strand.
CGGCGGAAGGCGAGTACCGGATGGTGCCCGGAGGCCCGGTGAATCGACAACTGATCTGGGCCTCGCTGATCGGCGTGTTGGTGAAGGCCCGCTACGAAGCGCCCTTCCCCGCATTCCTGGTACATCACGTAACGAGCCTCCCGCCAATGCGATGGCTGGTCAACCGTGCGTTCCGGCTGAAGTCGCAATCCTGTAACGTAACCGACCCGCTCATCATGGATCCGCATCTGGTTACGATCGGCCGAAATGTCGTGATCGGTCTCGGCGCCGTCATCACGGGCCATATTCAGGATCGGGAGAGGATCGTTTTCAAACGGACGATCGTGGAAGACAACGTAATCATCGGCGGTCAGTCCGGCGTGCTCTGCGGGGCGCACATCAAGTCCGGGGCGGTCATCGGAGCCCATGCCGTGGTGCTGCCGGACACCGTGGTGGGACCTGATGAGTTCTGGGCGGGCGTCCCGGCGAGGAAGATCCGCGATCTGCCGCCGCCCGGGGCGGAAAAGGCCTTATGATGGCGAACGCGGAGCGAGCATGAATCCGCCTGCCTCCACCGCATCCGAGCGCGACATCCTGCGGCATATGCCTGCTCTGCGAACCGTACGGCCGTCATGGAGCCGCCGAAGGCTCGCGCTGGCTGTGCTGTTGGTTGCCTGCGGCGTCGCGAACAACACGCGTTCGCTCGGGTGGGGTTTTGTCTATGACGATTATGCGCATCAGATCGTCCTGCGTCATCCGAACCTGCGCGGCTACATGCAGCCTTGGAACCTCTACAACTTCGGCGAGCGACCCGGCCCCGGGGAGCCGCTCTACGAGCGGGGCCTCTATCCGTGGTGGACCGATACGGATTTCAAGCTTCGGTTTTTCCGGCCCGTGACCAGCCTCAGCATCTGGCTGGACTATCGGCTCTTCGGAGACTGGGCGCCCGGGTATCACGTCACGAGCCTGACTCTCTTCGGCATCTTTCTCGCCCTGACCCTGAAGCTCTTCCGCGATCTCGGCGTGCCGCCGCCGGCAGCCCTTTGGGCGCTGGCCATCCTGGCGCTGGACGATATCCACGTGATGCCGGTGGGGTGGATCGCGAACCGGAACACCGTGCTCGCCGCCCTGTTCACAGTAATCACGGTGCTCGCCGTGCACCACCATCGGCGTACCGGGCGGCTGCGGTTTCTCACGCTGGCCGTCGTAGGCTTCCTGCTGGCCTGCGGATCGAAGGAATCCGGCCTCATCGCATGGCCGCTCGCGGTTTTCTATCTGCTGCTCGTCGATGCCCCCGCAGGCCGGACCCTTGGAGCAGGCCTGCGCCGGCTCGTGCAGTCGCCTGTCGTGTGGGCGCTGGGCGTCGCGGCGGCAGGTTTTCTGGCATACTACTTCGCTGCGGGCTACGGAGCGCGATCGGCGATGTATCCGACACCCTGGGGTGATCCGGCGGAATACCTCAGACGATTGCTGATGCTGGCGGTATTCGCGCCCGCGAGCCTGTTCTTCGGCTATGCGTATGACACGATCGCCGCGGCGCCTGGTCTGGCGCGGCTGATGCTGTGCGTGTGGGGCCCGCTCGTGGCGGCGGCCGCCGTGGTCCTGTTTCGCACCGTTCGCTTTACGAGCCTGTCCGTGTTCGCGTTGGGGTGGGTGATTCTGTCGCTGCTGCCGGAGGCGGGCGCGGACCCGTCGGACCGCCTCTTCATGACGGCGGAGATCGGCAGCGCCCTGCTGATCGGGCTGTTCTTCGAGAGGCTTGGCCGATGGCGAGATCGTTGGCGCGAGCGCCAATACGCCCGGGTGGTGTTGGCGGCCCTTTGGCTCGCCGTGGCGTTTCCCGGATCCTTCGCCATGACGATCGTGCGCGACAGGGTGTTCAGCGGCATGGCACGTGACGATCGTGCGGCCATCGCCTCCGCCGAGATCGATCACAGCGGGCCGGAGCCTCGCACCGTGCTGCTGGTCAACAGCCCGTCGGCGATGCTCGGCATGTTGTTTCTTCCGACCTGGCGGGCAATCTACGACGACACGGATGTGCGGCTCTTTGCCCTGCAGCTCGGCCGCCGACCCCTGTTGTGGACGCGCAACTCCGACCGCGTGATGACGCTTACAAGCCGGGGGTCGGCGTTCACCGACAACCAGTGCGAACGGTTGTTCCGTACGCTCCGCGGGCCGCGTCGGCCGGGAAGCACGTACCGCGCTGCAGCGTTCATCGCCACGGTCGTGGAGGCCGACCCAAGGGGGTTTCGCTCCGTTCGCTTTGAGTTTCCCGCAAGCCTCGACGACCCGGCATATTGCTTCCTCGCCTGGAGGGACGGGCGGCTCCGGCGGACGGCACCACCGCGAATCGGTGAGACGCGTTCGCTGCCGCCGGTACCGCCGACGGGGCCGTTTGCGCCGTAACGAAAGGCATTGGCTGCAAGGAGATTTCCGTGAGATCGCCCACAAGATCACTCTTCGTCGTGCTGCTTACCGCCGGCCTGATGAGCTGCGCGGAACGGCGGCCGGAACGTTCGAGTCCGGCGGCAATCGCGCCCGCGACCCGCTCACCGGCGATCCGCAAGCTCGAAGGCGACCTTGATGCAATCTTCAATCAGCCGAAGTATGCCTGTGCTTACTGGGGCGTGCGGGTGGAGCGCCTCAACGGCCAGGTACTCTACGACCGCTTGGGCGCCAAGCCGTTCACGCCCGCATCAAACCTGAAACTTCTTACCACGGCCGCCGCGATCGAACAGCTCGGGCCGGACTTCACCTACGAAACCCGTCTGGAGGCGGTCGGCACGATCGGGGCCGACGGAACGCTGGCCGGCGACTTGGTGATCGTGGGATCGGGCGATCCGTCGCTGGGCGCCTGGCATCCGGACGAGCAGCGTGACAGTCGGCAACTGATGAATGACTGGGCGGCGAAGGTCAAAGCGGCGGGCATCCGCACGATCACCGGCGATGTCATCGGCGACGGGCGATGCTTCACTCCCGAGTCCTACTGCGAACAGTGGAACTACGGCGATCTGCATTTCTGGTACGCGGCCGGCCCCAGCGGCCTGGCGATCGAGGAGAATGCGTACCGGGTTCTCATCCGGCCCGGCGCGAAGATCGGTGAACCGGCCGTGCTCCGCATCATGCCGGAAACATCCTACATTACGATCATCAACGACACCCGGACCGTGGAAGCCGGCGGGGCAAGCACGGCCGACAGCGTCCCGTATAACACCGAGGGCAACACCCGCCGTTTCGTGGGGACGATCGCCCTCGACAAGAAAGAGATCCGCGAGCGCGGCTCGGTGTGGGACGGTACCCGGTACGCAGCGTGCCTGCTCGCGGAGGAACTCGCCCGCCAGGGCGTGGTGGTGCGGGGCAGGCCGGTCAACATCCGCATGCTCGCCTCCGCCGACCGGATCGATCGGGTCGATCCCGCCCGGCGACGGGTGTTGGCCGTCACTGTCTCGCCGCCGCTGCGGGAACTGATCAAGGTCGTCAACAAGATCAGCCACAACTTCTTCGCCGACCAGATCGTGCGGACGCTCGGCCTTCGCAGAGAGGGCACGGGCGATTTCGACAGCGGCGCCAAGGCGGTCCGGGCGTGGCTCAAGGACATCGGCACGCCGGACGCCGAATCGATCCGGATGTACGATGGCTCGGGGCTGGCCCGCGACAACGCCGTCCAACCGAGGCAGATCTGCCATCTCCTGCGATACATGAGAAAATCGGCGCGCGGCGGGGCGGCATTTGTCGACTCTCTGCCCATCGGCAACACCGACGGCACCCTTCGCGAACGGCTCAATGATGCGGACGCAAGAGGCAACGTCAGGGCCAAGACTGGCTACATCGGGCACGTACGATGCCTTTCCGGATACGTAACCGACGCGGATGGGGATACCCTGGTCTTCTCGATGATGTGCAATCAATACACAGTGCCGACGAGTGAGGTAAACGCCTCACAAGACGCTGCCTGCAAGGTCTTGGCCCGCTTCCGCAAAATGGGCGGTCGGTGAGCGACCCACGCGGCGTTTCTCCGTGACGGAGACACCGAGGCTGGAACCCCGAGACGAGGGGACTGAATTGTGAAGGACAGCGTCTGCTGACCGAGGCCGTCTTGCACCGGCGGATGCGGCGCTGCCGGATCGCGGTCATGCAAGATTCCGACCGGACTTGCGTTATACTGTGCGGCGGGGCGATTCTGATGCACCGACGGCGCCGAAGCTCTCTGCTCGGCGCGGAATCGCGTTACTGCATCGGCAACGCTGGAGGTACGATGTGTGATGTGGTGAGCGGGCGTATGTCGTCGCATGATCGGAGCAAAATGTCGGCGGTGAAGCACACATCGCCCGGGCGGGCGTTTCTGGTGGCCGCCGGGCCGGCGGGCATCGGCGCGGCTACGGCCGCCGGCGAGGCATACGCACGGATCGCCCAGACGCTGCACAAGGGCGGCCTGGAGATCGTGCACGAACGAGTCTTCGGCAGCTTGAGCGCACAGCCCGCCGTGATGGCTGCGAGGTGCGAGGTTTTTCGGTCCGCCGGAATCGACCCGGACGGCCCCATGACGTATTTGCAGGGCCGACCGCCCTGGGGCGAAGGCTTCGCAGGCGCGATCATCCACGCGGTGTCGTCCGCCGCCCGGGAAACAAACGTCCGTGTCCTGACCGATGGGGAGCGTTTCTGCGGACGCGCCTGGCAGAGCGACGGCATTCCGTTCATCGTTCTGCAGGACATCCGCGGCCTGGGAAACGCGGGCATGGACAACTCCCCGGCTTCCCAGGCTCGACGCGCCATGGAACGGGCGGATCGCCTCCTGCGGGCAAACGGCGCGAGCTACCGCAACACCGTCCGAACCTGGTTCTATCTGTCGGACATCCTGGCCTGGTATCCCGAGTTCAATCGTGCCCGAAACACGATGTATGGCGAGTTCAACCTCCTGCCCGAAGACGGCCGGCCGCCCACGCTTCCGGCGAGCACGGGTATTCGAGCCGATCATCCCGGCGGGGCGGCATGCGCTCTCGATCTGCTTGCGGTGGTGGCGCCGGATGCCGATGAACCGGCCGTGCGGTTCCTGCGGAATCCACAACAGCAGGACGCTTTTCGATACGGCTCGGCGTTCTCGCGGTGCGCCGTCGTCCGCGGGCCGCGGGAGACCCTGATCGAGCTGTCGGGCACCGCGGCGATCGACGAAGCGGGCAACAGCCTTTACCCCGGCGACATCCAGTCCCAGGTGCGTGCCACGCTGGAGAAGGTCGCTGTGCTGCTGGCGCAGACAGGGGCCTCGCTCCAAGACATCTGTGCCGCCACGGTCTTCGTGAAGAACGGCGCAGATGCGGACGCAGCTCGCGCGGTCATGGCAGACGCCGGGCTCGCGGAGCTGCCGGCGGTGTGGGTTGTGGCCGATGTCTGTCGCGACGAACTGCTGTTCGAGATCGATGCGGAAGCATCCCTGCCGTCCGCCTGATGAGCAGACCGCTGCACCCTGCACTACCTCAGGAAGGCCGCACGGGAATGTGGACCGGGTGATGTGTCCTTCCCGGCGGGCGTTACGGCCCTTCCTCTGCATTGTCTGATAACCCCGGTCCGCCATCCTGCTATCATCCCCGCTACCTTGCGCCCGGCGAGGCGGGTAGAATGAGTATCGCACGATGCGACCACCGGGCAATTCGTCGGTTCCGCGGAATCGCGTTTCGCAACGTGGGGGGAGGAGCAGGCCGTGCGGAAAGGAGCTCAGGTGCGCCGGGTGATGCGGTGTTCTGCCGTCGTTGCGATGTTGCTCGTAGTCGGTGCACCGGCGGTCGGCGCGGATGATCCGCCGAGCCTGGCGATGCTCGACTATATGGCACATCGGAACGCGCCGACGTCCCCGGACCTCCTCGGGGCGGCAAACGAAACGCCGATCCCGCTGCCAACGCCTGCCGGCTCGGCCCGCCCGTGTGCCACGGTATTCGGCTACCTCCCATACTGGGAGAGCGCACAGTACCTGCGGTACGACCTGCTGACGCACGTGGCATGCTTTTCCGTCGAGGTGAACAGCGACGGCACGCTCGGCAACTCGCACGGATGGCCCTGGACGGCCGTCATCAACGCCGCACACAGCAACGGCGTCAAGGTCATACTCGTCGCGACGCTGATGGACGGAACGGCCATCGACACGCTCATCACCAATCCTACGTACACGAACCGGTTCTTCGAGAACATCAAGGCTAAGATGATCCAGGGCAGCGCCGACGGCCTGAACATCGATTTTGAAAGCAGCGCCGATCCCTGGAAGGCGCACATCAACGCCTTCATGGCTGATCTGACCGCCTATATGCACGCGGCGCTGCCGGGTTGCGAGGTTACATTTGCCGGGCCTGCCGTGAACTGGCGCAGCGCGTTCGACCTGCTCGGGCTGGCAAACAGTTGTGACGGCATCTTCATTATGGGCTACGCGTGCGCGGGCAGTTGGAGTACCACCACGGGCCCCAACGCGCCGCTGACGGGCGGGTCCATCAACATCACCAACACCGTCCTCACTCAGTATGCTGCCGTGACCCAGAGCAACCCGCGGAAGCTCATCCTGGGCGTGCCGTACTACGGCGGCCACTGGACCACGACAAGCGACCAGCCGCGTGCCGCCGTAACCGCGTGGATCGGCTCAACGCGGTTTCGCGACGACGAAGGAAACGCCGGACATTATGGAGTTCTGTGGGACACCGTTTCGCAGACCCCGTGGTATCGCTGGAACGACGGCCAGAAGTGGCACCAGGTCTGGTACGACAACGCGCAAAGCCTGGGGCTGAAGTACGATCTCGCGGAGAACTACGGCCTGCAGGGCGTGGGCATGTGGGCGCTCGGCTACGATGGGAGCCGCAGCGAACTGTGGGACGAGCTGGCACGGCACTTCGGCCCCGGTTGTCTGGTCGCAAGCGACTTCGACGCGGACCGGGACGTCGATCTGTCGGACTTCGCGTTCCTGCAGGTCTGTTTCAACGGTCCGAACCGTCCGTGGTCCCGGCCCGACTGCAGCCCGGCCGACCTTGACGGCGATGGCGACGTGGATCTCGCCGACTTCTCGCGTTTTCAAAGCTGTTTTCGCGGTCCCAACCGCCCGCCAGCGTGCCGGTGACGCTGTTCCCGGAGCAAGGCCGGTCTTTCGTGCGACGCAGGCCGGCGTGGATCCGCTGTCGCGTCGTTCGCCGCGGGCGCGGGGGTGCAAGTGTGAATGCGACGACGGCAGGGGGGGGTCACAGCGGCTCGGTGGGCTCGGCCTGCCGCGTGATCCGAATCGCCCGGTTCCCCTTGAGTTGTCCGAGGCGACCGGCGTACTTGTTCTTCCCCTCGACCTGAATGATGATCTCCGCCTTCGTGGGCTTTTCGGTCCGGACGATGTCGCCGGGCTGGAGATGCATCAATTCGCTAACCGTGATGCTGGTTTCCGCAAGGAACGCGCGGAGATTGACCGCAGCGGAGCGGAGCTGTGATGTCATCCTCTGGACCTGATCCTGGTTCGTCGCCTTGCGCTGATCCGCCAGCCCGCTCGGCGTCGCCAGCTTCCCGATCACCGGCTCGATCACATTGAATGGAATGCACAGGCTCATCGTGCCTGCCCGCTGCCCCATCTTGATTTCGAGGCCCATGACCACCACTACCTCGTTCGGGGCAACGATCTGCACCAGATGCGGGTTCGACTCGGTCTCCGATACCTCGAATTGCACCTCAATCAGGCTTGACCACACCTCCGTCAGATTGTCCAGAGCCCGGTCGGTGATCTGCTTTACCAGCCGCCATTCAATCGCCGTCAGCGGCCGCTGGGGGATGAACATCTCCGCATTCGAGCCCCCCAACAGGCGATCGATGATCGGGTAAATGATCAGCGGGCTGATTTCCAGACACATCTGCCCTTCCAGCGGGGGGGCCGAAAGCAGATTGAAACACGTCGGGTTCGGCAACGAATGGATGAACTCGCTGTAGGTCAGTTGTTCGGCCGTTGCCACCCGAACCTCCATGATCGTCCGCAGGAAACTCGAAAGAGCGGCCCCGAAGTTCCGCGCGAAGCCCTCGTGGATGGCCTCCAAGGCCCGCATCTGGTCCTTACTGACCCGCTCCGGGCGTTTAAAGTCATACACGCGAACCTCTTGCGATTTCGCGCGGGGTTTCGCACGACCCCCCGGCGCCGCCTCCTGCACCTGACCGGCATCGACGGCAGCAAGCAGAGCATCTACTTCGGCTTGATCGAGTACGTCAGCCATGGGCGGCTTCTAACATTACGGGCCGCTCAAACGGCATAGCCGGCCCGTGCGGGCTATGGGAGCCCGTATCCGCCTTATCGGACATCCTGGCAGAGCGACTTGAGCAGGCAGGTGATCCGCGGACAGCGAAAGGTGGGGGGGCGCCTTCGCGAAAAGATTGCCGACGCCTCCCCGTCGCTTGCCCCCCGGCGAGAATCTGCTAACCTACCCGCCTTGGCCAGATGGGCCTGAAAGATACCCGGTTTTCAAGGAGTCCGATCGATGCGCGTGATTGTATGTAAGGATCCCGCCGAGATGGCGGTGCGGGCGGCCGACCTCGTCGTGGCCGAGATCAAGAAGCATTGCAACCCGGTGCTTGGCCTCGCGACGGGCAGCACGCCGATCCCGCTGTACAAAGAACTGATTCGCCGGCACAAGGAGAAGGGGCTGGACTTCTCCACGTGCATCTCGTTCAACCTCGATGAGTACGTCGGGCTTCCGGTCAACCACCCGGAGAGCTACCGGCGGTTTATGAACGAGAACCTCTTCAATCATATCAATATCAACATCAAGAACACCCACGTGCCGGACGGCACGCTCACCGATTTCGACGCCATCGACGAGTTCTGCGAGAAGTACGAGGAGCGCATCGCCGACGTGGGGGGCATCGACATCCAGATTCTGGGCATCGGTGCCAACGGCCACATCGGCTTCAACGAGCCGGGCAGCTCGATCGGATCGCTGACGCGCATCAAGACGCTGACGACCAAAACGCGGCAGGACAACGCACGCTTCTTCAACAACAACATCGACGAGGTGCCGAAGTACGCGATCACAATGGGCATCGGTACGATTATGAACGCCCGGAAGGTCATTCTCCTGGCGAACGGCGAGAACAAGGCGGACGCGGTGGCGGCGGCTCTGGAAGGGCCGGTGACCGCCATGTGTCCGGCGAGCGCGCTGCAGATGCACCGCTACGCGCCGGATATCATCGACCGTCCGGCCGCAAGCAAGCTGAAGCTGGAGACCTACGAGCGCGGCTGACCCGGTCCGCGCTGGGGCGCAAGGGTAATGCGGCGGGGTGGCGCCGGCCAGGCTCCGCCCCGCCGTTTTTCTTCGACGTGCGCGAGTCGGAAGCCGATAAGCGGATATAACATTATACTAGAACAACGCTACGACACCTCGTGCGGGAACCGCATGCCATGAAAGAGACGCGGAATCGCAGGAATCGTCCCCCAGGGCGGCGCGCGACCCGTACAAGCACGTCCGGCACGCGGCCGTCAGCGTTCAGGAACGCCCGCTCCAGATCGCTTGCCGTGTTCCTCCCGGCCCCGGCGGATTACCGGGCACCGGCCGGGGGACTCGGGGGGGCCACGATGGTCGTCGAGGCCCGCGGCGGCAAGACGGACGTGCAAGACGCCGCGGGGCGGCGTTTATCCGCGGTCGGCGCGCGGGCCGCCTGCCGAATACCGCAATGGAAAAGGCAGCAAAGCGAATCTGCCGCCGTAGCGATATTCCGGCGTTGGCCGGCGTTCTGGCAGCCTTGGGCAGCGTCCATCGGCTCACGATCCTGGCTCAACTCCTGGAGGGCCCGGCCACGTACCGTGCATTGCGTCGCCGGACAAGCCTGAGAGCAGGACCGCTGTACCACCACATCAATCAGTTGCGGCTGGCCGGGCTTGTCGGGCCCAAAGCCAGAGACACGTACGTCCTCACGCGTGCAGGGCGCAATGCCGTTCTGGCGGCCTTGGCAATGCAATCCCTTGTCAAAGATACGCGGCTGCGCCCGACTCCCGGGGAGGAGAGCCGCGGTCAGCCAGCCGCAGGAGGGACCCGCTGAGCGAAGGGGTGGACGTGCAGAAAAGCTCGCGTGCGAAACGGCCGACGGGCCGCCGACAGACAGCGGAGAATACGGCTTGACCCCCCTTCCTTGCTGCAGGGACTACGTCCGATAACGTATGTTATGTTGCATTCAGCATCGCCTGCGGCCTCAGCCGGGTCTGCTTTCGAGTGTCTCCGCGCTCTTAGCGATTAGCTTGTTTACCTGGTCCGGCCGGGCATCGGTCGTCTTTCGGCTGGTGCTCCCTGTCGGCGGCGCACGTCCAGAGACCGGAGCAACTCAACCCGGCCGGCGGGAAGGCTGAAGACGTAGACGTTCATCTGCTCGACGCTCGCATCGAGCACATAGAGCAGCTCGGTTACGCCGTCGAACTGGGCGGTGGTTACTACATAATCGCCGCCGGAGGCATTCTGAGCGTAGCCATACGCAGCCCCGGGGCTGAAGACGTGGATGACGATCAGCCCGACGAGAAGGATTACGGCTGTGACGCTGAGGATGCCGATCGCAAGATCTCTGCTGTTCATGGTGTGTTTATGCTCACCGGCTAGCCGCCGCGACGGAAATCCCGCGCCAGTTCTCTGGTATCAACGGGAACGACGTTGATCGGCTGCCCCGGCACCGCCCGGAATACGTGAAGCAGCCGGTTCCGCAGATCAAAAAGGTAAACGGCATCGTGCTCGACCTGGATTCGCCCACTGACCAAGAGGTAATCGCCGGAGCGGCCGGGCGCCTGGGCCAGCGCTGCGGGAGGTGTGTACACGCTCAGGATGATCGCCCCCAAGAGCACAAGATTCAGCCCCACAAGGAGCACGAGCACGCTTGATCTGCTCATCTGTGTCTCCCGACGCGCCAGCGACGGCAAATAACCCCAGGCGCCGACGCCGGGCCGTGATGCCGACGGACGGTCGGCTATTGCACGTGCGAGCGCTTGGAGTTCTTGAACGCAACCGCCAGCGAAACGAGGATGAAGCCCGCGCCGATGACCCATTCGATTACGGGCTTCGTCTCCTGGAGCCGGGCAGCCCCTTCCTGCTGCTGTGCGAACACCGGTGCCGCGACGGCCCAGATGCCCGCCACGGCGATGATCGCGCGGACACACCATCGCCGCCCGATCCGCCCTGCTATCCGTGTTGTACCCATCATGCGTGAAGGTTAGCCGCCCGGGTGGTCGGAATCAAGCGCCGTTCAGCCGTTCGCCGATCGGAACGACCAGCCGTCGAAAGGTCGCCGTGGGCACGCTCACGGTCTGCCAGCGTCCGCTGCGGGCACGGCAATGTTCGCGATACGCCGACACGGAGATCCCGTAGAAGGCATAGTGGGACGCCCCGAAAGGGTGGACGCATAAGGTCGGCCACCGTGCCGGGTCGCCGCAAAGCACGTACGCGAACACCAGCATCGCCACGAATCCCTCCGTAAAGACGGCCTCCCATCGGGCAAGCCCGTCGAGATCCGCCTGTGTAACCCAGTTCTCCCAGTACCGCGCGGCCCCCCTGCCGAGATAGGGAAACTTCCGCCCCTTCACATCGACCAGCCAGCTCTGGCCGCCGGGCGGGTACACGATGAAGTCGAAGGATTTTATCTTCGCGCCCGCGAAGACCGACCGCCTCGCCTCATCGACGGCAACATACGGAATGCCCCGGGACCGCAGGTAGTCCGCCAGGGCCGCTTCATAATGGGCACTCGGCTTGCTCATCCGCCTTCGCCGACCGGTGCCATCGGGTTCGCCAGGAACTCGTCCCATGCCCGCCGAACCTGCCTGCCGCTGGCGAGGTCCTTGACCGTCACAAGGCCCTGTTCGCGGGTCTCCTGTCCGATGATGACCGCGCGGGCGGCCCCGCGATCGGACGCCGCGCGGAGCGCCTTTCCGACGCTCTGGGTTCGATACGGGAACTCCGCAGACCAGCCCCCCCGCCGGAGGCGCGATGTGAGGTCCAGGCTGCGGGCCTCAAGACTGGCATCCGCGGCGATCACATAAACGTCGAGGTGCGGCCTGAAAGCGGGCAACCGGCCGGCCTCGCGAAGGATGTCGGCGATGACCACGTCGCCCATGCCGAAGCCGACGCCGGGCATGGCGGGCCCGCCGAGAGCGGCCAGGAGGTTGTCGTACCGCCCTCCCCCGCCGGCGGCGCGGTGGGCGCGGCCGCGGTCGAAGATCTCATAGACGATGCCGGTGTAGTATGCAAGGCCGCGCACCACAGACATATCAAAATCACAGTATTCTGTTATTCCAAAATTCGATAGCTTCTCGAACAACCTTTCCAGAACCGGCAGCTCCTGCGCCGCGGCCGCCCAGTGACCGCCGCCCGACCGGATCAGCTCACCGAGATGCCCAAGCCCCCGCACCTCCATCAGCGGCTCGACCGCCGAAAACGGAACGGCGGAACCGAACGTCTCCGACCACTGCGCGGCCAGAACGTCGCGCGGGATCTTGTCGGACTTGTCCAGAAGGGCATACGCCTTCTCGACCTGCGAACCTGGCACCTTCAGGTCCGCCAGCACGGCCGCCACGAGGCGACGGCTGTTGATGCGAACCACACATTCCCGCGGTGTCAGCCCGACCTCGCGAAGAAAGTCCACCGCAACGAGAATCGACTCTGCGTCGGCGAGGATATCCTCCACGCCCACGATGTCCACGTTCCACTGAAAGAACTCCCGCAGCCGCCCCTTCTGCGGCCGCTCCGCCCGGCAGAGACGCGGCACGCTGAACCACTTGACCGGCCGCGGCAGCGACTGCGCCCGGGCGCCGATCATCCGCGCAAGCGTCGGGGTCATCTCCGGCCGGATGGCGAGTTGCCGCCCGCCCCGGTCGGTCAGATGAAAAAGCTGCCCGGCGATCTCCTCGCCACTCTTGGTCGTGTACAGCTCCAGGTGCTCGAAGATCGGCCCGTCGTATTCCTGGAAACCGTTCCGGACGGACACGCGCCGCCACGTCTCGGTGAGCCAGTTGCGCAGGGCCATGTCCTCGGGGTAGAAGTCCCGTGTACCTTTGATGCCGCTGAACTTCATGAGAAGCCTATACCGCTACGCCCGTGGGTACCCGCAACGGCACCACAGTTCGGCGCGGTGCGGTTGACCGCGCCGCCGGCCTTTGACGCTCGCGGCGCCGGCGTGCCCGGGCGCGTTTTCGCCGGAGAAACTCCTTCGCGAAGACCGCCAGTTGCTCCGGCTCCGTAAACAGGTGGTCATAATCGTATTCACCGCTCTGGTATTCACAGCCGGACGTGGAGTACTCGCGGCAGATCGCCGGCCGTTCGTCGTAGATCGCGCAGCGGTTGTCGACGCCGAGGTGCCGACAGGGAGTTGTGAACTGGATATACCAGTCCCCGTCTTCCACGAAGATCAGCACGTTCTCGTGCGCCAGGTACCATCGCATGTCGTCGAAGTCCCGCTTGCCGGTCGGCTTGTCGATCGGCAGCGCCAGATACCGGCAGCAATGTCCCGTGCAATGCTCGCAAAGAACCGAACCCATAGGCCGCTAATCCACCCTTGTGCTGGTCCTTACTCCCTCAATCACCCGGTCCGTCGGCAAACCGGCTGATCGGTGTATTCGTGATCCCGCCCCCGGACAGCCCGGGGCACCCCGGCGCCAGGCCCACCACGATGCCCGCCCGTGTGCCTACGGACCACGCGCGGGATTCTATCATATCCGGACCGGATTTCGAGCCGGTCCGGGGAAGGCCCCGGCTGTGCCCGCCAATCGCCGGCAGATCGCTCGTCGGGCGGGGCGTTGCAGCGCGCCACCGTCGTGCCGGCATTGCCCGTCATGCGGAAAGGCGGCGGCCGAACCGCACGGGTGCACCGCCGCGATCAAGGCATGACGTGAAGCCGGGTGCAACCGCCTGGCGAGGCGGTTCGGATAGCTGATGCCGTGCCGCAGCCAGGGCGGACGCAAATCTGTGGAAAACCAGGAACTCAAAACGTGGCAGCGCCTTTCCGCCGGCCGAACCATCCGCTCCAGGTCCAGGTAGTGGAGCGGTAGTTGCAGCGCGTAATTGGCAGTGGGCCGAGGCGTTCGACGTGTGTATCGAGGAACCCGATGTTCATCAACTGTTTCGGCCGGTATGTCGGATCGGACGGGTCGCCCAGTGTCAGATCGGAACGATTGTTCCAGTCGCCCCCATGGCGGAAGCGGAGCACCTGGCGCAGGTTATCCGCCGGATAGGGACTGCTCGTCCTCGAGCTTGCCAACTGCTCAGGGAAGACGCCCCACTTCTTGCATTCCGCGATCAGCACCGGTGTTCCCTGAACCCCTTTGAGTCCTGCGGAGACGTTGATCCCGTAGCTGCCCCACATGATGGGTGCGGAGAACGCCGGTCCGGCCTTGGCGTTGCCGATGAACCGGCCTCTGTAATCGTACAGCATCAGCCCGTAGGCGGATTCCGTCTGCCGCACGCCGACTCTTGCCGTCCTCTGGCCGCGAACGGCCCTCCATTCCAGCTCCACGTCGATGTCGCCGTGGAAGACCCCGCCGGCATCATAGTAACCGCCGCCGTTGTCGCGCCCGAACCAGTTGTCCTCGACCGAGTCAACGAGGTTCGCGCGGTAGGTATCCTTGGGCGCGCGGCCGATGAAGTTGTACGGCCCGTCAGCGGACGTCTCGCCGAGAAACGTGGTGCCGTTGTAGTACCGCATGAAAAGGGCCGGCGTCGGCAGCGGATTCGGATCGGCGGGGCAGGTGAACACATCCACCTGAACACCGATGTTTTTCAGCGACATCGTCGCCCAACCGAAGTTCGTGCTCAGCCGGTCCTGCTGCACGGCCATAAGCGCCATGGCGGCGCCGCGGGTGGATTCGCGGATCCGCGACGCGCATACCGCCGCCTGTGCCTGATTCCGGGCGCGGGCAAGGCTGGGCAGCAGGATCGTCAGCAACAGCCCGATGATCGCTACCACCACGAGCAACTCGATCAACGTAAACGCGGCCCGGCGACGAACACATGGCGCTGGCATAACCAGACCCTGGCTCTGCGACGGATGCATCGACTGAGCTCTTCCCTGCCTTCGCCCGAATCACCGCGACGGCGAAAACGACGTGTCGCGGACGGGTCGGCCCCTCTGATCGCACAGACCACAACATCGCGCAGCATATCACCCGATCGCGGCCTCGGCAAAGCGGCGGCAGCACCGAAGGACAGAAAACGAAACGAGCGTGCCATCCGGCCGGACCGGCGACAAGATCGCGAAGCCCCGGCCACACTGACCGGGGCTTCGCTCGCCAGGCCCTTCCGCGCACGCGGACTGATTCCACGCCTCAGGTCACTGCCCCTTCGTCACAACGACGTCATCGTAGTACGCATAGACACCCGCCGATCCGTACCCGGAACCGACGCGAACATCCTCGCGACTGACAGAACCCCGGGAGGTCGCATAGCGCCGGTTTCCGCCCGCAAGCACGCCGTCAACGTAGAAATCCATCGTCGTGCTCTTGATCACCACTGTGAATACGAGGCCTCCGCGCCTCCCGTTGCAGCGTTTCGATCCGCCTGCCCGCACCAGCGCCCCGGCCGCCTGCGATCATCCCCGCGGCGGTCCGAGTCTTGCCCGTCGCAGGGACTCGGCGCAAGCAGCACCTGCCTCTTGCTGCTACCTGCCTGGACAGAGCGGGCACCGCACAAACGCCGCGCCCGGCGAAGCAAACGAACGACATTGCCTGGTCGGCGGCATGGCAACGGCGCGGTGTCGTATCCGCTTCCGGCTTGACTCGCTGCGACGACCACCCCAGTATTGGGGAGTACATGGGCGCACGCAACCGCTTCATCCCGGCGCTGCTCGTTGCTCTCCTCGGCAGCGCAATGCTGTGGGGAACGCTGGGGTACGCCGCCTACTTTCGCAGCGAGTGTTACCGCCGCAGAACCGCGGCCCGGCTCGCACGCTTCTTTCAGTTGCCCGTCGAGATCGGTCGCGTCGAACCGTATACGTTCCACAGCCGCGTCTTCCGAGATGTTTCGCTCTGGCTGCCCGACCGTCGCGACCGCGTGTTCTTCTGCCCTGCCGCGATCTGGCGGGAGGCGGGCCCCTCGGGCCGCCCGGATCTCTTTCTCGATCTCGCGGGTGGCACACTCACGATCGGCAGCGAATCCTGGTTGCCCGAGGACTACCGGTACATACTGCGGTCCGCCTTGACGGAGAATCTGAGCCGGGTGAGCCTGCGACGGGTGCTCCTGCACGGCATGGAGCTTGTGTGGCCCAAGGGCAGCGGGCGCCTTGTCGCCGAGGGCGTCACGGGCGAAATCGCCTTCCACGACAATCAGCACGGCGACGCTACGTTCGTCTCGCGACGCCTGAATGGCTACGAGGTGACCGAGCCGATCCACATCTACGCCCGCGTTCAGCCGGGCCAGGATGACTTCCTGCCCGAGGTCCAGCTTACGGTGCCGCGGTTGCCGATCGCCACGCTGAGGCTCGATCGTCTGCTCGGCTCACCGATTCGTAGCGGCTACTTCGACGGCCGCATCACGTACCACCAGCGCGAGGGTGCGGAGTACGTGCAACTCAGCGGTCAAGCTGACGGGCTGGAACTGGGCGAGCTGACGCAGCACGCTCCGCTCGGCCCGCTCGCGGGCCGGCTCACCCTCCGCATCGACGATGCTCACATTGCCGCCCTGCCGAAGAGCGGGCTCGAATCAATTCGCTTCAACGGCCGCGTCGAGGAACTCGATCTGGGCGCGCTCGCCGCCTGGGCCGGCTATCCGGGGATCGCCGGCCGCGCGAATCTCATCGTTTACCAGGCGTTTCTGGAGGGCCGCCGTCTCCGCGAATTCAGCGCAGGCGGTCGGATCGACGCGGTCCGGCTCGAGCAGATCACCCGGCTCCTGGGCCGGGGCGAAATCCGCGGCGACCTCACGATCCGCCTGAATGCCGTCCGCATTGTGGACGACCAGATCGCCGCCCTGGATGCCGATATCGACGTCGGACCGCCCGCGGGCGGAGCAGGCACCATCGACCGCCAGTTGCTCCTCGAAACCTTCAAGGACCTCCTCGGCCTGAGCCTGCCGGAGCAGTTGCTGCCGGAGCGAATTGAGTTCGCCCGGATCGGCGCCAAGGTGCTCGCCAACGAAGGTCGTCTGCGACTGCTGGGCACGGCGGGCGAGAACCGCGATGCCCTGCTCGTCCTTCGTTTGCTGGGCCAGGACATTCCGATCCCCGCGCCGACGGAAACATTCTCGATCCGGTCGGTGCTGGATCGTATGCAGGCCCGCGCCCGGGGCGTCGATCTCGAGACGCTCAAACGGTGGTGGCAAAGCCCCGGCGCGGCCAGCCGCCCGGCTTCACAACCTGCGTGGCGGCCCGGCGCGCAACCGACCACCAAACGGCACTGACGCCCGGCGCCGAGCATCTTGCCGCACGGCGGTATTCGCACGCACCCTGTTTCCTCCGCCGAAGACCCGCATTGGCGACCGCCGTCGCCCGCCCCGGCCGGCGTGCTCTCCATGTTCTGCAGGCACCGGCAACGCTTGATCTCATGCCTGGGCCGCGTTATCAACGGGCGCATGAGCAGCGCGGCGCGCAAACCGGCGAAACCCCATCGGATTCGAGCGGTGATCTTCGACCTCGACGGCACGATTACGCGCCCCTATCTCGATTTCGCCGCCATCCGGGCGGAGGCGTCGCTCGACGCCTCGCAGCCCATCCTCGAGCAGATGGAGAATCTGAGCGCGGATCGCCGCGCCGAAGTGCAGGCCGTCCTTGAGCGCCACGAGGAAGAAGCCGCCCGGAACAGCGAGTTACACGACGGGGCGAAGGAGGTCTTGAGTGCCCTGCGCCGGCGCGGGGTCGCCGTCGCTCTGCTTACCCGCAACAGCCGCCGGTCGGTCGAGATCGTCCTGAAAAAGCATCGGCTCGCCTTCGACTTCATCCGCACGCGCGAGGACGGCGCCCTCAAGCCGTCCGCCGAGCCCGTCCGGGCTATCTGCACTGCCCTGGGTGTAACGCCGGAGCAGGCGATGATGGTCGGCGATTTTCTCTTTGACATTCAGGCCGGCGCCGCAGCGGGAACCGCGACCGCCCTGATGATCGGTGCGCAGCCGCCCCCCGCTTTCGCCCATCAGGCCGACTACGTAATCCGCCGATTGGACGAAATACTGGCAATCCTCGATACTCCCCTTCCCGACTTCGAGACACGAGGTCCGAACCCCGAGGCCCGATGCCCGAAACCCGATACGCGATGAGTTACCTCCCCCTGGCCAACATCGTGCACCGCAAGCTCCGCAGCCTGCTCTGCATGCTCGCCGTCGCCATTGGCATCGCCATGCTCGTCGTGATGCTCGGCCTTTCCCATGGCACACTCAACGAAGTCGCGCAACGGATGGAATCCGTGCCGGCCGAACTGCTCGTGATGCCTCGCGGCGAAAACGCGATCTACGTCGGCGGGGGATTCTTCAGCGAGAACTACGCCCATCTCATCCGCGACATCACGATCGACGGCAGAAAGGCCGTTGACCGCGTGATCCCGGTCTTCTGGCTCACGGCGTCGGTCGGCGGCCAGAAACAGCGGATCTTCGGCGTGGAACGGCGGGATGCCTTGACCATCTTCGGCGATCGCCGGCTCGTCGAGGGCCGCCTGTTCGACGCAGACGGCCGATTCGAGCAGGCCGTTGAGCAGGCGATCGCCAGAGAAGGCGGCCGCAACGGCGGCTATGACACGGAGGCCATGGAAGCCGACCCGGCCCAGGCCGAGGCGATGAACGCCGCCCTGGAACTCGTCGTCGATCAGCGTCTGCAACGGGTCGCCGGGCTCCACGTGGGCGATAAAGTTCCTCTGGCCGGCCGAACGTTTACGATCGTCGGGGTCGTTGAGACCGGCGTCGCGGCAAGAGTCTTTGTCCCGATCCAGACGCTCCGGCACATCCAGTCGTCCGGACTGCGGAAGTCCACCATGTTTCTTGTTCATCTGAGCGACCCCGGCAAGGCGGAACAGGTCGCCGCCGCGATCGAACAGGAGGTTCCTGAGACGCAGGTGGTCGAAAAGGCGGCATATGGTCGGCTCCTCCTCGAGAGCTTTTCGCAGATCTACGCTTTCATCAACATCGCCTCCGGCGTGGCACTCGTGGTCTGTTTCCTGTTCACGCTACTGACGATGTACACGCTCGTCCTGGAGCGCACGCGCGAGATCGGCATCCTGCGTTCGCTCGGCGCCACCCGACGCTACATCGTCCGGCTCGCGATCGAGGAATCGCTGATCCTGTGCACAGGCGGAACGGTACTGGGTCTGGCCCTTGCCGTCGCCGCGAAGTACGGCATCGAACACTTCATGCCGCTGCAGACCGTGCAGATCGAATGGCGATGGATCATCCTGGCGCTCGGGGGCGGCATCATCGGCGGCGTCGGCAGCGCGATCTACCCCGGCTACCGCGCCGCCCGACTCGATCCGGCCACCGCCCTGGCATTCGAATGAGGAGAGACCCGCCCTCGTCGCGCGCGGGTGCGGCGACGCGACGTGCGGGCAAAGTGTCGTCACGCTTTCCTATTCGCGTTCAGACGGCATAGCGGAGGCTTGCCCGGCGGCCCATCGGGGTCTCGTCAGGTATCTTCGCGTTGCCGCCGAGCCGAACGAAGGCGAACAGGTTGCCGGCTCAATACCACACGACATCGCCGTACCCATCCCAGTCGTAGTATTCGTCAACGTAGTAGTAGTCGCTGTAATACCAGTCGTAGTACCAATCGTCGTAGCAGTCGTAGCAGTAGTCGTCGTAGTAGAAATCGTCGTAGTAAACGTAGTCGTAGTAGCCGTAATCCTCGTAGTACGGGCCGTAGTAGCCGTCGACAGCGGGCAGGAACGTCACTTCGCACCCCGTCGCCGCCGTCACGCACGCCACTGCCATCAGAAGCCTGCCGGCCCTGTCCAACCTGCCCGATGAAGCAAACGACAACATGGCATACCCCCATCTGTGCGTCACGATCGCCCGCCTGATCCACGCGGCGCCATGCCGGCCCGGCCGCCTTTCGGCCCTGTTACTCAAGACACACGCGGCGCGTCCTCGTTAGCCCGGCGCGTCGACGATATCGACCCGTCGGCGCCTTATCGGGCGACAAACCGCTCCTTTCCTGGCCGCCGGCATTCCCGGCGCCGCCTCCGGAGCGGGGGCATCGCCGCTTCTGCGAAAGTCGCACGTCCGCCCGTAACGCCATAGAATCGGCATGGAACCCAACCGTCCCATGCAGTACTCGGTGAACGTCAAGCAATCGTCCTTTGCCGTCGGCCTCAACCCGCCCGACTATGACACGATCCTTTCATTCGACCTGGCAGGACGCATGATCGGGGCGTACGTGCGCGACGCCTCCGGCCATGAGGCCAACTATCGGCGCGGCTATGACAACCGCGTGATCAGGCTCATCAAGGACTCTCTGCTCCACAACAAGTACATCGAGGAACTGACGGACGCCGATCGCGACGCCCTGCTTGCCCATTGCTTCGGCATCGTGGGTGAGATTCTGCGCGATGGCCGGATCCCGGCCACTCAGGCGGCCCTTCTGCGGCGTGCGGCGGAAAACGCCCCGCCGGCCCTTGCCGCCCAGCGAGAGCGATTCCTCGCCATCTACGGCGCTGTGCCCATCCTGCCGCCGGACCAGTACCGCGCCCTCGTCCTTCAGGCCACGCGCGGCTGCCCCTTCAACGACTGTGCCTTCTGCTCTTTCTATCGCGGTTGCGAATTCCACGTGAACACCGCCGCCGAGTTCGATGAGCACATGGAAGCCATCCTCCAGTTCTTCGGCGAATCGCTTCGCCTGCGGCAGAGCGTCTTTCTCGGCGACGCAAACGCCGTGCTGATCCCGACGGCCCGGCTGCTCGAACGCATGGAGCAGGTGCGCCGGAAGTTCGACATGGCACCGCCCGGCCTGCCCGCCCGCGACGAGGTCCGCTGGCGGCGCGAGCACCCGTACGGCCTCATCGGATTCTACGGCTTCCTCGACGGCCTCACCGGAACGCGGAAAACGCTCGCCGATTACCGCTCACTGGCCGACGCCGGCCTGAAACGCGTGTACATCGGCGCCGAGAGCGGCTGCGACGAAGTCCTCGAACGTGTGAACAAGCCTTGCCGCCGCGCCGACGCCGTCGAGACGGTGCAACTCTGCCGGCAGGCCGGCATCGCGGTCGGACTGATCCTTCTCGCGGGCATCTGCGAGGACGACCCCGCGCTCGCCGCACGCCACCTCGATGAATCGTGTGCACTGGTGAACGCCCTTCCGCTCGGACCGCTCGACATCGTGTACCTTTCGCCCTATGTCCGCGACCGGGGCCGGACAAACCGCCTGCCCCCTCTTGCCGAGGAGCAACTCGCAAGGCTCCACGCCGGCATCTTCAGACGCGCGGACGGCCCGCGCGTCGTCATCTACGACATCCGCGGCTTCATTTACTGACGAGGCATGCCGATGTATCTGTTGCGCGGACCCCGGTCCGTTCGCCGGGATCGCAAGGTGGAGCCGGTCGAGGGCCTGCGAGGCCGTCCGGCCGCGCCGGAAAAAAGCCGGACAGGGGTACTCGACACCGGGCTCATGGTCGGTACATAATAGCAGGAGCCTCGGCCGCGGAATGACCGAGGCCGTGCACGTGAGCGGGCTTTCGGGCGCAGAGGTTTGTCGGCGGAGACGTCCGGACTCATAGATATCATTCATTCATTATCCGGAACCGCTCATGCTGCGTTTTTCGGTGTTTGACAACGGAGGCGTCGCCCAACGGGTCGATCTGAACGGGTCGTACCTGGTCGGCAGCGATGGTGTACCGCTTCGCGCGGAGATCGAGTTCCGCGACGGGGAGATCGTCTGTACCAAGCGGGCGCCAGGCCCGGCCGGGCTGGCCTTGCTCTGGCCCGTGAAGGGATGCGGACGGATCCTCCTCGAGAGCGCCAGGTTGCCGGAACGCGATAAGCCGTACAACCTCCATCTCGAATTGGCCCGCGGCCGGCTGATGCGAATCGACCAGAAGCGCGAGGAGTGGGGCCTGTACGCCTTTCCCGGTATGGAAGATCTCAACGCGCAGTTGAAGCTTTCCCGGGAGTATTTCGTCCGGGCCCTTCAGGCGGACAGCCCGGCCGAGGTCGCCCGGTGGGCCGACCAGGCCCTTCAGAGCGCGATCGTCGTCGGCGAGCGTATCAGCCTCTTCCACGCCGACATCTTCCTGAGCCGTCGGCGCCAGACCCACGCATTCAATCGGCGTCCGTTCGGCTGCGTCCTCGATCCGACGAACACCTCGGAACCCTACCACCACCGCATCCGCGAGGCGTTCGACTTCGTCAATCTCCCCATGCTCTGGAAGGACATCGAGCCCAAGGAGCAGGAGATCAACTGGACCTCCCTCGATGCCTGGGTCGACTGGCTCACCCGGCATCGGGTGCCGATTACCGCAGGTCCGCTCGTCTCCTTCCAGGAAGGTCACGTACCCGACTGGCTTTTCATCTACGAGCACGACTACGACGCGATCCGCGGCATGGTCTTCGAGCATGTCCGCCGGGTCGTCGAGCGCTACGGCCGCCACGTGCAGCGCTGGGTGGTGGTCGGCGGCGTCCACGCAACAAACCCGCTGCACTTCAACTTCGAGCAACTCATGGAGTTGACCCGTGTCGCCGCCACGCTCGTCAAGCAGCTCGCACCACGTGCCGCCTCCATCGTCGAGTTGATTTCGCCTTGGGGCGAGTACTACTCGCGCAACCAGCGGACGATCCCACCAATGCTCTATGCCGACATGGCCGTCCAAAGCGGCATCGGGTTCGACGCCTTCGGCCTCCAGTTCCAGTTCGGCCCGGGCCTGGACGGGATGTTCGTCCGCGACATGTTCCAGATCTCCAGCATGATCGACCGCGTCGGTAACCTCGGCAAGCCGGTCCACGTGACGGCCGCCCAGGTTCCCGGCGTCCTGCGCCTGCCGGGAGGCGGCGGCTCGATGGTCGCGGACGGCGGCACCTGGCGCCAGGAATGGAACGAAGAGGTGCAGGCCGCCTGGCTGAAGGAGTTCTACCAGACGGCATTGAGCAAGCCGTTCGTTGAGACGGTGACTTGGCGCGACCTGGCGGACGAAGCCCCGTTGGCCATCATGCCGAACGGCGGCCTCATCCGCGCAGACCACACGCCCAAGTCAGCGTTCAAGATGCTCCTCAGTCTACGCCACGATATCCTGGGGGCCTCGCGCAAGCCTCCTCGCCACGCGGAAACGACCTGACGACACACTCGCACGGCGCCGTAACGCCAAAGAGGCGAAAAACAAGAACAGACGCCCGGCACCAATGCCCGGACTCGGCGCGATACACGTACCCGTGCTTCATGGCAAGCCATGCGGGTCGCCGAACGAACGTGGCTGCCCATTGAGCCGGCGACTTCTCCCTCGTGAAGGCATGGCACAGGCCGCCCTCGGCGAGGATCCAAGGAAGATCGTTGGGGTTGGGAAGCATTCCGGCTCGCTCGTGGCCCGGCCTCGGCCCCGCGCAAGCGCGTTCATGGGAAAGACGCTCGGCGAGAAGCACGTTCCCTCGTAACTGGCTGCGGCAAAACGCGTTACACGGGGTTCTCGCGTGCAAGGGAGGGCTGCGGGGCACACCGCCAAGACTCTCTGTGTCACCATTGACCGCATCCAGCGGCATGTTACAATCATGTTTGTCCAGCCAACGCAGTTCCGGCTGGGCGAGGCGGCCGCGCACGCCATAAAGCATCCTCTCGGCGCGAGGGCACAATCATGTCGTGTTGCAGATCGCTTACGGAAGCTCTTCGTACGTTGGGCTGTCGGTCAGCCGGCTCCTGTTGCCGCAGGCGTGGCGCTTTTACACTGATCGAGTTGTTGGTGGTAGTCGCCATCATCGCGCTACTCGTGGCTATCCTGCTGCCCTCACTGGCGGCCGCACGCGAGGGTGCACGATCAATGGCGTGCTTGTCGAACCTCAAGCAGTTGTGCACGGCGACGGTGATGTACGGGCTTGACTACAAGCAGCTCCTGCCGGGGCCTCTGCACCCTTCGGTTTTCCTCGAAACATCCACTTTGTCGGACTTGGATAAGGACATGCACCTGCCGTACCGGGTGAAGCGGTACTTCTCTGAAGGCAAGGGCAAGGGCGAGCTCACGGACCGGATGTGTCAGTGCCCGACGGCGCAAGGGCTCAAGACGCTGGATCCTCGCCAGGTCATGGGTCCCACCACCACGTACCGGCCGTTCAACTACGTCATCAACAGTTGGATACAGGACGCGGGCACGGGCAAGAATGTACCGGGGCAGCCGCCATTCGGGGGCACGAAGCCACCATTCTATTTCGGCGTACGATGGCACGGTTACACGGACAACCTGTGGGCGACCCCGGCGTCCAGCGGAACGGGCCAGACCGTGTTTGAAGAAAAACAGGGCTGGCCCGCCGGAACCAGCAAGCCGAAGAATATCGAGCGAATCCGCCACCTGAGCGAAGAATGGATGATCGCGGACGTGTGGTACGCGGAAGTGCGCCCGAACCCCATGGCGGCGGTCAAGCCCGGCGGGTCCTGGCCGCTATCCTACAAGACCGAGAACATCGGCCAGGGCTCCATCGCGACGCCTGATGGTTTCTACATCCCGACGTACGCGTTCCATTCGACGACGTATCGCGCTTCCGGAGCGATCTCGGCTGTGACCAACGACAAGAACCCGCAATCGCCACGGTTTAAGGCGGGCAAGACGAATACCGGCTTCCTGGATGGTCACGCCGCGTCGGTGCGCGGCTGGAAAGGAACTGTGAACCCGGGATAGCCGCCGCTTTTGTGGCGGTTCGCAGCGCACGGAAAGGGCGGTGAAGCCGGGACGACGTCCCGGGCCACTCGTAGAGAGTCTCGACGCAAGGCACACCCGCCGGGTGTCGCGTTCCGCCGACCTGTCAAGGAAGCTGTTCGAGGCGAACCTCGAATAAGGACCTGTCTGAATTGTTGTTGTGTTGAGGTTGTTGCGAAAGGAGCCAAGATCATGAACGGAAGAGTGTATTGCCTGTTGGGCCTGGTGCTGGTTCTCATCACCTCGCCCATGGCGTTTGGTTCGACGCGGACGCTCGACTTTGAGGGAAGCGCCTACGGAACCCCTGACTCGCTATGCATCAATAACCCGGTGCCGCCGTTGTTCAATCGCCCCGGCTACGGGTATCAGACCAGCGGTTTCATCGTCGGTGGCTCGGCGAACGCGAAATGCGGCGGCGGCGCCTTGAACGACAACTTGAACAGCGATGCCTTCCTGACGAGCGGCAACGTGAACAGCGGGCTGAACAGCGAAGCGATCTTCTTCAGTTGGGTCGATCCGACGAACGATCTTTCCTGGGCCCGCGTCGGAACATACCCCAATGTCGTGACGACCAAGGTTCCCAACCCGACGGTATACATCGGCAACGGAGGCAGCATCCAGTTGAGTCTCCTGATCTACGGCACGGACGGCAATATCAGCGCCGGCGAGATCGAGAACCCCGCCGGCCAGCTTGAGTTCTCGCTCGCGATCCGCGAGACCGGGACGACCGCCTCCCTCGGTGAGGACGGTGGCACCGGCGGCACGGTGGAGTTCGTCGGCGTCGATACCCGCGAGCCCGACCCGAACGCAACGCCGAGGGGCGGCGCCGTGCTCACGAGTTCCGGGGGCGGCACCACCTTCCACACGATCAAGTGGACGTTCGTGGACACGACTGTTCCGGCTGACGGCCAAGTCGAAGCGGTTGACGTGAGTGTGGACGGCGGCGCTGCGGTTCGTAAGAGTGTCGTGAACTTCGCCGGCAACGGCATCCTCTCCGCCGCAAACAACCGCGGCACGCTGGACAGCCTGTGCATCGTCAAACCGGAAAGCGACGACACGACGAAGAAGTGGTACGTGTGGGTGGACGACATCGTTATCGACGCACCGGGCGTACCCGAACGGCCGACGATTGCGTCGCCCGTCTTCTCGGACGCAACGACGGTGACCGTCAACGGCATCGATCCGTTGGCGACGGCCGTCAAGCTCTACAAGAACTCGATACTCTATCAAACGGCAACCCCGCCGTTCAGCCCGGGCAGCGGAACCCATACGTTTACCGGCCTGACCCTGGCGATCGGCGACGTGCTCACGGCAACCGTGGTTCAGGATACCGTAGAGAGCCTCCCCTCCCTCCCGGTGACCGTCCGGGATTCGGTCATCCCCGTCCAGGACAACTTCGACGGCTATGCCGACCAGGCCGCGCTGAACGCCGCCTGGCCTCGCACGAGCACGCAGCCGGACTTTAACATCACACTGAGCACGCTGGTGGGCGCAAGCTGTCCGAAGTCGGTTCTTGAGCCCGCCGCGACCACCGGTTCGCCGTCGCGGATCTATCAGAACTTCGGTGGCAACTTCGACGGGACCGATGCGAAGCCGCTCACGGCAACGTGGTGGATGCGCCACGGCGCCGGAACCGGCGCCCGGAACTACGTCGAGCTGCGATCGTACAGCGGCGGCGCCTATGGGCTGGGCACGCTTCAGGTGCTTCTGGCACTCGGCATCTACGACGATACAACCCAGGGGATCACCCTCACGACGTATAACTGCCGTGATTACGACACGACCCTGACCGGCAGCCCGGTCATATCATGGTACGACGTGACCGGCGCGACGCGTGCGCCCGGCGAGTGGGTGAAGATGCAGATCAAGGTCAAGAGCACGACGATCGACTACAGCGTCACGACCTCAGCCGGTACATACACCGTCACGAAACCACGGAACCTTCCATCCGCGTTGTTCAATACGATCGTCATCGGGTCCGGCCTGACGAACGGCGGCGTCAACGCCTTCTACGACAACGTCAGCCTTTCATTCGGTGAGCCGCCGCCCGAGCCGTTCGGGTCGCCGAATACGGTGCCGGTGCCTGTGGTGGCCGCGCCGATCGAACCCGCCATGACATCCGTCACGGTCAACTACCTCGATCCGACCGCGACACTTGTGAAGGTCCTTGTAAACGGCGCCGTGGCCGGATCCGCAACGCTTTCCGGTGAGGTCTCCAAAACGGTGGCCGTACCGGCGCTCGCATGCAACGATGTTGTCTCTGCGTTGCAGGTCGTCGGCGGCGTGGAGAGCTGTTATGCCGCCCCGGTTACGGCTGTGTTTGGCGTGCCGACCATCCGCGCGCCGATAACGAACGGCGCCTGGCGGGTCGTGGTCGACAATGTGGACCCCCGGGCGACGTTGGTCAAGGCCTACGTGGCGGACACGACGCTCGTGGGGAGTGCGGCACCGACGCCCCCGGGCTCGACAACCGTTACCGTACCGGTGAGCCCCCTCCTGACCGGGGGGCAGGTCGTCACGGCTTCGCAGGTGATCAACGGAGTTGAGTGCGGCCGAAGCGCGCCGGTGACGGTGCTTGGCCAGACGATCGTGTCGCAGTGGATCCAGACCAGCTCTCTGCCTATCGGTGTCAACGACGTCAGTGCTGTGTACTACAACGGCTACGTGTACGTGTTCGGCGGTCGATCCAACGCCAGTACGGGAGATCGGAGTGCGACGAAGCCCTGCTACTACGCGGCCGTGAACAGCGACGGAAGCCTTGGGCCGTGGATCACCACAACCCCGTTGCCCGCGGCTCGGGCGTGTGGCGGAGCCGCTGCCTACAACGGACGGGTCTATTTCTGGGGCGGCTGGGGCCCCGAGGGAAGCACGACCACGCGCAACACCTGTTACTACGCGCCGATTAACCCCGATGGCAGCATTGGCACGTGGGTTACGTCTGCCGTGACGATCCCGGACAGCGACGAGGCGACGCCCTATCCACAGATGGACGCCTTCGGACGCGGCCTGATGAGCTTTGGCGACACACTCTACATTCTCAACGGCGAGAGCAACTCCGCCGTCAATCAGGACGAGGTGTACTACTCCAAGATCCAGCCGGACGGTGACTACGGCCCGTGGGTCGAGACCACGAACACCCCGCCGGGCTCGCCGGAGCCCGGTTCATGGTTCCACGGCGTCGCGATCTTCGAGGGCACGACGGCAAACTACATCTATCGCGTCGGCGCCAACTTCTCCGGCAC
>CAZMVY010000030.1:28100-29147 GCA_964569765.1 uncultured Planctomycetales bacterium
GGCAAGGAGCAGGCGGACCGGCCGGACGGCCGCTTTTAACAGGGGTGTGCGGTGGCGAACCGCTACATCTTTGCGGTGGGAGGCCTGGCGGGCGCCACGCCGCAAAACACCGTGTACTTCAGCAAGGTCGATCCCGCAACAGGTTCGCTGGGGCCCTGGATCGGGGGTGCGCCATACCCGGTCGCTGTTGGGCGAAATGCGGCGGTCGGCTATCAGGCCGGCGGCAAATGGTACGTCCTGGGCATCAGCGGCCTTCGCGGCTACTACAATTACGATCCGCGCGAACCGCGATGCTGGTACGCCCTGGTCGACGACGACGCGGATGGCGACCAGTTCGGCGACACCACCGACAACTGCCCCGCCACCTCCAACCCGGATCAGGCGGACTCGGACACCGATGGCGTGGGCGACGCGTGCGACGCGTGCCCGGGCACCCCGCCGGGCGTGCCCGTCGGACCAGACGGTTGTCCGCTGTGTGTGACGCCGACAGTAGCGTCGATCACGCCTGACACGGGCGTGCAGGACAATGGCAACCGCGCAGTGAACCCCGGGGCAGGCCAGCTCTTCCTGGTCAGCCCCCCGCCGCTTCACGTGACGATCGCCGGATCCGGCTTCATCGGCACGCCGGCCGTCAAGATCGTGCAGGGCGCTTCCACGATCAACGCGACCGCCGTTGCTGTGGTTGACGCAAACACGATCACAGCCGACATCGATCTGACCGGGATGGCCCCCGGTGCGTTGGACGGCGTGTGGGACGTGGTGGTCACCACCTGTGCGGACAGCACGGGCGGCGAGGGCCTCTTCACGGTGAGTATGTGCTGGCCGGAGCGCCCGGACGCGGACGGCGACGGCGACGTCGACCTGGGCGATTTCGGCATCTTCCAGGCGTGCTTCAACGGTCCGAACCGGCCGTACAAAGCCGGGCCCGATCCGCGGAAGTGCGGTTGCATGGATGCCGGCGACAACCCGGTCGTCCGGGATGTTGACCTTGGGGACTTCAACGTGTTCCAGAACTGTTTCAACGGCCCGAACCGACCGCCGAAGTGC
>CAZMVY010000031.1:0-6446 GCA_964569765.1 uncultured Planctomycetales bacterium
CGCCGTTTAAGATAGGCAATACGCCTATCCCCAAGACCAGCAGCATGCGACTCATCGTCGTATGGCCGGTGCGAAGCATACGTTTCCCTTTCGCAACTCGCAGGGGCGATCAAGCCAACCTTCAAAACCGAGGGCAGCCGCGGATGTAGCCTGGATGCCCGCGGCTGCCCTTCCCCCCCTTCGCAGTGCTTCCGTCCGCTCCACTCGAGGTCACGAACCTATTTGGCGAACGCAGTCTATGCGGGCAGTGTGTGCGCGCGATGACGCTATTGCTACGATTGCGCTAAACCTGACGCCGCCGAAGGCATGACTGGAAGACTGGACCCACGAACAACGCCGCGCGAATCCCCGAATCATTCGTCGCCCTCGGGGGCACGAAGCCAGAGCAGTATCTGCTCCTCGTCGACTTGTCGGGGCCGCCAGTCCGGATCGACCTGCTCCTCGACAGCCCCTTTGTGATGCGGAAGGTCCTTCTCTGCCGGCCTGACGACCGTCTGCGGTCTCACGCCGACGCTCGCATGACCCGGCCGCACTCGTCCAGCCGATCCCGTGGATTGCTCCATGCACATACGTCCTCCGTCCGTTCCGAGGCATTTCCGCACAACGTAGAGCCGCGCCCGTCGACGCTTATGGGTTGTCCTGAATCGCGGGTTCGTCGGCACAGGAGTAGACCTTCCTGCCCCACATGTAATTGCCCGGATCGAGCGTTTCCTGCAGCGTGAATCGCGCGGCGTGGCCGTCGACGAATGTGTAGTTGCTTCCGTTGTTGCCGTGGGCGCTGGGGTTTATGTACGAGATATGGTGATTGGCGGACGCCGCAGACTTGTCGGCAAGCACGGCGTCAATCGCACTCTGCGCCTCGGCGAATGTCAGCTTGAAGATCTGCGTACCCATCGTGTAGCCCTCGCCGTCGAAAACACCGCCCCCCGACGTCTTGACGCCGCTCGTGGGGCGATGGCTCTTGTAGGCGGCGCCGCCGCCAACCGAACTGCCCCAGATGCAGTTGGCGCTGCTGCTGAACTCGCCAAGCAGGATGGTATTGTTCGCCGCTTCGATCGCGTCGGCTTGGACCAGGCACAGGTTGCTCGTTCCCGGAGGACTGGCCGCGTCGTGCGCCGCGCTGTACTTCTTACGCGGCATGATGATCTCGTTGGCGACGTAGCTCAGACGCGCCGCCTGCCGATCATCCTTCGTGCCCGTGGTGTCCTGCGAGACCTGGCCCGGCGGGGGATCCGGAATGCGCCAACTCGTGAAGTTCGTCGGCGCCCACCCGCCGGGCATGTGCGAGGGGCAGATGTACTGGTTGGCTACCTTAGGATACTTGCGGGCCGTGATGGGCGCGCTGTAGTCCCTGAAATCCAGTGCCGCCGTCCAATGGTAGTAACCGGATGAACCGCTGTTGCCGTCGATGTAGCTGTAGCAGGCAGGGTAGTAGCCGCGGTTGTCGCCGTGGTACATGGCTAGGCTCAAACCGATGTTGTGCAGATTACTGAGGCAACTGGCCCCCTTGGCCTGCTCCCTCGCCTTGGCCAGCGAGGGCATCAGGATCGAGGCCAGCAGGGCAATGATCGCGACGACCACCAGCAGCTCGATCAATGTGAACCCGATCCGATCGTTCCGTTTGTTCATGAGCGTCCTCCTTTTTGTAAACCGATGCCGGAGCCACGACATCGCGCGGCGGCAATCGTTGGGCCTCCGCGCTTGCGGCTTCCTTCCCCTCCGGAAGGCACGTCGTCATCACGCCGTCCCGCGAAGGATGGAATACCGCCCTCGGGTTATCGTTTTGTCAGCGGCGTATTAATTCCGGACGAAAATGCGGGGACCCGCGCCGCCGTCATTGCGGAATGAGGATCGTGACACGCGTGCCCTGGCCCACCCGACTTTCCAGGTGGACGGTCCCGCGCATCGCCGCGACGGCGTGCCGGACGATTGACAGGCCCAGGCCGGTGCCCCGGAGGCCCCCCGTACGGGCGCGCCCGACCTGATAGAACCGTTCGAAGACCCGTCCCTGCTCGGCCTCCGGTATGCCGCATCCGGTGTCGGCGACCTCGATGGCGACTGGTGGCGCCTCACCCGGCCCGCCCCCGGTCCGCCGGCATGCGATGCGGACCTGCCCGCCGGGGTCGGTGAACTTGATGGCGTTGTCGACCAGGTTATCCAGGGCCAGGCGGAGCAGATACGGGTTGGCGCGGATGCTGACGAGCGGTTCCGCTACGTCCTCCTGCCAGCGGAGCTTGCGTTGCAGGATCGGATCTTCGAAACGGGCCCGGATGTCCTTGAAGAGATCGCGGATGGTGATCGTTTCCGGCTCGAACTGCCGCGGGGCCGACTCGATCCGCGAGAGGTCGAGCAGGTCGGCCACCATCGCCTGCATCCGTTCGCTGTGCCGGTCAATGACGCTCAGAAAGTCCTTTGCGGGACCCGCGTCCCGCGTCAGGTCCATCTGCATGAGCGTCTCAACCGCCGCGCGGATGGCCGCCAGCGGCGTCCGCAATTCGTGCGAGGCGTTTGCGGCAAAATCGGTCTTGACCTGAATCGCACGGCTCAGCTCGGTGACGTCGGTCAGTACGAGCAGCCGTCCCGTCGCTGGCCGCCCGGCCTCCGCGTGTTCCCCCCCGGCGCCGGAGAAGACGGGCAGGGCGACATCGGACGCCCGGACCAGCAGGGAAACGGGGCCGTCGGGCCCTTGTACGTGCAGCGGCACGTCGCGCGATCCGGTCTCGGCGGCCGCGTCGTCGGCGTCGGGCGGAACCCCGGTGCCGGGCGGGTTCGGGAGCAGCATCTTTTGCAGGCCGTGTTGCGGAATGCACTGCTCGACGGCCCGGCCCTCGAAGGTTCCCAGGTTGTTCTGCGGCGGGGCCAGGCCGAGCAGCCGCACGGCCGCGGGGTTGATGAGGACGATTCTCCCGTCGGGCCCGGCGACCACCACCCCCTCGCCGAGTTGAGCGACCAGCGATTCCAGCGTGCGGCGCTGCCGGTCGATCATCTCGAGGTGGCTGGCGAGGCGGTCGCGCATCTGATTGAATGATCGCGCGAGCATTGCCAGTTCGTCATTGCCGGTTACCGGGACCCGCGCCGACAGGTCGCCCCGCGAGAGACTTCGAGCGGTCAGCGTGATCCGGCGGATGGGCCGGATCCCCAACCGCGCGAGGCCGAGCGCCAGGAGCACGACGGTCAGAAGGCCCGCCAGTCCGATCGCCCAGACCAGCCGGTGGGCAGCGCGCGTGCGTTCGATGATCGTCCGCATGGGCATCGCCACGCGGACGACGCCCGCCGGCGCCGTGCCTGCTCCGACGCGGACGGCGACGTATCGGGTCTCGCGCGAGAGGGTGTGGGAGAATCGCGTATCCTGGCCCCAGCCGTCCGCCAGGGCCCCTCGGACCTCTGCCCGGGATGCGTGCGATTCCATAACGGCCGGGTCCGCCTCCGAGTCGGCCAGAACGGTTCCGTCGGCCAGGATGAGGGTGTAACGCAGGCGGTTCGCCTGCTGCGCCCCGAGCGTCTTCACGAAGCGGTCCAGCTCCGCGCCGCGGCCCGCGTCAAACCGGTCCGCGACGCACTGCCGGAGAACCGCCGCCTGAGACTTGAGATGCTCCGTCAACTCCTGTGACTGCGATCGGTCGAGCAGGGCGATGATGGCCCACAGGAGCGCCGCCGTCGCCGCCGCCATCAGGAGGGCGTTACCGAGAAAGAGCTTCCAGAAGAGCTTGCCCGGCCCCATGGTCAACCCGCGACGGGTTCGCGAAACGCATAGCCCACGCCCCGCACGGTCTGGATCCACACCCCGGCGCTGCCGAGTTTCTTGCGCAGGGCGGTGATGTGAACGTCGATCGTCCGATCGGTGACGGCGGCGCCTTCGCCGAGCAGGGCCTTGATCAGTTGCGCGCGGCTCAGCACCCGCCCCCGGGCCGCCATCAACGATCGCAGAATGCCGAACTCCATGGCGGTTATACCGACGGGCCGCCCGTCCACCTTCACCTCGTGCCGGCTGACGTCCAGTTCGACCCCGCCCCCTGCGAGAACCGGCTCGGTCGACTCCGCTGTCTCCATCCGACGGAGGATCGCACCGACTCGCGCCACCAGCACCTTCATCGAAAAGGGCTTGGTCACGTAGTCATCCGCGCCGAGGGCGAACCCAACCAGCGCGTCCGATTCCTCCGCCTTGGCCGTCAGCATAATGATCGGAATGCCCGCGGTCCGCGACTCGCGCTTCAGTTGCGCGATTACCTCGTCGCCGGACAGCTCGGGCAGCATGCGGTCCAGCAGAATCAGATCGGGCGGGCTGCGCCACGCCTCGCTCACAGCCGATCGGCCGTCCGCCGCGCAGCGGCACACGTAGCCCTCGCGTTCCAGGTTGTAGCGGAGAAGCTCGGCCAGATCCCTCTCGTCTTCCACCACGAGAATTGATTTGCCTGTCGCCATAAGCCCCTGTATTGTCGGTGTCGTGTGGTCTATTGTAAATCTGCCGGTTAAGGGATCGTGTGGCCGGCGCAAAGAAATACCCGTCGCGAGCGGCCGCTTCCCGGTTCAGTCTTAGCGCAAGCTTAACGGGGGGCAAACGCCGGGGAAACGGATCGCCCCTACGCTGACGGCCGGCGGAAGGTGCAGCCATACAGATGCACGGCGTGCGGCGGGACAACCGCCCGGGCCGGGAGTCAAGCCGAGGGCTAATGACGGTATACGTCTTCGTCATCATTGGGATCGCCCTGCTCTTCGATTTCAGCAACGGGCTCAACGACGCCGCCAATTCGATCGCAACCGTGGTGGCCACTCGCGTGCTCTCGCCCCGAAAGGCCGTGCTCTGGGCCGCATTCTTCAACTTCGTCGCCGCCTTCGGCTTCGGGACGCACGTGGCCACGACGATCGGCAAGGGCCTCGTCACGCCGGGCATTGTCGATCCCCACATGATCCTGGCCGCCCTGAGCGCCGCCATCGTCTGGACCGTCTTCTGTACCCGCAAGGGCCTTCCCATCAGCGTATCGCACGCCCTGATCGGCGCCCTCGCGGGCGCGGCGATTGTCAAAGGCGGCACGCACGCCCTCGTGTGGAGCCGGATCGCTCAGGTGGCCGCCTTCATCGTGCTCTCGCCTCTGATCGGCCTGGTGCTCGGCGCTGCCACGATGGCGGTCGTCACCCTGCTCTGCCGGAACCGGACGCCCCGTTCGGTCGATGGCACGTTCCGCTGGGCGCAACTGCTCTCGGCCGCCGTGTACAGCCTCAGCCACGGGCTGAACGATGCGCAGAAGACGATGGGCATCATCTTCGCGCTGCTGATCAGTGTGCCCGCCCTCGCCGGCTGGGCGACGCGCGACGGGAACCCGGCCTCCAACGAGATCGCCTGGTGGATCATCCTGAGTTGCCACGCGGCGATCGCGCTGGGCACGTATGTCGGCGGCTGGAGCGTCATCAAGACGCTCGGCCACAAGGTGACGAGACTCAAGCCGGTCAGCGGGTTCTGTGCCGAGGCGGGGGGCGGCGTGACGATTCTGGCCCTGTCGGCCCTCGGCATTCCCGTGAGCACGACGCACACGATCACCGGGGCGATCTTCGGCGTCGGCATGGTGTACCGTCTCGGGGCAGTGCGATGGCAAGTCGGCCAGGAGATTGTCACCGCCTGGGTCCTTACGTTGCCGGCCTCCGCGGCGACCGCGGCGACGTTCTACTGCCTGATACGACCGCTCGTTGCCATGGCGCAATGACGAGACGACAAGCCAAAAAGTGAAAAACGGGTGTGGCGCTGCTGGCGAGCTTCTTCCGTTTCCCCATCTTCCCATTTTGCCAGTCGGTGCCTGGCGCGGCAGCCCGGCGATGTCCGGCGGCTTATCCGTTGGGCGCTCTCTTAACGCGCGGCCAGCGTGACTTAGAATGACAACCTCATCTAACTCAGTGAGAGCAAAGGGCGTCGCTCGGTTTCCATCAGCGGCGGATCGTTCGGATAGGGCGCACGGGTCGGTTTGTGCAGGGCTGACGCGGCAACGAAAAACGGAGTTGAGAAACGAGATTGAGAGGGATGACCATGGACCTGTTGTGGGAACCCATGTCGGGTGGAACGGTTCTGACAGTACGCCGGGTGCAGAATCACAACGCCTCGAACGGGAACGCTAAGGCCATCCCCCCCCGCGACTGGTCGTCCGTCTGCCGGGCGACAAGCGCTGCATAGCCAGGCGCCACGACGGACAGCGACGCGGAATCGCCGTGAAAGGCCGCGAGAACCGCTGGCGGCGCCTCCAAGTGCCCAAGGGATACCCCCGACGCCTCGACATCCCCGAAGCGGTCGCCCGAGCAATGGATCGCCTCTATCGTGAGATCCGCCTTGGTGAGATTGACGTGCAGGCTGGACGGGCGTTTTTCCAGATCCCCTGCCGCCTGGCGAGAATCAGCGGCGCGGGTGCCGAGATACCGCCGCGGAACAGCAGCGCCAGAAACTCAGCGACTTACTGGACTCC
>CAZMVY010000031.1:6511-28833 GCA_964569765.1 uncultured Planctomycetales bacterium
TTTGACGAAAACCGGCCTTGGCGCTATCAGCAGCCGCTCCGGCACGCGAACCGTGCGAAAGCTGGGTTAGCACCGGGAAGACGCGAGGCTGGTGTCGTCCGATAACCCAATCAGACCCTTCGGTCGCTGGCGAAACATCGCGATGTTTCTAAAAACGCAATTTGACTTTCGATTTGTTTATATTATGTTTGAATTGAGGTTTGGTATTGACGAAGGAGATGCCTTGGCAGACCTCACGAAAAACCGCTGGGTGGAAGCCCTTTCTGACGAGGATCTCGCCTTCATCAAGCGATTCCTTCTGGCCTCCGGTTCACTCAAGGAGACAGCCGGCCTCTATGGCGTGTCGTATCCCACCGTGCGACTGCGGCTTGATCGACTCATCCAGAAGATCCGACTCGCCGACACCCAACCGGAGCCGGGACCCTTTGAACGGGTGCTTCGGGCTCGGTTCGCCGACGGCCGAATCGACGTGGAGACGTTTAACGCCCTGCGCGACGCCTATAACGCCGAAAAAATCGCGAAGGAGAATCCAAATGAGACGCCTGATAACGCTGGTTAGTCTGCTGGGCGCGTGCGGAACCATCGCCGCCGAAGAGATACTCCACGAGATAGCATGGTCCGCCGTCCAAAGCGACAGCCGGTTGCGCGACGGGCAGATTGTCCCAAGCGACGAACAGACGCCGTTTGAGCAGTTGAAGATCGAAAGCTCCGTCAACGAACGGAAGTCGTTCGTTCTTCTTGTTGTCGAAGACCCGCAGGTCAGCACGGCCACGTACGCCCTCGTGGGCCGGGTTCGCTGCGAAGGCGTAACCGGCGTCGGGTATCTCGAGATGTGGAGCGAGTTCGCCAACGGCAATCGCTACTTCTCGAGAACGCTGAGTGCCTCGGGCCCATCACGAGGCCTGCAGGGGAGCTGCGACTGGCGGGAGATCATCCTGCCCTTCTTCATTACGGACAAAGCGCTCGGAAGCCCCACGCGCATCGAGGTGAATCTCGTCCTGCCCGGCACCGGCACGGTCTGGCTCGGCCCGCTTCGTCTCGTGCAGTATGCCCCCGGCGAGTTGCCCGGAAGCCCCCGTGCCTGGTGGAGCGCTTCGTTGGGCGGATGGGTCGGCGGCATCGGCGGAAGCCTTCTCGGCTGCATGGGCGGCCTGATCGGCTGGTGTGCCGCCAAGGGCAGGGCTCGCGGGCTCGTTATGTTTCTGACGGCCGCGATATTCATCATCGGGGTCGCGTCGCTGATCGGTGGCATCGCCGCGCTCGCGGCGGCGCAGCCCTACGGCGTGTACTACCCCTTGCTTCTGGTCGGCGTGCTCTGCACCATTCTGCCCGCCTGGCAGATCCGCGGCATCCGCAATCGCTACGAGCAGATTGAGCTGCGCAAGATGTCGGCCGCAGATGCCTGACGCGCATGTTTCCCGTTCCGTCCACGGGTGGTCCATAATCTCAGCGACTCTTGTCGCCGGCTCCTCACCCGAAACATGGACGAACATCGCGTTAACCTTCCCGCCCGGAAGACGCGAAAAGAAGCCTGCGCGTGAGCAGGTGAAAAACGACGTGCGCGGGATTGATGCGTTCGAAGTCGTAGCTCTCTCGGTTCTTTGCCTTGAGTTCCGCTGGGCGCGGGGCGCGCCTTGGGCGATAATCAACAGCGATCCGAAAATCGAAACCGCGGAGTCGAGGAGTTCTTTTACTCGATGCGGGATGCGTGCGGCCGGACATTCCGTTACCTGCGACTGTCGGTGACCCCGGCGTGCCGGATGCGGTGCGTCTACTGCCGACCGGAAACCGTTGCGCCCCCGTCCGACGCCCCGTTGCTGAACCCCGGTGAGATCGAGACGATCGTTCGGCACCTCGTGCGGAATCACGGCCTGGCGAAGGCCCGCCTGACGGGCGGCGAGCCAACCGACCGGAGCGACCTGCCGGAGATCATCACCCGCCTCGCCGGGATCGACGGCTTGAGCAGGCCGGCGATGACGACGAACGGCCGGACGCTCGCGGAGGACGCCGAGGCGCTGGCGCAGGCCGGGCTCCGGCGGGTGAACATAAGCCTCGACTCGTTGAGGCCCGAACGGTTCCGGCGAATCACCGGGGCGGATGCACTCGGACGCGTGCTGGAGGGCGTCGACGCGGCAGTTGCGGCTGGCCTGACGCCGGTGAAGCTCAACACGGTCGTGCTGCGCGGTGAGAACGACGAGGAACTGCCGGATTTGGTCCGCTTCGCCGCGGACAAGCGCGTGGAGATCCGTTTCATCGAGCTGATGCCGATGGGGCCACCGGCGGCGTCATGGGCCGAGCGGTTCGTGCCGGAATACGAGATGCGGCAACGTCTGGCAGGGGAAGTGGTCTCTTGGCAGCCCCTGCCGTTCGGCGGCGAGTCGTCGCGACGATACCGTGCGATGCTCGTCGGCGGGCGCGAGGCCGTCGTTGGATTCATCGCGCCGATCAGCCGCCCGTTCTGCCAGCGGTGCGACCGCATCCGCATCGCCGCCGACGGCACGCTTTATCCGTGCCTGATGGGCGAGCCGGCGGGCAGCCTGCTGCCGGCCGTCCGCCCGGCGTTCGACGCGGAGCGATTCGATTCATTGCTGCGCGACGGGCTGGGGGCGAAGAGGTTCGAACATCCGACCGGCGGCGTAGCCGTCATGACGCACGTGGGGGGATGAGAGAGTCAACGACGAACGGGGAATACGCTGCGGCACGGTTTACGTTGGGCGCCACACCGGGGACTTCCAGATCGGCACATCCTTCTTCAGGCGATCGATGAACTCGGCCAAGGCCGCCAGGGCCTCCTCGCGATGGCGTGACGCGATCCGCAGGCGGAACGCGCACTCGCCGACGGCGATGCGGCCGCGACTGTGCTCGACACGTAGGGCGAGCAGGCCGTGGCGCGCGACGACTTCCTCCCCGATGCGGCGAAGGAGCGTGCCCGCCATCGGTTCGTACACCTGATAATCGAGCGCGAGGATGGGGCGGTCGGCCTCCGTCGGGCGGACGACGCCTTCGAAACACAGGACGGCGCCGGCGCCCGCCGGGCGGGTGCCCCATCCCTCCGGGATGGGGGACTGAGCGATCGGCCCGTCAACGAGTTGAACGTCAACGCTCATTCGCGCACCATGATTCGCATGTCCAGTGTACGTGACAATGGCGGTTCCACCAACGACGCGGAAGAGCCAGGCAGGGTCCGCCCCGCGGGCGCACCCGATGGGGGGCGGGCGTCTCGCCCGCCAGGCGTGCAGGATGCACGCCCCCCAACGCCCGTCCGCACAGCGGACCCTGCGCGCTCCTCCAAGGAAGGCTTCCGGTTTACGTCGCCCGCGGAGGCGCTGGAGGCGCTCCTGTCGAAGCTCGGGCCGGTGAGCTCGGAGACGCTCGGGTGGCCCGACGCGTCCGGCCGCGTGCTGGCGGAGCCGCTTGTCGCGGACCGGCCAAGCCCGCCGTGCGATGTGAGCGCGATGGACGGGTACGCCGTGCGGTTGGCGGACCTGGCGCGCGGGAGTGTGGATGTGGCGGGCGATCTGCTCGTTGGTCAATCCGCTCCGCCGCTGCCGGAAGGCAAGACGCTACGGATCGTCACGGGGGCATCCATCCCGGCCGGGGCCGAGGCCGTCGTCAAACGCGAGGATGTCGCCGAGCACAGCGACCACATCACCATCGGCCCGGAGGCCGCGCGGACGCAACGCGGGCAGTACATCCGACGCGCGGGTGAGAACGCCCGCGCGGGCGAGACGATCGTGTCGGCGGGCACGGTGATCGCGCCGCCGATCATGGCCGCGATGGCGACGTTCGGCGCGGCGCGTGTGAGCGTCTATCGCAGGGTCCGCGTCGGCGTGCTGGTCACCGGCGATGAGCTGCTCCCGCCGGATGGCCGTCCGGAGCCGTGGCAGCTCCGCGACGCGAACGGTCCGGCGCTGCGGGCGATGGTTGCGGGTTGCCCGTGGTGCGAGCTGCACGATTGTCGTTGTATCCCGGATGAGCCCGAGGCGATGTCGGCGGCGCTACGCGAACTTCTCCGCGACGGCGACGCGGTTTTCATCACGGGCGGCGTGTCGATGGGCGGGCGCGATCATGTGCCGTCGGTGGTGCGGGCTGCCGGCGCCGAGGTCATCTTCCACAAGCTGCCGCAACGCCCGGGCAAGCCGATCCTCGCCGCAGTCGCTCCGGCGGGCCAGGCGATTCTCGGATTGCCGGGCAACCCGGTCTCCGTAATGGTAACGGCTCGGCGGTTCGGCGTGCCGGCGCTGGCAAAGCGGGCGGGGCTTTCTGATCCGACACCCCTGCCGCCCGCGGTTACGCTCGCCCACGACGATGGTAAGAGGCTCGACCTGTGGTGGTATCGGCCGGTCCGGCTCACGGCCGCCGGCTTGGGGGAGTTGCTGGATATCCGCAGTTCCGGCGACGTGGCGGCGACGGCGCGAAGCGACGGCTTCATCGAGCTGCCGCCGGGCGAAGGCGGCCCGGGGCCGTGGCCGTTCTATGCATGGCAGTGACTACTTCTGAAGGTGACGAATGGCCGCTCGTGATTGGGCGAAGCTCGGCACAGGGTCGATCGTTTCGTGTCTGGCCGTCGGCCTCACGGTCTCATTATTGTTTCTCATGCTCCTGATGCCGTCGCGTCAACCGCCCGCGCTGTGGTCTCTTGCGGAAACCAGTACGCTCGTCGCGACGATAATCCTTTGTACGTTCCACGCCTGGGGTTGCCTTTATCTCTGGCTCTATCCAATCCCGGCGGGCCATTCCACTGCCTGTGGCTACAACCTCACGGGGAATGTATCGGGCATTTGCCCCGAATGCGGCAGGCCAATCAGCGCCGCTGCCCCAAACGGCGAAAACGAAGAAGGTGGGTGAACCTGCGGCTTTGCCGCCGCCCCCCCTGCGTCTGCATGCTGCGGCGCTTCACGCGCCGTAAGGGGTTCACTTCTTCTCCGCATCGAGGAAGTAGAAGACTGCCACGCGGAGCATCTCCAGCTCCTTCGTTCGCTCGGGCGAGAAACCGAGGGCCTTGTAGTCGAAGAGCCCCTTGACCGTGTGGCATTTGATGCAGGCGGGGCCGTCCGCGGCGACGTTCTCATGGAAGCCCGCCTTCACGCGGGCAATCTGCTCCTGTGTCAGGCGATTGCGCGTGCGTTCGTATTCCAGCGCGCGCGGATCGGACGCGGGCGTGAAGACGACCTCGCGCTTGCCGTCGCGCTCGCGGTACGGCGCAATCAGGCGGACGTAGTTGTCCATTCCGACGAGCTGGCCCTTCGCGTCGCGGCTGGTACCGGCGGGCGGGGCCTTGGCCAGCGGATTGTCCTTCATGCCGTGGTCGAACCAGTCGTACGTGATCGTGCTGATATCGTTGATGTCCTTCCGGTAGTGGCATGCCTCGCACGTCATGAACTGCCCATGCATGTTCATGTACGCGCGGGTCTCCGCGTTGCGTTGATGTGCAAGCTCCGTGTGGCAGCCTGACAGGAGGCAGGCAGAACGGTTCGCGACGGGCAGCGCGGCCGGCGGATCGTACCGATGGAACTGCGCGAACGCCTCGCGGCGGGCGGCCTGGAACGTGTCGGCGTACAGCGGGGAGTGCCGGTCGAGGCCCTTGACGGATTCCTTCGCAAGCCGCGAGGCGTATGGGGCGATGCCTTCCGGCGGCGGCGGCTCCACGGGCCGGGTGGCGCCGTACGCGAGGATGGCGATCGCGCCGATCACATACAGACCGAGCAGGCCTTTGACCCACGGGTATCTTCCGAGCCGCGCCGGCGGCGAAGAGCCGCGGATCTGCTCGTACAGGGCGGGGTGCTCGTGGCGTAACTCGTCCTCGGACATGGTTCCGTCGAGCCAGACCCAGCTCATGGGAAACTTCGCGGGGCTCAGGTGCACGTTGAAGATATGCCAGACGGCGATCGCCAGGAACGCGAGCAGGGCCTCGTCGCTGTGCGCGATCATCGTGGCGACGATCCAGCGGGTCGGCAGGAACTTTCCGAAGAACTCGGGGAACCACATCACGACGCCGCTGCCGACCATGATGAACATGCCCCAGAAGACGGCCCAGTAGTCGAACTTCTCCATGTAGCTGAACCGGCCGAACTGCGGGCGCTTGTCCGTGAGGCCGAGGTAGTAGCCGATGTTCTGGGCGAACTGCACGAAGTCCTTCGGCCACGGGAGGATGTCGATCTGGCGGATTCGCATTTTCGCCCGGAAGTACCGGCGGAACACGTCGACGACGTGCCAGATGAAGTCCGCCGTCATGACCACCGCGCCGACGCGGTGAAGTACGCGGCAGACCTCGATGCCGCCCATCGCCCGGACGATCCAGTTCATCCAGGCCCAGTCCGGGTACTTCAGCGGGAAGCCCGTCACCACGCACGTGATGAAGCTCGTCACCATCAGCACGTGGTGGATGC
The DNA here is from genome assembly GCA_964569765.1 of uncultured Planctomycetales bacterium. GTDB lineage: Bacteria > Planctomycetota > Phycisphaerae > UBA1845 > PWPN01 > CAZMVY01. The sequence goes on from CAZMVY010000031.1 coordinate 12,901, forward strand.
GGTAGACTTCGTCGAAACGCTCGTATCGTCGTTCGCCGACGGTCGCGCGACCGTTTGTGGTCAGGGTACTCATCGGCCCAGCCTCCTCCTGCGACGAGGTTCGGTCACGTAGGTGCCATAGAGACTCAGGAGGATGTGGGCGACCAGGGCACACATCGTCCCGACCGTCAGATACGTGAAGCCGCGATCGGTGTACCGCACCACGGGATCGCTCCGCTCCTTGAACGGGATGTGAAAGGCGGTGTTCGCGAAATTGAGGTTCGCGTTCGGGTGGCAGCCGTTCGTCTGCCCGCCGCCGCACGTCCTGACCAGGGCGGCCTGGTTGACCGTTGAAGCCGCGTCTTCCTTCGGCAGGATGCTATGCTTCGTGTGACAGTCGCTGCACGTGGCCATTTCGTTGTCGCCGCGGGCCATTGCCTTGTAGTGAAACTGCTCGTGGAAGCCCCGGGGCAGGTCGGGCGATACGCCGAACGGCTTCATCATCGCGGCGTCCGCATGACAGGAGGAGCACAGCTCCACGATCTGCATCCCGGGCGGCCGGCCTTCGGGTCGCGGGTGGATGTCATTCATGTGGCAGTACGTGCATTCGGGCCTGGCGGCACGCTGCTTCTGCGTGTCGTCGGGCCGCGGGGCGTGGACCGACCGGGCGAACTCGGCGGCGACGGCCGCATGGGAATACGGCCGGCCGGTCTTCTTGTCGGTGATGCCGTGGCAGACCGTCGCGCAATCCACCTTGTGCGGGCCGGGGCCGTGCGGGACCTGCTTGACCGTCGTGTGGCAACCGAGACACGGCACGTCCTTGTGGACGGTGTGCTTGAACTGTTCCTGGTCGACGTAGCTGATCTCGAGACCGGTTTTCGTATCCATCCACGCGAGCTTCTTGTAGGCGTGGCAGACGAAGCACTGGTCTTCGGTGGCATCGACGAACTTGCCGATCCTGCCCCAGTCGGGCGAGTAGCCGGTCAGCACGTGCATCGGGATGGGGCCGGTACCGGGCGCGGCCTCGAACGACGGCTGCGTCGCGGGAGCGGACGCCAACGTGACGCCGGCCGGTTGCGTCGTCGTGGCGACGGTCGCCGCGGCGAGGATCGTCGCGACCCGGGCCATCGCCGCGTTACCCGCGAAAGGGACGAGGGCACTCCCGTTGCCGGCGGCAGTCGCATATGCATCGAAGTCGAGCTCGGAGGGCCTTCCTGCTGCTCGGGCGGTGGGTTGAGACGTCGGGGGCCTGGCGGCCGCAGGGCCGGCCGGTTTGGCTGTCGGGGTGGCGAGGGGGTCGCGGATCACGTCGCCGAAGAAGAAGGGGGCATCCTTCGAATGGCAATCGGAGCAGCTCCCGGCACCGAGCGAGTCGCCGACGGGCCGGACATTGTGGGCGAGGGGCCAGAAGTACGGCTCGGCAACCTTGTGCGGCGAGGACTTCAGCTTGCCGTCGGGGCCCTTCTCGAAGATCTTGCCCGCGTTGATGTATACCAGCCGGGCCTTCGCGTACGGGGTGTGTTCGAGCGCCCTGGCCAACTGTGCGAAGGCCGCGAAGATTTCCTGTTCTGTGTTGAGATCCAGGGGGTGCTGGAAGGCCGCCCCGATCGGGTCCATCGGCAGCGGGATGATCGTATCCTTCTCACCGCGCACGCCCCACCAGATCGGATAGGCGTAGCGGTATACGCCGATCTTCCCGGTCGTCTCGTCGCGCTTGAAGGCGGGGGAGTAGATCGCGGGAATCGTCTTGGACTCGATCGGGTCCTCGGTCGGCAGGCCGAGCCCGTGTGCGAGCGACGTCTGCGTCAGGTACGGTTCCTTGCGCGGCATGGGGCCGCAGTGGCAGGCCGTGCAGGTAATCTTCTCCAGGTGGACCCTCGGCAGCCCTTCGTGCCGAGGGATCGGCGCCCCGAGGCCGCCGACCGCGTGGCAGCCCTCGCACGATCGTCGGGCGTTGTCCGGATCGTGCGCGAGGTCGTCTGGCCCGCCGTCGCCACGGGTGATCTGGTGCCGGATGTCGTTCGCGTGGCAGGCCATGCACGTCATGCCGCTCTCGGTATGCACATCGCCGGCATGCCGCCACGTCTTCTTCCCGGGCGCGAGCAGCGCCCGGGTGTCATGGCAGAAGAGGCAGTTCGAACTCGGTGCCCTGCGGCGCACGTCGAGCGTCACGGTCCCGTCCACGTTGAAGATCGACGGGTCGTAGTTCACCGTGCGGCCGGCCACCTTGCCGAATCCGGCGCCCGCCGTCGGGGCGCCCCGGAAGTTTTCAGACGCGATCTGCGCCGCGCGGGCCGGGCCGCTGATCGGCGTCTGCAAGTGGCACAGCAGGCAGTCGATTTCCAGGTCGCCGCTGCGAGTCCAGCCCGAGGCGAAGTACGGGCTTTTCGGATCCTTCGCGAGAGCGGGTTCCGCCGCCAGGATCTCGGAGTTCCTGTCGCCGTCCTTGTCCACTTCCGACACCCCGCCGCCCGGCAGGTGTGCGCCGAACATCACGGTAAAGTCGTACGGGGTCATGCCCAGGTCGCGGGGGGTACGCTTCGCCGCTTCCGCCCACGGGCGATACGAGATCGGCATCTGCACGCGCGCCATCTCGTCGGCCAGAAACCACGGTTCGCCGTGGCGGCCACCGGTCTGGCCGGGGTGCCCGGCCTGGAAGTGATAGCCGCTCAGGATGGCCTTGTAGTCGTGGCAAAGGCCGCAGGTGTATCGCGGGCTGTACGGCTCCTTGCTGCCGGGCTTAAGCACCTCGCCGTTCGGGCCGAGCAGCTCGATGCGGTGGACATAACGCGACTGACTGTCCGTCCGGAGCGGAATCTGTGCGTGGGCCACAGGCGCTGCGAGCAGACACAGAAGCACGGCTTGGGTGGTTCGGCGAATCATCGTTCCTCTCGCTTGCGGGGATAGAAGGTACTCGGGGAGCGTGCGTCGTGCGCGCCGGATGGCCGGCGAGGCGCCCGCCCGCCATGCCCGTGCCCGGCGACGGTCCGCCGCGGGGCCGACAGGACATGGGCCGGGGTTGCCGGCAACCGTAACCGGATAGGCATCCGCATGGATCTTCCAACCTGGAAACAACAAGGATCAGATCTCGTAGTCCGAGGCCGGAATCTCGACGTAGCACTTCTTCTCCATCGCCTCATCCGCGCGGATGCAGGCGGCGGCGGTATTGAGTGCCACCTGCGCATTGCACGCGGGCTCCGCGCCGGTGCGAATGCAGTCGAAGAAACTGTCGATGGCACACCCGTAGGCGTAGAAGGGGCTCTTGCGCTCTTTGGGGCCGACCGGGGGACCCATGCAGCCATCGAGGGCCCACGGCGCCGCGTCGGGCGAGGGCGAGGCGAGGGGATTCAGCACGAGACTGATCTGGGCGTTGCGGGTCCTCCGGGCGTGCTCCTCCCACGCGACAGCCTTCTCGGGATTGGGCTCGTGGTACAACTGGCCGCCGCCGGTGGTAAGGATGAGGGTGCGGTCGGTACCCATGAACTGCTCGTAGAAGCCGTCGAACTGGTTTGTCGTGATCGCCTGGAACTGGAACTTGAGGCCGTTCGGGTAGACGAAGATCACCTGGATATTGTCGTAGACCTCACGCCCGTCCTTCCACGTGTCGATGCCGCCGAGGCCGATCACGCCGATGGGGCGGGTGCGGAAGAACCAGTTGACGACGTCCACCTGGTGGCTGAGCAGTTCCGCGGTCAGGCCGCGCGAGTACGCCTTGTAGAGCCGCCAGTTCACGAGGTGCTCGAGGTTCTTGTAGCCGTACTTCTTGATCAGCGCTTCGCTGATCTTCCTGTCGTCGTCGGTGATCGGGCGTGACCATCGCGAGGCCGGGTTCGCCCGGCCGTTGCGGTTCCACTGGGCCCGGACGTGCGTGACCGTGCCGAGGGCCTTCTCCTGATTGATCAGCATATCCGCCGTTCGATAGTACGGATCGTAGTGCCGGTGGTGGCCGAACTGGAGAACCTTCTTGGCGGCCTTCGCCGCGCGGGCCATTTCCCTGCATTGCTCGAGGTTGATGGCCATCATCTTCTCGCAATACACGTTGAGCCCCGCCTGGAGCGCGGCGAGCGTCATGGAATGGTGAAGGAACAGGGGCGTGGCGAGGATGACGGCCTGGAGGTCCTTCTCCTTATCGAGCATCTCTTCGTAGTTGTCGTAGCCCTTGGCGCCCTTGCCGGCGACCTTGAGGCCGAACTGCACCTGCGAGGGGCGTATATCGCACACTGCCTTGCAGACCGCGCCGGGTTGTCTGACGGCCTGCTGGATGAGCATAGAGCCCTGGTTGCCGATGCCGACCATGGCGAACTTGATGGGTTCGACCTGGTCGGGGGGCGGCCGGATGACACCCTCTTCCGCCGCGCGGGCCTGCATCGCACGAAGGGCCGCGGTAAAGGCCGCCGCCGCCGCCGCGGACTCCGTCAGGAACTGCCGCCGATCAAGCTTGCGCTTCGGACTACTCATTCTGTCGATCTCCCTTCGTGGTTCAAACCGGTGCCCAACGAAGACTCGTCGCCGTTGGCGGCCCCGTTCGTCTCCCGGGAGCCTGCCTCTGCTTGCGTCTCGGCCGGGACGTCTTCCGAGCGAACGACCCAGGTAAGCTTCGCCTCCTCGGGCGTCGTCCTGCATTCGATAAAGGCCACACTCACGCCGCGGTGGGTTTTCGCCAGGTCGGATGTCCGCTCCGGCCCAAGGACGAAGAACGCGGTGGCCAGCGCGTCCGCCTCCGTGGCCGTGGGCGCAACGACCAGTGTAGCAAAATCCGGCGCGACAGGCCAGCCTGTGCGGGGGTCCACGATATGGCCCAGGAGCCGGCCACGGTGCAGGTAATACTGCTCGTTTTGCGCGGAGATCCCGATCGCGCCGGAGCGAAGGCGAAATGCGGACACATTGCGGCTCGTGTCGAGCGGGTTTCGAGGTCGGAACTCCCAGCCCTCGCGGCCCGCGGGCGACCCGGGGGCCGTGCCGATCACTCGCATGCTGCTGTCGGCGCCGCAGACGGCCGCATCCGTGATGCCATAGCGTCTCACGACATCCATCGCGGCATCGACGGCATAGCCCTTGCCAATTGCGCCGAGATCGACCTCCGTGCCGGCGTGGTCGAACCACACGGTGCGCTCGTCGGGGTCGACATGAACATGGTGCATGCCCACGTGGGCGAGCGCCTGCCTGATCCGTCGCCGATCCGGCCGATGGCTACCGGCCCGCCATTCGCGCCAGAGCCGCGTAACCGGTCCGGCGGTCACGTCGAAGGCGTCGTCCGTCATCCGGCAGATCCGGCGGGCGAGTTGGAGCAACTCGATGGTCTCGGGGCCGACGCGTACCGGTCCCGATGCAGCGTGCGCGTTAATACGCGCAATGTCGCTCGTATCAATAAAGCGACTCAGGCAGTACTCAATGCGTTCGACCTCGTCGAGCGCTTCATGGGCCGCGACGGCGAGGCGATCCTGGTCCGCCCCGCCGAGGATGGTCTCGAAGAGGCAGCTCATGGCGTTTCGACTGAGGCGGTGGGTGTACTTCGCGCCCATATTGCGACCGCGAGTGTCCTCCCGTTGTGATACCCGCCTGCCGGAGCCCGGTTGCATCGGCAAGGCGTTGTGCTAGACTACTCCGCCCTATGACACTTCATACGACGCCCACGCACCGCCAGCCTGCCGATTCCGCAGGAAAAGCACGCGGTCCCGCCGTCTGCATCCTGCTGGCGGCTGCCTTGGCCGGTTGCCAGAACCAGGAGGCCCCGCCGGAGACGCTCAAGGCGATCGTCGTCGGTCCAGTCGAACTGTACGGCCTGCGTCTGGGGTCGCAGGCCACGCCCCAGCAGGTGACGTACGCGCTGATGCGGGCCCTGCGCGACACCGCGAAGGCCGGGGGGCGCCACGATCGCCAGGCCTTCAAGAAGGGTATCGAGGTTCAGCTTCAGCTCTGCGCCCCGTCGCGGATCTACAGCAATGTGGATATCAACGCGGTCCCGGCGGCGGCCGCCTCGCCGGAGCAAAGCGCCGTGGTATACAAGATCGTGAAACTCTGGGCGCCGCTCGCGGCCCGCTATGTGGATTGCTTCGATGTGGATGCGGCGAAGGCGATTGCGGCCATGCGAACGGCGCAGGTAAGCGACAAGGATGTCCGCGTTTCGTATGACGTGGTCGATCCGACCGATCAGACCCGGGTGGTCTTCCAGGCGTACCTGACACAGGAGCCGGGCACGGAGCCGGGACACACGAGCGAGAAGTTCTGGCGCGTTTACCGCCTCGACTACGCTCCGTACGGCCGGGGCGAAGGTGCGACAAGGCCGGCGTCGTCCCTGCCGGCGGCCACGCACCCGGCGACGCGACCTGCCGCCTGACGCGACCGGCACGGGCACGGGGCGTCGAGAACGCGGACTCGGGAACGTGAGAAGGCAAGAGATCATACAAGCGGGACAGTTGTTGCTGGCGGCTTCGTCAGAAACACGCGGCGTGCGCGATAGCCGGGCGATTGCCCCATCGGCGTGCTTCCCGCCCGGCCGCCCGGCGCCGTTGCGGTGCGCCGTTCCGGGGTCAGAATGAAAACCGATCTGGAAATCGCACAGAGTGCCGTTCTCAAGCCCATCCGCGAGGTGGCCGCGTCCATCGGCATCCGCCCGGATGAGCTTGAGCTCTACGGGGACCACAAGGCCAAGATCAGGCTCGACATCCTGCGGCGCCTCGACGCGGCCGCCGGCGGCTCGCCCCGGCTCGGCAAGTATGTCGTAGTGACGGGCATTACGCCCACGCCGCTGGGCGAGGGCAAGACCGTCACCACGGTCGGACTCGCACAGGGGCTGGCGCGGCTCGGCCACAAGGCCGCCTGCTGCATCCGCCAGCCGTCGATGGGCCCCGTCTTCGGCATCAAGGGCGGCGCGGCCGGCGGAGGATACTCGCAGATCATCCCGATGGAGGACTTCAACCTCCATCTGACCGGCGACGTCCACGCCGTCTCCAGCGCGCACGCGCTGCTCAGCGCAATGATCGACACGCTTCTGGTGAAGGGCAACCCCGCCCGGCTCGACCCCACCAAGGTCACCTGGCGCCGCTGCGTGGACATGAACGACATGGCGCTGCGCTCGATCGTCATCGGGCTTGACGGCAACGGCATTCCCCGCGAGACGGGGTTCGACCTCACGGCGGCCAGCGAAGTCATGGCGGTGCTGGGGCTGGCGAACTCCCTGGCCGATCTTCGCCGGCGGCTCGGCCGGATCGTGATCGGCTACACGCATCAGGATCTGCCCGTTTTCGCCGAGGACATCAAGGCGGCCGGAGCCATGGCCGTGCTCCTCAAGGATGCGATCAAGCCGAACCTCCTCCAGACGCTCGAGCACGTGCCGGCGTTCGTCCATGCCGGGCCGTTTGCCAACATCGCGCCCGGAAACAGCTCGATCCTGGCCGATCAGATCGCTCTGCGGTGCTGCGACGTGGTCGTGACGGAGGCCGGATTCGGCGCCGACATGGGGTTCGAGAAGTTCTGCGACATCAAGTGCCGCGCCTCCGGGCTCGCGCCGGATGCGGCGGTCATGGTGGTAACCGTGCGGGCGGTCAAGGCCCACAGCGGGCGGTACCGGGTGATCCCGGGGCGCCCGATCGATCCGAAGCTCTTCGAGCCGGATACCGGAGCATTGCAGGCCGGGTTGCCGAACCTCCAGAAGCACCTGGAGAACGTCTCGAAGTTCGGCCTGCCGTGCGTGGTGGCGATCAACCGCTTCGCGACGGACTCGCCCGAGGAGATCGACCTGCTGATCGCCGAGGCCCGCGCGGCCGGGGCGTTCGACGCCGTCCTCAGCGACGTGCACGCCGGCGGCGGCGCCGGGGGCGAGGCCCTGGCCGCGGCGGTGGTCCGCGCGGCGGAATCGCCGAAGCGGGCCTTCCGTTACTTGTACGACCTCGACCAGCCCATCACGCGGAAGATCGAAATCATCGCCCGGGAGATCTACGGGGCCGGCGGCGTCGAGTATGACAAGGCCGCTCAGGCCGCGATCGAGAACTTCACGCATCTGGGCTACGGAAACCTGCCGGTCTGCATGGCCAAAACGCAGTACTCCCTTTCGCACGATCCGGCCCTGCGGGGCCGGCCGGCCGGCTTTACGCTGCCGGTCCGCGATGTCCGCCTGGCCGGTGGAGCGGGGTTCCTGTACCCGCTGACCGGCACAATCCAGACCATGCCCGCGTTCGGCCGTCACCCCGCCGCGATGGATATGGATATCGACGACGACGGGCGCATCCGCGGGATGTTCTGAGCCGCGCGGTGAATCCGGCCGCCGATCCGCCCGCGCGACTTCAAGAGCGGGCGGGGTTATTGCCGATGTCGTTATAGGAACGATGGGCGTCCTGGCGACTATTCTTGCGCGCGCGGGGAGCAAGGGCCTTCCCGACAAGTGCGTACGGCCCCTGTGCGGCCGGCCGATGATCGAATACACCATCGACCACGCGCAACAGAGCCGCCGTCTCGACGCGATCGTGCTGACGACCGACTCGCCGCGGGCCGCCGAGATCGGGCGTCAGCGGGGCGTTTACGTGGTCGACCGCCCGGCGGAACTGGCGGACGACACGGCCACGGTGGATGCGGCCGCCCGACACGCCCTCGAGGCGTACGAGGCCGAAAACGACTTTTACGCCGACGCGATCGTGCTGCTGTACGGGAACATCCCGGTGCGGGCGGACGGCATCATCGATCGCTGCATCGAGCATCTGTTCGCCACCGGCGCGGACTCCGTTCGGACGGTCGCCCCCGTCGGCAAGATGCACCCCGACTGGATGCACCGCCTGGACGGCGATCGGATGATTCAGTACCGCGAAAACAGCATCTACCGGCGTCAGGACCTCGATCCCGTTTACTTCCATGACGCCGCCGTCATCGCCGTGACGCGAGGCTCCCTCTATACGCCTCCCGCTCACGAGGAGGACTACCACGCCTTCCTCGGCCGGGACCGGCGGGCCGTCGTCCAGAACCCGGAAGACACGGTCGACGTGGACACATTGGTGGACTTCTATCATGCCGAGGCGATCCTTCGCGTTCGAAGTGAGGCCGCCGATCCTCCGGCGGCCCCCTGCTCCGTCCGGCGCCCCGTGCTTACCGGTGCGGTGGCGTTCCCCGCTCACGAGCGCCGCTGACGAGCCCGCCATCCGCATCGGCGAGGCCGTAATCCGCGCGCAGGGAGCTCCCGTCTACGTGATCGCCGAAGCTGGCGTGAACCACAGCGGCGACGTCCGCGCCGCCCTGAAGATGGTGGATGTCGCACGTGAGGCCGGCGCGAACGCCGTGAAGTTTCAGGCCTTCCGCGCGGCGGCGCTCGTTACGGCGGAGGCGGCCGCCGCCCGGTACCAGCGCGATCGCGCCCGTGCCCGCACGCAGCTCGACATGCTGCGGTCGCTTGAGCTTCCGCCGGAAATCTTTGCCGCGATCGCCCGGCACTGCCGGGGCGTCGGCATCGAGTTTCTCGCGACTCCCTTCGGCCTGGAGGACCTCCGCATGCTGGTGGATCTCGGCGTCCGGGCCGTCAAAATCGCCTCGCCCGACATCACGAACGTGCCGCTGCTGACGGCGGCCGCCGAAACCGGCCTGCCGATGATCGTCTCGACGGGCGCCGCCGAGCCCCACGAGATCGACGCGATGGCGGACCTGCTCGACCGCCACGGCGCACGCAAACGGCTTGTCTTGCTGCATTGCGTGAGCAGCTACCCGGCGCGGGAGACCGACGCCAACCTTCTGCGGATTCGCACGCTGGCCGACCGCTACGGCTGCCCTGCCGGCTTCAGCGATCACACGACTTCCGTGGAGATCGGCGCGATTGCCGCAGCGGCCGGGGCTGCCGTCATCGAGAAACACTTCACGCTCGACCCCGCTCAGCCCGGGCCCGATCAGTTCTTCTCGCTTGATCCGGCGGCCCTGACCGCCTACGTCTCGGGCATCCGCCGGGCCGAGGCCGTGCTCGGCCGCGCGGAGCTGCGCCTTCTGGATGTCGAGCGTGAAGCGCGCCGCCTGAGCCGCTGCAGCGTCGTCGCCGTCCGGCCGATCGCCGCCGGCGAACAGATCTCCCGCGACATGCTCACCGTGAAGCGCCCGGGCACGGGCATCCCTCCGGCTGATCTCGACCGCGTCGCGGGCAGAGTCGCCCGCGTCGACATCCCGGCCGATACGCTGGTCCAGTGGGAGATGCTCCGATGAGCCGGCACGCACGCCGCCGTATCTGCGTCGTCACCGGGACGCGGGCCGAGTACGGGGTGCTGCGGACCGTGATGCGGGCGATCGACCGGCATCCCCGGCTCGAACTTCAACTGATCGTTACGGGGATGCATCTGCTCCGCAGGTTCGGGCACACCGTGAACGACATTCGCGCGGACGGCTGGCGGATCGATGTGATGGTCCGCATGCAGAGGGGGCGGGATGATGCGATTGCCGAGGCAGAGGCCGTCGGCCGGGGAATACAGGGAATCGCCCGCGCGCTGCGCCGGCTCCGGAGCGATGTCGTCCTGGTGACCGGCGACCGCGTGGAGGCCTTCGCGGGGGCCGCGGCGGGGGCGTGCGCCAGGCGGTGCGTGGCACACATCCACGGCGGCGACCGTGCCCTGGGCGACGTGGACGACCTCCTTCGCCACGCGATCACGAAGCTCGCGCATGTCCACTTCGTGGCGACGCACGACGCGGCGCGCCGCGTGCGGCGACTGGGCGAAGAGCCGGGCCGCATCTTCCGCGTGGGCGCCCCGGGGCTCGACGAGATCCGCGCGATCCGCAAACCGTCGGCAGCGCAGCTCCGGGAAATGCTCGGTGGCAACGACGTCTGCGACTACGCGATGATTGTGCAACATCCGTGGGGCCGCCCGGCGGAGCAGGAACGCCGGGACATGCTCGCGACACTGTCGGCGGTGCAGGCCGCGGGGCTCAGCGGCATCATCCTCTATCCCAACAGCGACCCGGGTCACTCAGGGATCATTCAGGCAATTGAGGATCGGGTTTCCGGCTGCGGAGTTCGAGTTCCGGGCGGGCGCACGCGATTCCCGGGGGCGAAAACCCGTCGTTACGATCCGAACCCCGTTCGCTGGTTCGTGGCGCGATCGCTGGATCGGGACACGTACATCCGGCTGCTCAAGGGCGCGCGGGTGCTGGTGGGCAATTCATCCAGCGGCATCATCGAGTCCGCGGCGGCCGGCGTGCCGGCCGTGAATATCGGACCGCGCCAGCAAGGGCGCCTCAAGTGCGGCCCGAGCGTCATCGACTCCTCGCCTGGCCGGCGGGCCGTACTGCGGGCGATCCGGCGGGCCCTCCGCGTCCGAGTTCGCTCCGATAAAAGCGTCTACGGCGACGGCCGCGCCGGGGAGCGGATCGCGGCGGTCCTGGCCCGCCTTCCCTTGGACGGGGCATTTCATCGCAAGCTCATCACGTGCTGAACCGAAGAACGAAACGAGCCGCACGCGGAGGCACGCACCGCCTCCGGGCACCGGTTTGCAGCTAAACCGTGCCGCGCCGGCGGACGATTTATCGGTATGCGGTTGGCACCTGCGACCGCGGTGGAGCGATCACGTGACTGCCCAAACGCTTGGAGACCCGCCGTCGATCGTCCGAAAAGCGATGTCGCTTGTGGCCGACATCGCGACGCTTCCCGAAGTCACGGTCAAGATCATCGGCATCGTCGAAGACCCCCGCAGCACCGCGCGCGATCTGCACGACATCATCAAGACCGATCCGGCCCTCTCCGCTCGTCTGCTCAAGGTGGTGAACTCGGCTTTTTACGGGTTGCCGGGCCAGATCGCTACGATCGACCGCGCCATCGTGCTCCTGGGCCTGTCCACGGTGAAGAATATCGCCATCGCCGCCTCCATCGGCCGCCTGTTCACGGGCGAGCGGATCTCCGAGAGCTTCACCGGCAGGGACATCTGGCGCCACAGCGTGGCCGTCGCCGTACTCACGCGGCACATCTACAGGCGAGCCTTCGCGCACCAGCCGGACGCCGACGAGGCGTTCCTGGCCGGACTGATCCACGACCTCGGCCTGCTCGTCATCCGACAGGCGTTCCCCGAGCAACTGGCCCAGGTGATCGACACCTGCGCCAGGGAGGGCGGCAGCTTCTGCGCGATCGAGGAGAGAATCCTCGGCGCCAACCACCAGCTCTTCGGCCAGCAACTCGCCGCGAAGTGGAAGTTCCCCAACCGCCTTCGGACCGTACTGGGGTATCACCACATGGCGGAGAGCCTCGCCCCGGAGCACCGGGCAATGCCCACGGTAATCCAGATCGCGGATACGGTGGCCGCGCAGGAGAAGCTCGGCTTTCCGCTGACGGCGGGCAATCAGGCGATCACACCCGAGCAACTGGCGGCGATCGATCTTGCACCGGAGGCGCTCGAGGAGTTCCGGGCGATCTTGGCGGAAGACGTGGCATCGGCCGAGGCCACCCTGGCAGACTGAGCCGCAAGAGCGACGAACGGAAAACCTGGGGACAGGCCGGCCTGACAGCCTCTTTCGGCCTCCCGCTCTCTCACGTTTCCTCAGGGTCTATGCCACTCCAGGCATTCCGGGCACAGCGGCATGCCCGTGTACTCGCCCAGCCGGTGCCCGCGCCGCAATCCGGCCGGTGCCGCCCCCGTCCAGATCTCGCCGATCGCCGATTCCTGCAACCGGCCGATCGCATGCTCGCCGCGGTAATCCTGATCGCAGACCGTGACGCGCCCATCCGCCAGGACCATTGCTCTGGACCACAGACGTGAGCACGGCAGCCGTCGCGGCGGGGCCATGTTCATCACGGCCAGGTGCGCGAACGGGCCTCCGTACGCCGCCGGCCCGACGATCACGGCGGAACCCGTTTTGCGGATCCAGTCGTCGTAGAAGGCCTCCATCTGGCCCAGCGTCCGCCGCGTCTTGACCATCTCCGGTGCGATCAGGGGATACGGCACGCGCCGCGCCGCTTTCGCCTGCATCAGGGCATCGATGTTCGCCAGGGCGGCGGCGTACCCGTCAAACGCGTGAAGCTCGCGGTACACCTCCGGCGAATGCGCGTCGAGCAGAACGGACACCACGTCCACGCGGGCCTCCAGCAGCGCATCCATGCGGGCCGCATCGAGATCGAGACCGCTGGTGCGGACGGCGATGCCGAAGATCCCCGCCGCCCGCGCACGCCTCACGATCCGGCCGAATTCCGGGTGGCGCAGCGGCTCGCCGAAGCCGCCGAACACGATCAGGCTGTCGTCGAGCCGGGCGAGGTCCTCAAAGAGCCGTTCCAGCACGCCCTCCTCCAGCGGGCCGCGCTGTCCGACGTGACGGCCGCGCGGCCGCAGCGTTGTCTGCGCCAGGGCGTCGTCCGTGGTCAGCTCGATCTCCACTTCCCGCGGCAGGGGCCCGGGATCCCAGCCGTCGTGTTCCTGCAGCCACTGTGCGATCGTCCGGGCGTCGGGGCCGGACTCGCCGTCCGGACCGGAGGCTGCCGAAGACCACAGCGACCGGAGCCGCGCGTATCCCCGATCTGTGTCGGCGATCAACCGCCCACGTGCGTGTTCGATGTCCGGCCCCGGCCGGAAGCAGCAACTGCGGATCAGCAGGTCGCGTTGCGGGTCGTCCGGACGGTACGCGAGCGTCCGCCCGGGGGGCCAGCCCGCCCGGCCGAGATCGGCGAGCAACTCCGTCATGAAGATCGGCGCCGTCAGGCCCGGCGGCGACGGGGCGAAGGTCAGCCGCATGTCGCCGTGAATCCGCTCGAAGTGTTCGATCATGGCGTCGGCCATCGCCGGATCGACGAGCGCCGCCGCGGCCGGCACCGGCATGACCGCGTCGCACCCGTGACGGCGGGCGATTGCCTCCAGCAGAAGGACGTTTGCCGACTCGTCCATGGCGGCGAAGCCGGCGAGCCCGCCGCGCCACGCGTCGAGCGACCATTTGCGGGCGGAGGCGACCAAGCCGCCGGTCGAGGCGTCCGCCGCCCAGTGCGGGCGCGGGGCGTCGTGTGTCTCCAGGGCGACGCCGAGATGGGTCGCGATCGGCTCGGCTCTCGCCTTCTGAGAGGCTTCGACCGCCAGGCAGATCCCCGCGAGGCGCTTGCACCGCTGCAGGCGGCGGAGGGTGCGGCCGAGGACCGTGTTCTCCGCGGGCACAGGCGCGGCCTGTACCCCGGGCGGCTGCCCGGGCCGCCCCGTCAGCTCGTCGCACAGCCGGCTGCGTGTGCCCAGCGGCGACCGATCGAAATCCGCCTCGAGGATCGCGAGGACCTTCACCGTTCGATCCCCCCGGGCACAAGGCCCTCCGCGATCGCCTGGTCGAATCGCCGTTGCGCTTCCTCCAGCACGTCGAGCAGCTCTTCGGCGCCTTCAATGATCGACTCGACAAAGTCGATATCCCGCGCAAGCTGCCGTTTGGCGCGTTCGACGCCCTCCACGCCGTCAAGCTCCATCCGGCGGTCCGCGCGGAACCGGCGGAGCTCACCCAGTTGCGCCATCAGGCTCACCATCTGGTAGGTCTTTTCCTGCTGCTGGATTCGGGCGCGGAGGTCGTCGACGCGCGCCAGCTTCCGGTTGAACTCCGCCGGCCGGTCGGTCAGGTGCACAAGCTCCTTGAGTACATCGAGGCATTCCCGGGAGCGGTCGCGGAGCCGGCGTACGTCCTCCAACCGCCGGGCGATCGCCTCGCGTCCGCGCGGCAGTCGGCCGGGGTCGTACCATACGAGTTGCCGGCGGTACTCGAAGCGTTCGGGGGGGATCGTCCGCGAGCAGAATTGCGCCGCCGCGTCGGCCAGCGTCATCACCGTCGTGCCTGCCTTGCGGGCGCCGCCCTCGGTGGCGTCGATCAGCCGTGCCGGCGAGGCGGCGAAATCCTTCTCGAACTGTTGCAGGTAGGTGAACATCTGCTCGTCGGTATAAATCTCCTGTCCGTGGATATCCCGGATCTTCCGCAGGATGTTCCGCGATCGCGCGATTCGTTCCCACTCCTTCATTTCGATCGTATTGAAGCGGTTGAGCTCGGGCCGCCAGGTCTCGTGAATGGCGACCCCGGGGGTGTAGTACGTATTGTCGCTGTAGCCGAGGTCCTGCCCCACGAACAGGATCGGGTCGCAACCCATGTACTCCGCGAGGTAGAAAGCCAGGTGTGCCACCGTGGCTCCTGCCCGCAGTCCCTCGCGTGCCGCCAGGTCGTCGCCCACGCACTGGCGCGCGAACGAATTGTCGAGCAGCGAGACCATCCCCCCGTACGCGCGGTACGTGTCGATCACGTGCCAGGTGGCCTTGGGTTCGGCCACGAGATGTACGTCCGCGACGGCTTCGGCGGAGAGCCCATCGAAAAAGTTCTTCGAAACCTCGTGGAAGTCGAGCGATGTCACGAAGTGGGGGCGGATCCCCCGTGCCAGAAGCGGCTTGAGCGTGGTCTGCACGGCCACGAGAATCGCCCGGTCCCGCAGCGCGGCGAGCCGGTCGATGTTCCGGGCCAGCGAGGGCCCCGCCGACACGATGATCGCGGGGTAGCCCGCGAAGCGGCCGCGGAGCGTGTCGATCGGCGGCGTGCTCAGGTAGGTCGGCAGATTGCAGGCGATGTTGCGGCAGGTGATCCGCGAGTTGGCGACGACCGTGACAAGGCACATGCGCGCGTAGGTGATGTAGTCGGCCATGGCGGCCCGCGCAGCCTGCTGAAAGGCGCCGGCCAGCCGCTCGCTCGGCGGGTGGGAGACGAACTGCGTCCCGAGCATGATGGTTGTCCCGTGAGGCTCGAGGCGGCGGTAAACGTAGTCCTTGTCGAGCCGCGTCAGGAACACGCACCGATCCGAGTCGAGCACCTCCGAGAGATCAACGCTGAAGAGGGCCGCCGCCAGCACGTCGAGGTTGGGCTCCGTCACCAGCAGCAGGGCCTCGCCACGGGTCCGCTTGTGGAGCGCCTTGAGGTGATACCCCAACCCGAGCCCGTTCAGGACGAAGCAGTGATACCCTTCCAGCCGGATGTTGGCGACGAGTCGCTCCGCCTCCGCCGCCGGATCGTGGC
>CAZMVY010000032.1:0-27996 GCA_964569765.1 uncultured Planctomycetales bacterium
TGGATGTCTGGCTGAACACGCCGCAGCCGCCGATGGAGGCCTCGGGCACGAGCGGGATGAAGGCGGCGATCAACGGGGGTCCGTCACTGAGCATCCTGGACGGCTGGTGGATCGAGGGCTGCATCGAGGGCGTGACGGGCTGGGCGATCGGCCAGGACGGGCGGACGCCGGACAAGGGCGACGATCGTACGCAGGACGCCGCCCTGCTCTACGACAAACTGGAGCAGAAGGTCATCCCCACCTTTTACAACGACCGCGGCAAGTTCATGGACATGATGCTCCACGCGATCGCGCTCAATGGGTCGTTCTTCAATACGCAGCGGATGATGCTGCAATACGTGCTGAAGGCGTATTTCTGTTAGCGCCGTTTCCGGTGCAAGCGGTACGCCTTCCGGGGGTGGGTATCTCGCCCGCTTTCCGGCGGGCAGGTCGTCCGCCTCCCGTTTCGGCCGCCGGCCGGCTATACTCGCGTCTCCATGTACACGACGACATACGTACATCGTGGTTCCGGTGCGATCGCGCTCATTTCAGGCATCGTGCTGATCGTGGCGCAGCGATTGCCGGCCCAGACATCCCGGCCGCGGCCGGTGCCAACCGGCTCGGCGGCGACCTGTCCCAATATTGTCGTCATCCTCACGGACGACCAGCGTTGGGACTGTCTCGGCTGCGCGGATCGGCCGTATCTTGGGATTCGGACGCCCCATCTCGATCGGCTCGCCGCCGAGGGGGCGAGGTTTCGCAACGCCTTCGTGACCACATCGCTGTGCTCGCCGAGCCGGGCCTCGTTTCTCTCGGGGCTTTACGCGCACACGCACAGGGTGATCAACAACTTCACGGATTTCCCCGCGGACCTGCCGAGCTACCCGCGGCAGCTCAAGGCGGCCGGCTACGAGACGGCGTACATCGGCAAGTTCCACATGGGCGAGCAGAGCGACGAGCCGCGCCCCGGCTTCGACTACTGGGTTACGCATAAGGGACAGGGACGCTACTACGACAACGTGTTCAACATCAACGGCCGGCGCGAGGAGACGAAGGGCTATTACACCACGGTGGTCACGGACATGGCCGTCGAGTGGCTCAAACGGAAGCACGATCGACCGTTCCTGCTGATTCTCGGCCACAAGGCCCCGCACGGGCCGTTCGTGCCCGAGGGCCGCTACGAGCACCTCTACGATGCCGCGCGGATCGACTACCCCCCGACGGCCTTCGCCCTGGAGGGCAAGCCGAAGTGGATCGAGGAGCGGCTCGAGACCTGGCACGGGATCTACGGTCCGCTGTACGGGTTCCGCAAGGAGTTTCCCGACCGTTCGCCCGCCGGCGTCGGGGCCTTCGGCGAGTTCGTCCGCAGCTATCTCGGCACGATCCAGTCCGTGGACGACAGCACGGGCCGGATTCTCCGTGCCCTGGCGGACATCGGGCGGCTGGACGACACGCTGGTCCTCTTTACGAGCGACAACGGGTTCCTGCTCGGCGAGCACGGCATGATCGATAAACGGACGATGCATGAGGAGAGCATCCGTATCCCGCTGCTGGCCCGCTGGCCCCGGCGAATCCGGCCCGGGACGGTCATCGACGAGATGGTGCTCAATATTGATCTGGCGCCGACGCTCGTGGAGCTTGCCGGCGCCGAGCCGTTGCCGAAGGCGCACGGCCGCTCCTGGGCCCCGCTGCTCGACGGCGAGCGCCTGTCGTCCGCAGAGGGCGGCGGGGTCCAGATCTGGCGCACCTCGTGGTACTATGAGTACAACTACGAGAAGCAGTTCCCATACACTCCGAACGTGCGGGGGGTGCGGACGGCCGATTGGGTGTATATGCACTATCCACACGGCGACGGCAGTCCCGACCGGCACAAGGCGGAGTTGTACGATCTCAAGGCGGACCCGCACGAGACGAGGAATCTGATCGATGATCCCGCGTGCGCAGGGAAGCTGGCGGAGTTGAAGGCTGAGCTGGAGCGCCTGATGAAGGAGTGCGATGCCCTGCCCGACAGCATGCCGCTCGACGATGGTGTGAAGACGGAATTGCCGGAGAAGGCGATCCGGTAGGGAGGTGCAGAAGGGGCGTGTCGCGGCATGGATTCCGCAGGACCTGCGGGAAGGCCGGCGCGGAGCGGGGCGGTGCCCGCGCAAGGCCGCCGACCGCCCCTTTCTCGGCGGGGCCGGAGCCGATATAATTTCCGGTTCTCGCCGCCTGGGGCCGGCCGGTGCGGTCTTCCTTGCGGCGGGGGATGCGGGTGATCGAGGATTCTGGCGGAGACCATCATGCCCAACTACACGACGGCGGATATTCGCAACATTGCCCTGGTCGGCCACGGCGGCTCGGGGAAGACGACGCTCGGGGACGCCATTCTGCACCTGGCCGGCGTGACCAACCGGCAGGGGAGCGTTGCGGACAAGAGCAGCTATCTGGATTACACCGACGAGGAAAAGAGCCGCGGATGCTCCATCGACTCGGCGGTCATGCACGTGGCCCTGGAGAAGAAGGAGATCAACATCATTGTGACGCCCGGCGCCCCGGACTTCATCGGGCCGGCGATCGCGGCGCTGGCCGGGGTGGAGACGGCCGTCTGTGTCATTTCCGCGGTGGCCGGCATCGAGGTGAACACCCGGCGCATGATGGAAAAGGCGCGGGAGTTCGGCCTGGGCCGGATGATTGTTATCAATAAGATCGACGCCGAGAATGCCAACTGCGAGGAGCTCGTCGGGCAGATTCAGGAGAGCTTCGGCAAGGCATGTCAGCCGTTCAACCTCCCCGCCGGGGGCGGCCAGTCCGTCGTGGATTGCTTCACGCAGGCGGACGGCAAACCGGACTTCGGGGACGCGGCCGCGGTGCATTCCGCGCTCGTCGATGCCGTCGTCGAGGCCGACGAGGTCCTGATGGAGGAATACCTGGAAAAGGGATCCGTCTCCGCGGAGAAGCTCGCCGCCGGCGTGAGCAAGGCCATTGCCTCCGGAAGCCTCGTGCCGATCTTCTTCACGAACGCGCGCGATGCCGTGGGGGTAAACGAATTCCTCGCCGCCGTTGCCCGGTATGCGCCCTCGCCGATCACCGGCAAGCGGCGCGTGCTCAAGACGGCCGAGGGCGAGACGCCGCTGGATCCGAACCCGGCCGCTCCCTTCGTCGCGCAGGTGGTCAAGATTACCGGCGACCCGAAGAGCAACATCAAGTACTCGCTCCTGCGCGTTCACAGCGGCTCGATTCGGAGCGATTCGCAGATCCTCATCGGCGACGAACGCCGCGGCCAGCGGCCCGGCGCCCTGCACAAGCTTCAGGGCGCCGAGCACCCCGAGATCGATCAGGCGATCGCCGGCGATCTGGTGGCCGTGGCGCGGCTCGATCTGAAGATCGGCAACGTGGTTCATGCGGGCACGCCGGGCGAGATCGCCATGCCGACGTTCCCGACCCCCATGTTCGCGGTCGCCATCGAGCCGAAGAGCCGCGGCGACGCGGACAAGGTCAGCGGCGCGCTGGCGAAGTATACGGAAGAGGATCCGTGTTTCATCGCGGAGCGCGATCCGGTGACGCACGAGCTGGTGATCCGGGGCGTGGGCGATCTGCATCTGCGGACGATCCTGAGCCGCATGGCGCACCAGTTCAAACTGGAGGTGGATACGAAGCCGCCGAAGATTCCCTATCGCGAGACGATCCTCGGCCGGGTGTCGGATGTTGAATACACGCACAAGAAGCAGACCGGCGGCGCGGGCCAGTTCGGGCGCGTCGTGATCGGCCTCGAGCCGAACGAACGCGGCAAGGGGTACGAGTTCATCGACGAGATCTTCGGCGGGGCGATCGACCTGTCGTTCCGGCCGTCCGTGGACAAGGGCATCCAGGCACAGATGAAGGAGGGCGTGCTCGCCGGCTATCCGGTCGTCGATGTGAAGGTGCATCTCACCGACGGCAAGACGCACCCGGTGGACAGCAAGGACATCGCGTTCCAGATCGCCGGGCGCGAGGCCTTCAAGATCGCCTTCATGCAGTGTAAACCCGTGCTGCTGGAGCCGATTGTGAACATGGAAGTGACGGTGCCGCAGGAGAGCGTCGGCGACATCACGGGCGACCTGACGCGGCGGCGCGGCCGTACGCAGGGGCAGGACATGCTGCCGGGCGGCTTTACGGTCATCAAGGCGCAGGTGCCGCTGGCCGAGGTGGCCGACTATCACTCGCGGCTTTCGAGCATCACCGGCGGGCGCGGCAGCTACACGATGGAGCTGTCGCACTACGAAGTCGTGCCGGGCAACGTGCAGCAGCAGATCATCGAACAGGCCAGGAAGGCGAAAGAGGAGGCCCGGGGACACTGACGGTGCAGCGAAAAAGCGGGGGAATAAAAAGCGAGAACGGCGTCTTCGCGGCGCCTTCTCGCTTTCTTGTTGGGCGGTCTGCGGCTCGCGTCCGGGCTATACTCGATGGTGGACGCCGTTGCCCACCTGTAACCGTGGGCGTCCATGCGGATCTATAGAGACGGAGGGGCGGGGTCAGTGCCCGGACCTGGCGGCGCTGGTTGCGTCTGCGACGTCTCAACCCGCGGCCGGGACGAGGGCACGGCTGGGCGCGCGTGGAGAACTCCAGGGAGAGTCGGATTATGGGCGATGAGCCATCTCGGACAGAGTCGCGGGCGTGGTCCGGCGGGAACATGCTGGTCGCCCTGCTGCTGATCTTCGCGGTAGGCGGGCTCTACGCGTACGTGACGCGCCCCGCGAAGACGCCGGTGGGCTGGAGCGAAGACTTCGCCGCGGCGAAGGAGCAGGCGGCTCGCGAGCGCCGGCCGATGTTCGTCGACTTCAGCGCCGCCTGGTGCCCGCCGTGCAATCAGATGGCCCGCGAGGTGCTGCCCGTGCGGCGCGTGGCGGAGGCGCTGCGCGGCTTCATCCCCGTACATGTGGACGTGGACCGGAACTCTGATCTCGCCGCGTCCCTTCGCGTAGAAGCCCTGCCCACATTCCTCGTGTTGAGCCCGGAGGGCCGGGAGGTGTATCGCTTCACGGGGTATCGCAGCGCGGACGAGCTTCTGCTGGAGATTGCCGAGGCCCGCAACCGCCTCTGATGCCGGCCGGGGCGGACGCGGCGCCGGCATCGGGCGCGGGCGGGGCGTCTGCGCACCGCGTCGGGGTTGGTGATGCCGAATGTCCCGTCCTCGTGGTCTTACCAGTTGTTGACGGCCGTCGCGGCCTGTGCGCGTGCGCGGGACTTCCGCTCGAAGTATGCCTCGATTTCCTCCAGCGTCTTGCCCTTGGTTTCGGGCATGAAGAACGCGGCGGTGATGAAGTAGACGACCGTGCACCCGGCCCACAGGAAGAACATGGCATGGAAGCCGTAGTTGCCGACCACCGGGAGGAAGAAGAGCTGCAGAAGGATCTGCACGCCGGTGTTGAGCACCATGGCGATGCCCATGCCGGTGGCGCGGATACGGGTCGGCATCAGCTCGGTCAACGCCAGCCAGACGCACACGCCGGGCCCGACGGAGTAGAAGCAGATGAACAGACAGAGAAGGCATGTGACCAGCCAACCGGTGGCGGGCGCCGGGATGGGGCCGTACTTGGCGCGCAGAATCGTGAGTTTCCCCCTGTCCTTCTCCGTCTTCTCAATAACCATCTTCCCATCGGGGAGCGTCTTGAACTTCTCCTCCACCAGCGGCCTGATGGTCAGGGTCCGGGCCGATTCTTCCTGGGCGTTCGAGAAGGCGGAGGCGACGGCCTGCCGGAAATAGCCCTGTCCGTCCGTATAGCGGTAGAGCACGTTCAACTGCGCCGGACGGCCGCCCTCCATCGGGCCGAGGATCGCCGGGTCCACCTTGACGGAGAGCTCACGGCCGTCGGCGGAGATCTGCCGCGCGATCACGTCCGCGATGTCCACGCGCTTCGCTTCAAACTGCCGGTACACGAAGCCGCAGGTCAGCAGGGAGACGATGATGCCGAGCGTTCCGACGGAGAGGAGGATCTTGCGCCCCAGCCGATCCACAAGCGCGGCGCCCACCAGCGTCATGGCACAGTTGATCGACATGAGGATCACCCCGCTCCGCGAGGCCTGTACGTCGCTCATGCCCGAGCCCTGAAAGATCACGGCGGAGAACGCGATGATGGAGTTGATGCCGGTGGCCTGGTTGCAGGCCAGCACGATGCAGGCGATGATGAAGGGCACAACGTACTTATACTGGAAAAGGGAGGCGAGGAAGTCGCGGATGCCCGTGGTTTCCGTCTGTTGGGCGGCGACCTGGCCCATTTCCGCCATTTCCCGCTTCGTCTCCTCCTCGCTGCGGGAGCGGCGCAGGATGCTTTCCGCCTCCGCTGCGCGATTGCGCCGGAACAGCCAGCGCGGGGATTCCTTCAGGAACAGTGCGCCGATCGTGTAGAGCAGACCGGGGACGGCCGCCGTCAGGAACATGTTGCGCCAGGCGGCGCTGTCGGCGGCAAAGATCTTCGCCGTGTCGCCGGCGGCCGCTTTGACCGCCGCATCATGCCACGCCGCGAAGACGAACCCGATCAGCAGGGCCGCCAGCAGACCCACGGTCATCAGAAACTGGAAGACCGACGTGCCGCGCCCGCGGATGGCCGCCGGCAGCGACTCCGCCATGTAGAGCGGCACCACCACGCAGAGAACGCCGCCGGCGAGCCCCATCAGCAGCCGGGCCAGCACCAGCGAGAGAAAGCCCTGCGAGGTATAGATGAGCGCGATGCTCACGACGAACATCAGCCCGCCGGCGATCATCATCTTCTTGCGCCCGATCCAGTCGGCGCACATGCCCGCCACCAGCGACGCCGCGAAGCCGCCGATGGAATACATGGCGACAACGAAGGAAAGCTCGCCCTCCGTCACATTGACGGTCTTGTCCAGATAGAGCAGCGCCCCGGCGATGATGCCGAAGTCCACGCCGGTGAGCAGGCCGCCGAGGCCGGAGATCAGCATCAGATAGGCGAGGAATACTTTCTTACGCGGGTCTGCGATGCTCTGACCGTCGGGCATGGTCGTGGTGATCGTGCTCATCTCATCGTTCCTGTATTCTCGCGATGCCGCCGGCAGGCCGGCGTTGTTTTCAGTAAGCGAGGTACGCCGCCCGGGAGACCGGCACTTCTGTCGCCTTCGTTTCCGCCGCCGGCACATCACTCGCCCGGCAACTGTGGCACCGGACGGAAGGCGACATTCTACGGGGCGGCGATGCGAAGGCAAAAATCAAGCTGGCGGTGCGCCCCGATGTCGGCCACTTCCGCCCGCGGTACGGGCCGGCCATTCAGTGTCACGCCGGCGGTCTGCCCCGCGGCGAGCGGGACGATTGTCAGGTTCAGGGGCACCGCGACGAATCCGCCGCGGCCGTCGGCCTTGTGCAGAACCCGCGACAGGGAGAACCGGCCGCCGAACGAGGAAGGCAGATTGGGTTCGATGCGAAGGTCGGGCTGGGCCGGATCGTGCAGCGCCAGCTTCAGACCGCCCATGAATTCCAGCAGATCAAACATCCAGTCCATAGAGCCGCTCAGGCCGAAGTTCATGCCGGCGCCGCAATGGGGGTCGTCGGGATCGCAGGCGTAACTGTTCGAGGTCTGGTCGAAGGGGCCGCACAGTTCCGGGCCGCGGGTGATCGATAGCACGGGCTTGAAGTGCTCCCATGCCGTGTCCGCCTGGCCGCGGACGCCGAAGCGGAAAAAGTGCATCATCACCTGGGCGTGGTGGTACTCCCCGTTTTCGGCGCAGCCGGGCGGCAGCATCCCGAGGCGGCCGACCAGACGGCACGCCCTTTCCGTGTTGGCGATGGGCGGGGCGTAGAGGTTGTGCCCGTTTGTCCGGGAGAAGCAATGCCGGTCCACATTCGCCAGGAGGGCGCGGATCATCGCGTCGCGCTCCGGCACCGGCGGCAGCCACGGGGCGGTCGTTTGCAGCAGGGCCAGCCCCCACGCGCACGGCGTAATGACGGTGCGCGGCGTCCCGTCGAACTCGCGTTGCGAACGGCGCGAGCCGAGGGTGTAGCCGGTTTCGCCGCGAGCGTAGTCGGGTACGGAGCCGTCGGCCTTGCATTCATGAATCGCGTCGAGGAACTGTCCTTCCGGCTCCCAGGCCCAGCGGAGGATGGCCGCCCGCAGGTCCGCGGCAAATTGCCGAAGTACCGGCATCTCGCGATCCAGTCGGGGCGTGCGGAATCCGCAGGCGTTCAACGTCTCAAGGGCTGCGGCGAGGGAACAAAAGACATGACAGGAGAGCCGGACGAGCACGCCGCGGCCGTCGCCGCGCGTGGTGTTGTCGCCCACGCGGCTCGTGCCGAACATGTCCACCGGGTCGGCCCAGTCGCCGAACATGGCCTGGATCATGCCATACGGGCTGTCCGCTGCCTGCCGCCGGTAGCAGGCGAAGATCTCGAGCAGCACCTCCCATACCGGCAATCGCTCCTCATGGCCGACGAGGGCGCTGGTCTCCGGCGTGTCCGGCGCCGTCAGCCGTACCGTCGGCACGGTTTCTGAGAGAAGGGAAACGTCGCCCGTTTCGCGGAGATAGTGCAGAAGCGCATCCACCATCCAGATGGCGCTGTCATTGTAGGGGCGATTGTCGTTGGGCACCGGCGTCGTGCGGTCGAGCCATCGCTCGGGGTACTGCCTCGGGAACATCCCGTGCAGTTTCTCGCGGCGAGTCAGCGGACGGACGCCGGCGGGAATCGGTTCCGTCACGGTTCGGTAGAGGAAACTCATTGCATGCAGAAGATCCGCGCGGACGCGGACGGGGTCCGCCTTCAGCATGGGCCACATGTCCTGCGCGCGGTCCCGCGTGCCGAGTTCGATGCCGTCGGCCAGACGGGCGCCATGGGCCCGGCAGTTTTCGTACAGCTCGCTCACGCCCGCCCAGAGGGAGTTGAGATAGCAGGCGACGGCAGGCTCGGCGGGAATTGCGACGCGGAACCCGGTCGCGGGGGACTCCGGGACGGCCTGCGTCGGCGACGCCGATTGCGCGAGGCAGGCGGCCACGTCGCAGGAGCGCCGCAGCAGGGTGCGGGCGGCGGCGGCGAACGCGGCGGCGACGGCCCGGTAGCCGGTGCCGTCGCTGCGCATCTCGTCCGCGAAGCGCTCGAGCGCTTCGGGCGAGGTCACGTAGAGCAGTGCTTCCTCGAGCAGGGCGTCTTCGCCGGGAGCCAGTTGAAGGCGGCGCTGCACGGCGGTGATCGTTGGGCTGGAGAAACGGTTGAAAGCGGCGGGATCGCCGGGCAACGGAAGGAGTCCTCCCCGGCGCACGGCGGCCGGCAGCAGGCTGGTCGAGGCGGAGTCGCCGACAAAACGAAATGCGTCGCAGGTTGCTTCGCCCGCTGTAAGGTTCGCACTGGCGCGAGCGGAGAGCCGCTTGAGCTGAAGCGAGCGGGGGACCGGTACGGTGGAGGCGACAACCAGTTCATCAGGGCTCAGCGGCAGGCCGCGATCGTACCAGGCAGACTTGTTGTAGCTGAAACGCTGGGTGCCCATCAGGTTGAAGAAGCTCCAGAGCTGACCGGAGATGCCCTGCCGGCCGGCATTGTGCAGCCGGCAGCGACGCAGCAGCGCCGGTCCCGAGTCCGTCAGTGCCATCGAGAAGGCCACGGCGGTTTCGAGGCGGGCCGCCGGGGTCGGCACAAACTCCGCCATGAACCAGAAGGCAGCGCTTGCTCCGGTGATCTTGATCAGCTTGATGGTGGCCGGTTCGAGGTTCAGGTTTCGGTGCGGGTTGACCAGAGAGGCGATGGACGGTCCGGCGTCGCCGTCATCGTCCAGCCGCAGCCAGAGGTCCTGCGAGGGTACTCCGATTTCGCGCTTCTCCACAGGGTCGAAGTGCCCGCGTAACACCTCCACATCGAGGCCGTCGGCGCCCCGAACGCGGAACTCGACGGAACCGTTGGACATGAACGTGGCCCTGGCCCCGCCCCGGCTGTCCACGAGCACGCTTGGGCAACCCGTCGGATGCTTCGTATAAATGACTTCGCCGTCCGGACCGTATCCGCCGTGTCCGCCGGCGGCGGGATAGGTGACCGTCAACTCTCGCAAACCCAGTACTTCTTCACGAAACGAAACGCTCATAGGGCCGACCTTTCCTGCTGTTCCGACCGCGGCTGTTCCGGTGCGCTTTTACGAACCGGGTTCCTGTACACTGCCCCCCTCCGCAGGGCCGTTTTGCCGCTTCCGACACGGCCCGATGCACTCTCTCGCCTCTGTCGGGTTCATCCGGCTTATCCGCGCGTGCTCAGGGGTTGCGCCCGATGCCACCGCAATCGCCTCTTCGGGGACGGAGACTTTTCCCGTTGCCCCGGGACGGAGCGCGGACAACACGTGAACATCGAAAGCTGCCGGTTCCTTCGACGTCGCATCCTCCTTGACGCAGAAGGCGAGCGAAACTCGCGCGACGAAAAGGGCGACAGCCTTGCCCGGTCCCGCCGCCGGGGCCTGTCCGGCCACGGTACAATACCGCCCCGTTGGCGCCAACCGGCTTGCGGACCGTCCTTCTGTTACGACAGAGAAACGTGAAAGACGGGCGACGGACCGTCCTGCGCCGCTCGCAGCCTTCACCGGCAAACCGACGGGCGGTTGGCGCCTTGAAAGCACGCCTGGAATGTGGCGAAGTCGGCCAGGTCCACATCGTGGTCGCAATCGAAGTCCGCGCGGTTGCAGGCCTGGTTCGTCAACAGTTCGTTGGGGCCGCTGAAACAGTATTGGAAGATGGCAAAGTCGTCGAGGTCTACGTCGCGATCCCCGTCGAAGTCGGCGTGCGGACTGGGCACGAGAACATAGCTGCGGCCGGTAGAAAAGTCGTAGACGATCGCGTGCGCCGGCAGGTCGTCGGTGCCGGCGTCGGATGCGGCGAGGACCGCATCCAGGCTGGGGTAGGGGTTCCGCATGGAGCCCTTGATGCGGGTCGGATCGGGCGTCCAGTTCGGGTCCACAAAGACGCGGCCCATCTGGCGCATGTAGGCATCGCCCTTGACGTTGATCCGCGCGCGGTTGTACGAGCCGTCGAACAGCCCGGAGGCGTAGACCTGCGTCGTGCTGATCCACCAGTACCAGCGAATCACCTTTTGTGCGTCGCCGTTGGCGTTGAGCCACGAGAACAGCGTGTTGATGAAATCGACCTGCGTCGAGTCGTCGGTCGTGAAGGCGCAGATCTCGCTGATACTGATGGGGACGTCGGTCAGGCCGGCCCGGTCGAGGTACTGCCGCATGGACACGATGTTGGCAATCGCCTTCTGCCCCGGGCTGGTGCCGTTGGAGTAATCCGCCGCGTCGTAGGGATGGATGTCCCACACGTCCACGGGCGGCGGCGTGCCGTAAGCACTCTGGTAGGCGGCGCGGAACTGGTCGATCCAGTCCCACCATTTGATCCATGTATAGGTCGGCCCGGTGTAGTAGTTCGATACCAGCAGGCCGCCCGTCGTTATCTTCGCAGTCGGGTCAAGCCCCTTGATGAACGTGGCGTACAGATGGAACTCCAGCGCATAGTCTGCCGGGGCGAATCTCGGCCACCAGTTGGGTTCGTTGGCCACGGACCAGTAGTTCCCGAGATGAGCCGTGGAGTACTGGATCGTCTGTTGGATGAACGGCGCCTCGGCGTTGAAGATGTTGGTGATGAGCGTCGGGTCCGGTGTGTAGGATCCGGGATAGGGCAAGGTGAGCACGACATTGTCCGGGCCGCCCCTCATCGTGGCGGGCCGGTTGTCCATCTTGCCGACGGTCCACATCTTGTGCGGCATGCCGAGCCGGGACGGGTACTTGACGTAACAGCCGTCCCATTCGCGGTACCACTGGATGCCTGTCTCCGGGGCGTAGGTGCCGCCGCCGCCGCAGGCGTACCGGCTCTCCAGATCCTGCGGGCTCGCAGGGCGAAGGGAAGCCGCCTCTGTCGATGCCGCCAGAGATGCGGCTATCGCGAGCAGCAGCCAAGGGGCGGTCGGGAAACAAGCTGATCCTGCATACATCACGGAACGTTCCAGGGTCCTCTCCCCGCTACGGCCGCTGCCTTGCCGACGGAAACCCGGGACGCGACGTTACCTCGTTCTCGCCCGCGGTCGTTTCGCCCCCGCGCATCCGCTCGCAACAGCCCTGCTGTGCCGCGCCCGGGGGGCGGAGATTGCGCCAAGCTCAAAAGGCGAACAGGGCGCTTGCCGGGTGATTCCTCAATCGGCAGTCGCAAGTACCCCGCACGGTCAAGACAATTATACCACGCTGATCGCACGGGTCGATGAGCGGCACGGGCTGTCCTGTGGCGGGTGATGGGCGGGCGTTGAAAGCGGGCCGGATGTCCCGTAAGATTCCGCCTCGCCCTCCTGGCACCACGAGGCGGTACATGAGTCTGGTCCGTACGATCCGAACCACCGATCCGGACGCGCGCCGGCAACTGGCCGATCTGCGGAAGCCGCTGCTTCTGGAGCAGCTCCTGCAGGATTCACCGGAACTGCACGCGGTCCGGCAGATCATCGACGACGTCCGGCGCCGAGGCGATCAGGCCGTTGCCGAGGCCACGCGGCGTGTGGACGTTGTGGAGCTTGATCCGGCGTCGTTTCGCGTGCCGGAGGAACAGATCTTCGCGGCCCAGCAGGCGATGGCCCCGGCCCTTCGGACGGCCGTTCGCCGGTCGATCGATCAGGTCCGTGAGTTTCAGGATCACATCCTGAGCCGGACGTGCGAGCCGCTTCGCCGTGCCGGCTGTACGCTCCAGGCTCGATTGCTGCCGCTGCGGCGAGTCGGGGTCTGTGTCCCGGGCGCGGCGGCGCCGCTTCCCTCCTCGGCGATCCACTGTGTGGTGCCGGCGCAGGTCGCGGGGGTGAAGGAGATCGCGATCGTCGCACCGCCGCGTCATAAGGGGACGGTGCACCCGACGATTCTCGCCGTCGCCGCCGAATTGGGCGTGACGGAGGTGTACCGCGTCGGCGGTCCGCAGGCGGTGGCAGCGCTGGCGATCGGTACGGCGTCCATACCGCGGGCGGACAAGATCGTCGGGCCGGGCAGCGTGTACACGCAGCTTGCCAAGCGGCTCTGCTATGGCATGACCGACATCGAGATGTTCGCGGGGCCGAGCGAAGTCGTGGTGATCGCCGATGATTCGGCCGTTCCTGCACACGTGGCGGCTGATCTGCTTGCACAGGCGGAGCACGATCCCGGGGCGGCGATTCTTCTGACGCCGAGCGAGAAGCTCCTGTCCGAGGTTCGGCGGGAGCTGGTGGTGCAGGTCACGTCCCTGTTGCGGCAGGAAGGCACCGCCCGGGCGATGGAACGCTATAGTGCGCTGGTTCTCGTGCGCGACCTCCACGAGGCCGTGGAACTGACCAACGCGCTGGCGCCCGAGCATGTTCAGATCGAGACGCGGAACGCCGACGAGCTTGTGGACCGGGTGGTGAACGCCGGGGCGATCTTCGTCGGCGGACATGGTACGGAGGCGGCCGGTGATTACGTCGCGGGGCCCTCGCACGTCCTGCCGACCGGCGGCAGCGCGCGCTTCTGGAGCGGGCTGTCGTGCAACGACTTCCTCCGGCGGACCAGCATCATCCGCTACGACGCCGACGGGCTGGCCGCCGACGCCGACGCGATCATCGCGATCGCCGAGGCGGAAGGCCTGACCGCGCATGCGAACAGCGTGCGCGTACGTGTGCGGAAGCAGATGCCCGCACCGTAGCGAATCGCGGGGTCCTTCTCGTGTGCCGTGGGCGGCGGGCGGCTTCCTGCGCGGCCGCCGTGCCGGAACAGATTGACGTGCCTCGGGCGCAAGCATACGCTTGTCCCGCCATGAAACCCGTCACGCGCATCACCAACGCACGACTGCGGGACCGTCGTGACCTTGTTGACATCGTCATCGCGGACGGCCGGATCGCCTCGGTCGCCGCGTCGGCAAGGCCCGGGCGGCCGGGGCCGGGCAAGGACGTTCGCCGCGGAACGACGATCGATGCCGCCGGCGGGCTCGTGCTGCCGAGCCTGTTCGACAACCACCTGCACCTGGACCTCGCCCACTCGGTCGACGCCGTGCCGGAGAACCGGAGCGGCACGCTGCTCGAGGCGATCGGCCTCTGGGCGAAGGCCAAGGCGAAGATGTCGGCGCAGAGCGTCTGCGAGCGGGCAATGCGGGCGATCGGCGAGGAGGCCGGCTTCGGCACGGGGTACATCCGCAACCACGTGGACGTCGGTTCGACGGCCGGCCTGCGGCTCTGCGAGGGCGTGCTGGCCGCCCGCGAACGCATGGCCGACCGCGTGACGATTCGGCTGGTGACGTTCCCGCAGGACGGCGTCGTCCGCGACCCGGGCGCGATCGACCGGATGCGCGAGGCCCTCCGGATGGGCTGTGATCTCGTCGGCGGCATCCCGCACTTCGAGCGGACGTACCAGGACAGTTGCCGCCAGATCGATATGATCTTCGATCTCGCCGAGGAACTCGACCGCGACATCGACTGCCACATCGACGAGACGGATGCGCCCGAGTCGCGCTGCATCGAGTACCTCGCGGCCAGAACGATCGAGCGCGGCTGGCAGGGGCGCGTCAGTGCCTCGCACGTTTGCGCCCTCGCTTCGTACACGGATGTCCACGCGAAGAAGGTGATCGACAGCCTCGCCGAGGCACAGATCACGGTCGTGACGAACCCGCAGGTGAATCTGCACCTTCAGGGGCGTTTCGACACATATCCGAAGCGCCGCGGACTGACGCGGGTGCGGCAGTGCCTGGCCGCGGGCGTGAACGTTGCGATGGGCCAGGACTGCATCCGCGACCCGTTCTATCCGTTCGGCACCGGTGCGATGCTCGACGTAGCCCACACGCTGGTTCACGCGGATCATCTGGCCGCGCCGAAACAGGTGGAGGCGGTGGCCGACATTCTCACGGTCAATCCCGCGAAGAGCTGGCACCTGACGGATTACGGCGTCGCCAAGGGCAAGGTGGCGGACCTGATCGTCCTGCCGGTCGATTCCATCCACGAGGCGATCCGCCTGCGGCCGCGTCCCGCAGCCGTGCTGAAGCACGGCAGGCTCGTGTAGCAGGGCTCTCTGAGCTCGACTGGGCCGCCCCACCCTTGTCGGCGCGGGTATGCCGGGCCTATCGTCGGGGAAGTCGGGGTCAGAGACCCCTCCTGCAAAGCCATCGGCCCCGGCCTTCTTTACCGATTACCCTGTAGTCGTCGACGATTACCTCGCCGCGGGAGAGTGTCGTCCGGGCGAAGCCGGCGAGTCGCCAGCCATCGTACGGCGACCAGTCGGCGTTTGTCTCCATCTTCGCCGGGTCCACCCGGGTTTTCCTCGTCGGATGGATGATCGCGATGTCCGCATCAGCGCCGAGCCGGATCGCGCCCTTTCGCGGCCAGAGGCCCATGATCTTCGCCGGATTCGTCGCCAGGCTCCTACACAGTTGCTCGAGGCTCAGCCGTTCCTTGAGCACGCCGTGCGTGTATGTGATCGGCAGGAGCGTCTCCAGGCCGGGCAGGCCGCCGGGAATCTTCGTGAAATCGCCCTTCCACGCGGCCTTCTGCCGGCGTGTAAACGTACAGGTATCCGTCGAGAGGACGGCGATTTCGCCGTCGGCGAGGCCCTGCCACAATCGTCTGCGATCGGCCGGCTTCTTGACCTGCGGCGAGGTGGCATAGAGGTGGCCCTCCTTCTTTGCGAAGACGGAGTCGTCGAACACGAGGTAGTGCGGGCAGGTTTCGGCGAAGACCGGCACGCCGCGGGATCGGGCATCCTTGATGATGTCGGCGCCTTCTTTCGTCGAGAGGTGGACGATGTAAAGCGGCCCCCTGGTGGCTTCGCACCAGGTGACGGCACGGCGGACGGCCTCGGCCTCGATGACGTTGGGCCGGGTCATGGCGTGGAGCCGGGCCCCGTACTTCTTCATCAGCCGTGGCGTGTGGTGCCGCGCGATGAGTTCATCGAGCACGCCGGCCGACTCGGCGTGGACAAGGAGCATTCCGCCGTGGTCGCGCATCATCTCGAGCGTGTTGAACAGGACGCGGTCGTCGGCCTGCCAGCCCTCCGAGGCGTAGATCATGTATTCCTTGAACGTCGGGAAGCCGCGCCGGATGACCGACGGAATCTCGCCTTTCTGCCGGGCCCAGTTCGTAATGGCGACGTGAAAGGTGTAGTCGATCAGGGCTTTGCCCTCGGCCCGGCGGAACTCCTCGTCAATCGCCGCGTTGAGCGTCTGCTCCTTGCGGGGTGTGACAAAGTCGATGATCGTCGTCACGCCGCCCCGCGCGGCCGCCCGCGTGCCGGTGCGGAAGTCGTCGGACGTGACCGTGTCCTTGACGGGCAGATCGAGGTGGACATGCACGTCGATCGCGCCGGGCAGGACGTAGTGCCCGGTTGCGTCGATGATCCGGGATTCGCGGCCTCGCTTGGCCAGGTCCCTGCCGACCGCGGCGATCTTCTCGCCGACAATGCCGATATCGGCGCGAACGACACCCTTCGGCGTAACAACCGACCCGCCCGCGATGATCGTGTCAAGCCGCATGTCTTTTCCGTCCGGGAAAGCGCGCCGGGAATCCCGGCGATGCGCTGGGAAACGCCACCGGTGCAACCAGGATGGGCGACGTTTGCCGCATGGCCCGCATTATCCTTTTCATTCGGTTGCGCACGCAAGGCGCTTGCGGGCGGCGTGAACCGCTTCCGGTCCATTACCCCTCCGAATGCGACCGCTTTCCGAGGGCCATCCGGTGGGCAGCCGGCGCGCCGGCGGGGTATAATCCCGCCGTAATGCGGTTCGTCACGGCGGTCATCTTCAACGTGCTTGTGCCCGGCGCGGGCCTGATCCTGCTCGGACGCGCCTGGACGGGGCTGGTGGCGGCTTTGTTGTTCGCAGTTTGCGCGGAGCTGGCAGTCTGTGGCGTGGTGATTTCGCCCGCCGGGATTCCGCTGTGGCTGACGGTGACGACGGGCATTCTGGCTGCGGGAACGTGGGTGCTCGGGCAGGGGATGCTGGCGGACCGGATTCGCACGTTGCGGAATCCGTCGCTACCGCAGGAGCTGGAGGCCCTGCGTCGGGAGGCGGCGGAGGCGATGGCCCGGGGCGATCTGCTTGAGGCGAAGGGGTTGCTGCGGCTCGCGGCCGACCTCGATCTGGGCGCGACGGAGACCCTGGCGCTGTGGGCCAGGCTGATGACGTTGCTCGGGCGGTTTCGCGACGCGCGGCGGGCGTGGGTGCGCGTTTCGGGAAGCGGAGAGGACCGCTTCGTCCGCGAGGCGATCGATGCCATCCGGCAATTGCCGGATCAATGATGCGGGGCCGGCCGAAGGAGCGGGCGGGCCGCTACCCTGGTGGGCCGGGAGCCCGCCCGGATCCGCGAGCGACGCAACAGGCTCACTCCAACAACGACAGGAGGTCGCGTCGTTGTTCGGTGACGATCCCCAGCAGGCTGGTGGCCGCGTCCATGAGAGTCCGGTAGCGGTTCAGGTTGGCCGTTTCGGCGGCGTAATCCGCATCTTCGATGACACTCCTGGCGTTCGCGAGGCCTTCCCGGGTCTTCGTCAGGGTGTTGACGGCGCTCCGTACTTCGTAGGTCTGGAACCCGCCGATCCGGGCGGCGGTACCGGCTACTTGCGAGACCACCTTTGCGATGACACTGGCCGCGCCGGCCACGTCCTGGTTGAGGTCCTTGGAGCCGCCGCTCTTGAGTTCGGAGAGATAGCCGACGCCCGCCTCGCCGAGCATCCAACTGTACATGCCGTTGATGCCGATGGTCGAGCGGGTACTGCCCGGGCCGAGCTGGAACGTGGCACCGCCCCCCGCGATCTGGATGGTCCGCGAGCCGGTCGTGTTGTCGGCGAGCGTGAAGCTGACGGAGTAGCCGTTACCGCTCCAGTACACCTTTCGGCCGTCCACGGCGGCGACGGCCCCATTCACGGTGACGACCGCGTCGGTCCCCGCGATCTGCGCGATGTCGCCGCCCGAGACGAAGTCCTCATCTCCGGAAAGCACCGAGACGCTGATGGTCGCGTCGGAGCCGTAGTCCTGGCTTTCGAGGCGGATCGCCGTGGACGAGGCCGTCGCCGTCACGCCGGTGAGCGCGGTCACGTCGTTGATCGCGGTGATCACGGCCGACTGGTCTGCGCCGGCGGCGATCGTCACGCTCGCCGAGCCGAGCTTGCCCGTGATTGAGAGCGTGGTCTCCGCGCTGAGGGTCGTGTTCGCACCGCCCATGTTCACCCAGCCGGTGGCGGCGGTGCTGGCCTTTGTCGCGGCACTGGCGACATTCACGGCGAGGCTGAAGGACGTGGCGTCCGCCGGGCGAGTGTAGACCTTCACGTCCCGAATCTTTGTGGCGTCGGCGCCGGTCATCGCGGTCCCGATGGCCATCGAGCCGTCGAGCAGCCGCTGGCCGTTGAAGGTGGTGGTGCCCACGATGCGGTCGATCGCCTCGATCGCCGAGTCGATCTGCGCCTGGTTGGCGGCCCGTTCGGCCTCCGTCAGCGTGCTGCTGCCGGCGGATTGCGTGACGAGCGACTGGATGTCGGTCAGGAGCGAGGAAATCTGCGTGATCGCGCCGTCGGCCACGTTGAGCATGGCATCCGCGCGCTCCGCGTTGCCGAGCGCGGCATCCACCTCGGCGAGTTCGGAATTGAAGAGCGCGATGGCGATCAGTCCCCCGGGGTCGTCGGACGCCCGGTTGACCCGTTTGGCCGTCGCCAGCCGTTCCATGGCGACGGACTGCTGAACGCTCAGCTTGCTGATGATGTTCAACAGCCTGAGCTCAGGAGACTGGCCGTTGATACTCAGACCCATGTCGTTTCCCTTTCATCTTCACTACAGAGCGAATTGTACGAGCGCGAAAGTACGATATAAGCCGAAGGCGTCCAAATCCGGCCGGGACAAGAGGCAGGGTTCGCGTGCAACCTGTTCGGCGGGCGTGGGTTACCCGTGTCGCCATGCGCCGAGCGGAAGGTCCGCTTTTCCGCGGCGCCGGCATGTGCGGGCGGCGTGTCGGTGCTTATCGGCCCGGGGGGCCTTTGAGCGGAGTGCGTCGCGGCCTCTCGAAACGTCCGCGGGTGGTGGCGCGGGTGGGCCGTCAGCCGGCCGGCCGTGCCGGGGCGGTGCCCCGGTCGGGCGCGGCGGGGTTCGCGCTGAGCATGGCGTTCAACTCGGTTCTCAATGAGGTTTCGATTTGGGGTTTGTCGCCGATGAGGACGCGGGCGATCACGCCGTCCGGACGGATCACGAACAGCGTCGGCAGGCTCGTCGCGCTGAACGCATGACCGATGCGATTGCCCGGATCGGTCGCAAAGTCGATCCGGGAGCCGACCGATCGGTATACCTCGGCGGCGGCTTCGTCGCTGACCGGAGCTCCCATCGTCTCGCAGACGTTGACGAACCGGATGTTCTTCGATACGTAGTCTCCCCGGACCTTCTCGACCATCGGCACCAGCTTGCGGCAGTGAGGACAGTTCGCGGCGCCGAAGTCCAGCACGGAGGCCGGGTGAGCCGCAAAATCCGTCTTGGAGAGGGGCTTGCCGCCGACGGTCTTGAGCGTAACCGGCGGCGCGGGTCTGCCGGTCATCCGTTCCGCGGGCCGGGCCGCGCGCGTGGTGGGGGCGGATGCCGGCGGGACGGGCACCGCCGGCCATCGCCGGACCGGCACGCGGATCTGCGGTATCTCGGGATCGTCCGTTTTCACGATGATCGTCCGGCCCTCCGGCGGCGGCAGGTAGTTGGCATCGAACTGAACCTGCACGGTGTACGTCTTGCCGGGCATCTGTTCGGTGAGGCGGAGCTTCAGGGCCGGTTCGTCCGTGGTGGCGTCGAGGACCTTTACCGGTCTGGTCCCGTAGTTGTTGATGCGGACGAACTGCATCATCGGCGACGACGGCGCGGGCGAATTGTCCGGGCGTTTGACGATCGTGATCGTCTCCGGCAATACGTCGATTCGCCGGGGAATCCGCGCGAAGGCCTGGACATCGACCATCTTCTGCGCCTCGATGTTCGTCCGGAGGATCGCGACGCCCCGGCAGTCGCCGGGTTCGTCTCGCCGCGCGAGAGTGACGCGGAGCTCGAACTCCTGGCCGGCTTTCGTCTCCGTGAGGGCGAAGCGGAACTTGCTGTCCGGCGGCTGGGGGTCCAGCGTCAGCGTGAGCGGCGTGGAGGCGTTGTTCCGGATCTTCAGCACCTGTTCCGGCGCCGTTTCGTTCGTGACAACGCCGAAGTAGGCGCTGACGGGGACGACCTCCACGTAGCGTTTGCACAGGCCGCGAAGGGAGAGGCGGAGGTTCGGCGTCACAGGGTCGTTCGAGACGATCGTGATCGGTTTGTCGTACTGATAGTAGAGACCGCTTGTGTTGAGGGAGAACGGGAACCTGCCCGAGGCGCCGGGTTCGATGGTCGGGGGATACTTGCCTGCCACGGTGCATCCGCAGCCCGGCTCGACTTTCAGGATCTTCAGCGTGGCGTTGCCGGCGTTGGTGATTGTGAACGTGTGCTGAAGGGGAGTGCCGATCCACGTGGTTCCGAAGTCGTGCACGAGCTCGTCCGCCTTGATGATCGGGCGGGCCGCCTGCGTCGAGACGACGGCGGCGCTGCCGGCTTCGGCCGGTTGCTGAGCCCGGGTTGCCGGTTCCGGCGACGCGAGCGCCGCGAGCAGGGCGGCAAGCCCGGCCGCCGCCGACTTCCGTCGGAAGCGTCGTCGCAGCGAGGCCCGTCGTCCGCAGGTTCCGGCCCGGTCAGGCCGAGTGGGCAAAGGAAGAATCCGATCCGGCGCAGCGTTGGGGTTCATGGCTTTGCATTTCCTCCTGGTCAGGTGTTCGGCACGAGGGTATCGGGCTCGGGCTGCGACGCGGCCTGAGACACGGTACCGGTCGAGGCGCCGACGAGAATGTATTCGTTGTTGGTCATCTGAAACGCGTACGTCGCTTCGTTTGCACCGCTGGGCAACTGCCGGAAGATCACTCGCCGGAACGCACCCGTGAAGCCGGCGTCGCGCATCAGGGTCACTGCCCGTTCGAGCGTCAGCGACGTCGGCAGTTCCGCGAACGTCGTGTCGCTCAGTTGCCGGGAGGTCGTCTGGACGATCCCGAAGCGGCCGCCGGTCGCATCGATCCAGACGGTGCCCCCGGCCGGGTTCGTCCGGTCCGCCGCGAATCGGAACTCCATGCGGGTCACGTCGGCGGCCGTGTCGGCGGAGCCGAAGCCGGGCGTGCCGATAACCTCCACGAGCATCGCGCGATTGAAGCGGATTCGGACGATGCTTTCGGCCTGGGCGCGAAGCGTGGCACTGTCGATCGACGCGCCGCCGCCAGTGCCCGTTTCGGGGATGACGATCAGCGGTACGCGCGCGGGCCCGCCGGAGCACGCAGCGACGAACATCGCGGCCGCCGCGACTCCGCACGGCGATACGCGGAGGCGGCGAACGAAGCCATGCATGGCCTGTCTCCTGTCCAGCGGGTCCGGGCGCCGCTACGGCTTTCCGCGTCTGGGGCCTTGCCGCGTCTCTCCACGCCCGGGTGTATCCCGTGATTATACGCGGTTTTTCCGTCAGGTGAAACGAATTGCCCGCGGCTGCGCGTGTGGCGCCGGCGGCACGGGCGAACTCCGGCGGCCGCTCCGGTCGGCGGGTCGTCGTCGCCTTGCAATCCCGCGGCGGCTCCGAAACAATCCGGGGCCATGTGCGGCATCGCCGGTGTTATCGACCTGCGTGGTCGCCCCGTCGCGACGGAGATGCTCCTGGCCGCGCGGAATGCCCTGTCGCATCGCGGGCCGGATGATCGCGGCCTCTGGCAACACGAGACGGGGGGGTTCGCCGCGGCACTGGCGCACACCCGGCTGGCCGTGCTCGATCTCTCGCCTGCGGGCCATCAGCCGTTCGGCGATCCGGCCGGGCGTTACCGGATCGTTTTCAACGGCGAGATCTACAACTTTCGCGGCCTGCAGAAGGAACTCTCCGGCGGTTACGCGTTCAAGACGCGCTGCGACACGGAGACCCTTCTGGCGGCGATGATGCAGTGGGGGCCGGAGGGTCTGGTCCGTCTCAACGGGATGTGGGCGTTTGCCTTCGTAGACGCGGAGGCACGCCGGGGCTTCGTGGCCCGCGACCGCTTCGGCGTCAAACCGCTCTACTATGCGGTCGAGCGGGATGCGGGCGGGCTCGCCGTCCGGCTTGTCTTCGCCAGCGAGATGAGGGGCCTGCTGCCGTTGTTGAGCGGCGGGCCGCGTACGCCACCGATCCGTCGCGAGGCGCTGGGGCTCTATCTGTCGCTGGGGTTCATCCCGCATCCGCTGACGATCTTCGAGGGGGTGTACAAGCTGCCGCCGGGGCATGTGCTCGAGTTCGACGCCGGCGGCATTCGTCCGCCTCGCCGTTACTACCGCGTCGCACCGAGGCCGGGCGGCATTCCGGATTACGTAGAGGCGCAGGCGGAATTGCGGCGCCGCATCGCGGCCGCGGTGGATGTCCGGCGGATCGCCGACGTGCCGCTGGGGGCGTTCCTGTCCGGCGGGCTGGATTCGGCGGTCGTCGTGGCCGAGCTGGCCCGGGCCGGCGGTGCGGCGGACGGCCGCGTCAAGACGTTTTCGATCGGTTATGCCGATCAGCCCGCGTATGATGAGACGCGGTACGCCCGCCTCGTCGCCGAACGGTTCGGCACCGAGCACCACGAATTCAAGCTGACGTTCGACGACGTGCTTGCGGCGATCCCGTCGTTGACGGAGCACGTGGCCGAGCCGTTTGCGGACAGCTCGCTCATCCCGACGAGCCTCATCAGCCGGTACACCCGGCAGCATGTGACCGTGGCGCTCAGCGGCGACGGCGGCGATGAGCTGTTCGGCGGCTACTGGCGTTACCTGGGCCATGAGTATCTGCGGCGCTACCGGCGCCTGCCGCAGGTCCTGCGGCGATGGGTGATCGAGCCGTTGCTGTCCGCTGCGCCGTCGGCGAAGTCGAGCCGACGGCTGAATCGGATCCGGCAGGCCCGCAAGTTGCTCCGCGGCGATCACGCCGACCCGTTCGAGCGTCACGCGGCGTGGTCGCGACTGGCGGAGCGCGAGACGCATGATGCTCTTTGTCCACGGGCGGGAAACGTGGATGTGGCCGCGCTTCTGCGCGAGGCGCGGCAGGACATTGCGCCGGACGTGCACACCGACGACGATCTGACCCCGCTGATGCTGGCGGACCTGGGATTCAGCCTCCCGGCCGACATGCTCGCCAAGGTGGACACGGCCAGCATGCTCTACGCGCTGGAGGTCCGCGTGCCGATGCTCGATCCGGCCGTGGTGGAGTACGCGGTGTCGCTGCCGATCGAGTACAAGATCGACCCGTCGCGACGCGATGGGCAGAAACGCATCCTCCGCGATGCGTACCGCGACGTGTTGCCGATCGAGGTGTTCTCGCGCCGGAAGATGGGCTTCGAGGTCCCGATCGGCGAGTTCCTCCGCGGCCCGCTGCGCGAGGCGTATCGCGACACGGTCCGCGCGGATACGCTTGAGGCACTGGGCATCGACCCGTCGACGGCCGAGACGCTCTGGCAGGATCATCAGGCCCGCCGTCACGAGCGCGCGGATATCCTGTACGCCCTGTTCTGCCTGTGCCGGTGGCATCGGACGTGGGCGAGGACGTAGCCGTTGTCAGGAATCAGAACGAGGACAGGTGAACGATGGTCACAACAACCGGGGCGTCTCTGAAGGGCAGATGTTGTCTGATCACCGGCGCCTCGCGCGGGATCGGCGCGGCGACGGCGGTCGCAATGGCCCGCGCCGGCGCCGGGGCCGTGGGGATCAACTACAACCGCAGCGCCGACGCGGCGGCCCGTGTGGCTGAGGCGGTCCGCGAGGCCGGGGCTGAGCCGGTCGTGCTCCAGGCGGACGTGACCGACCCGGCGGCGGTGGACGACATGGTGCGGCAATTCGTCGAGACGGCGAAGGAGCTGCACGTTCTCGTGAACAACGCCGGGCATCTGCTCAAACGTGTCTCGCTGGAGGAGGCGAGCCCGGAGTTCCTTCGGCAACTCGTGGCGCTCAACGTGGAAAGCATCGTCTACGTAACGCAGGCATGCCTGCCGCACCTGAAGCGGTGCGCGCCGGCGAGCATCGTGAACGTCGGTTCGATCGCGGCCCGCACCGGCGGCGGCAAGGGCAACAACTCGATGCTCTACGCCGCCAGCAAGGGCTTCGTGCACACATTCACGATCGGCGTGGCAGCCGAGTATGCCGACGTGGGCATCCGCGCAAACGGCGTGGCCCCGGGGCTGATCGAGACCGACTTTCACTTCGAGCTGACCGGCCGCGAACGGATGAAGCAGATCGCTGCGAACACGCCGCTGAAACGCAATGGTACGCCCGAGGACGTGGCGCGGGCGATCGTATTCCTCGCGAGCGAGGAGTCGTCGTTCATCACCGGGGCGATGCTCGATATCAACGGCGGGTTGCTGATGCACTGGTGAGTGATGTGGAGTGTAGCCTCTCCGGAGGCCGCACGTGGTCCCGGGAAAGGAAACGTACCTCATGGCTGAGCAGATTCGTCAGCCCCCGCGGGGCTTGGCGACACTCGCGCTCGTAGGCCCTTCACTCATCTGGTGCGCCGAGTACATCGGCTCCGGCGAAGTCATCCTCTCGACGCGGACAGGCGCGCTGTTCGGAACGGCCGCGCTCTGGGCTGTGGTCGCGGCCATAGTGCTGAAATGCTCGATCGGGATGATGGGGGCGCGGTGGACCGCCGTTACCGGGGAGGGGATGGTCGATCTCTTCGACCGTATTCCCGGGCCGCGCCACTGGCTGGTGTGGGTGGTCCTGCTTCTGCAACTGCCGGCGGCGGTCGTTTCCATCGGGGCCCTGGCCAGGGTGGCTGGCGCCTTTTTCGACTCGCTGGTGCCCCTGCCGCACGGCCCGCTGGTCTGGGGACTGGCGGCGTCGCTCTTCGCGGTGGGCGTGGCCTGGACGGGGCGATTCGATCTGCTCAAGGGCGTGATGAGCGCCCTCGTGATGGTGATCGTGGTCGGTACGATGTACGTGGCGCTGCGGACGATCCCGCCGTTGGCCGAGGTGGTCAAGGGGTTCGTCGGCCTGGTGCCGCTGGAGGTTCCTCCATGGGTGCCGGCGGAAAGCAGGGTCACGTCGCCCTGGCATGAAGTCCTTCCGCTGATGGGCTGGGCGGCGGGCGGTTTCGCGAGCCAGGTCTGGTACACCTACTGGTGTCTCGGCGCGGGATACGGATTGGCAGCGGAGGGCACCTGGGGCAAACCCGCGGACACGCAGCGGCTGGCCGCGATCGATGCCGGGGAGGCCCGGCGCATCCGCGGATGGTGCCGCGTGGTCCATCTGGATGCGAGTTTCGCCGCATGTATCGGCGTTGTTGTGACGACGGGCTTCATGCTGGCCGGTGCCGGCGTCCTGGGCCCGCGGCATCTGCTGCCGGAGGGCAACCAGGTGGCGCTGACGCTCTCGCGGATCTTCTCGGAAAACTGGGGGCAGGTCGGGGCCGTACTGTTCCTGCTGGCGGGTGCGGCGGCGATGGTCAGCACGCTCATCGGCCAACTGGCGGGGTGGCCGAGGCTGCTGGCCGACTGTGCTCGCATCGTATGTCCGCCGTTCGGCCGCCTGCCCTGGAAGAGCCAGTTTCGCGGCTTCCTCACGTTCTTCGTCGTAACAAACGCGGCGGCGCTTCTCGTCTTCGACCCGGTGAAACTCGTCCAACTCGGCGGACAACTGGACGGCATTCTTCTCACGCCGGTTCAGTCGCTTGCGATCCTCGTCGCCTTCCTGTTCGTGCTGCCCCGACTGGTGCCGCGTGAAAGCTGTCGGTTGCTCCGCCCTGGCCCGGTCGCGATCGTGCTGCTCGCAACGGCCACGCTCGTATTCGGAATCCTGTGCGTCCTGATCCTGCCGGAGAGTCTGGGGAAGCTGCTGACGTCGTAGGAGAGCAGCGACGCATCGCCGTCTTCGGCGGCAGCCCTATACAAGGGGAGGGCGTCTCGAGCGCCTTCGGAATGTTCGCGAGTCGTGACGATTTCAGCCGATAGCAGTTGGGCAGGGGCTGACGTTACGTCGAGCCCCTCCGTCGCTCTTGCTCACGGCATCGCCCGCGTCGCTCCCGTCGAGATTCCGCCGTCGATCAGGATCGTCTGGCCCGTGATGTACTGCGATGCGTCGGAGGCGAGAAACACGATGGCGCCGTCCAGGTCGTCAGGCCGGCCCGGGCGCTTCAGCGGGATGCGGTCCACGAGGTAATCGACCCACGCTTTGTTCTCATAGAGCACCTTGTTCTGCTCCGTGCGGAACCAGCCCGGGGCGAGGCAGTTCACGGTGATGCCGTGCGGGCCCCAGTCGTCGGCGAGGCTCATCGTCAGTTGCTTCACGCCGCCGCGGCTTGCCCCGTACGGCGCCAGGCCCGCGTAGCCGAAGACGGCCGTCACGGAGCCGACGTTGATGATCCGCCCGTACTTTCGCGGGATCATGTGCCTCGCGACTTCCTGCGCGACGAAGAACGTGCCGCGGAGATTCGTATCGAGAACGAGGTTCCAGTCGTCCCAGGTGACGTCGAGCGCCCGCTTGCGGACGTTGCAGCCGGCGTTGTTGACGAGGATATCCATCTTGCCGTACGCATTGTGGGCTGCCGCCACGGCTTGCCGGATGCTGTCGTGATTGCGTACATCCAGCTCGACCGGCACGGCCCGCCGCCCGAGCGACTCGACCTCCTTGCGGAATGGCTCGAGCGAGTCGAGCTTACGGCTCGTGATGACCAGGTCCGCGCCGGCCCGGGCCAGGGCCCGCGCGAAGTACTGCCCCAGCCCACGGCTCGTGCCCGTGACGATGGCGACCTTGCCCGAGAGATCGAAGAGGTTCTTGTCCGTGCTCATGGTTTTTCCTGCGGTCGAAGGACGACTTTGATCAGGCCGGGTTCGCGTGCGTAGAGGCGCTCGAACCAGGCTGGGCCTTCCTCCAGCGGCGCAGCCGCGCTGATCAGGCTCGCGACGTCCACGCGGCCGTCGGCCAGCATGCGGATGCACGCGGGGTACTCGCCCGCGGATGCGCACGATCCGATCAGCGTCAGCTCGCGCGTGACGGCAAGCTGCAGCGCCAAGTCCACCTTCGGCGAGATGTTGCCGACGAGCGTCACGCTGCCGCCCTTGCGGACACCGGCGACGGCCAGTTGGAGCGTCTCGTTCTTGCCGACCGCCTCGAACGACGAGTCGGCGCCGCGGCCGTCAGTCGCCCGCATGACCGCCTCGACCGCGTTGCCCGACGCGGGGTTCAATGTTTCGTTCGCGCCGAGGCGCCGGGCGAGGGCAAGCCTGTTCTCGTCGATGTCGACGGCGATCACCCGGCCGCAGCCGGCCAGCCGCAGCGCCTGGATCAGCAGCAGGCCGATCACGCCGCTGCCGACGACCAGGGCCGTATCGCCCAACGCGACGGGTGTGCGGCGGACGGCGTGGAAGACGATAGAGAGCGGCTCGATCATCGCGGCGTGGTCGAAGCTCAGTTCGTCCGGGATGTGGTACAAGATGTGCTGCGGAACGACGACATATTCGGCCAACGCCCCGTCGCGCCGGTAGTCGGAGCATGAGACGCCCAGGACACGGCGGTTGTCGCACAGATTCACATGCC
This sequence comes from uncultured Planctomycetales bacterium, assembly GCA_964569765.1. Taxonomy (GTDB): domain Bacteria; phylum Planctomycetota; class Phycisphaerae; order UBA1845; family PWPN01; genus CAZMVY01. The sequence goes on from CAZMVY010000032.1 coordinate 27,478, forward strand.
CCGCGCGGCAGAACGTGCACGTGCCGCAGTAGACGGTCGAGTCGAACGTGACGCGGTCGCCCGCGCGGAATCCGGTTACGTTGCGGCCAACCTCGGCGATCACTCCGGCGGCCTCGTGTCCCATGATGACGGGGGGGATGCGCCGCCCGCTGGTCCCGTCATAGCCATGCACGTCGCTGCCGCAGATCGCGCAGGCCCGGACGGCGACAAGGACCTCGTCGGCGCCGACCTTGGGAACGGGGGCGTCCACCACCTCGAGCTTACGGTACTCACGCAACAGGAGTGCTTTCATTGTCGTCTGTTCCACATGATGCACCATTCGGGCGTCCTGATCCCGATCATGTCATGACGCGACGTGATAATACTCGCACCGAGACCATATGCGATAGGCCCATATGGCGTGCGACCTCTCCGAGGCCGCGAGCGGTCTCGCATGGAGTGCGGCCTCTCCGAGGCCGCGAGCGGTCTCGCACGGAGTGCGGCCTCTCCGAGGCCGCGAGCGGTCTCGTACGGGGTGCG